>NZ_JBITJA010000011.1:0-213886 GCF_044459545.1 Micromonospora sp. NPDC050276 | reverse complement strand
ACTCAACGGACGACCACGCCAAACCCTCGACTGGCAGAATCCAGCCGAGGTACTCCACAAACACCTGGTTGCAACCGCCGCTTGAAACCGCCGCCAGCGATCGCCCGACTTTCAGGAACGCGAGTGGATCACCGCCGTCAACGCGAATGGATCACCGCCGTCCGGCGGCCGGAGCACCGATGAGTCGGCCGATCCGAGCGATGCCATACCACGACCGGTAGGCGGATTCGTGGTTGTCCACAGGTCCGCAGGAACGCCCTGGCCGGGTTGTCCACAGGGGTATCGGTGGCCACTCGGCGAACGGCAGGCTGCTAGGCATGCCACCACGTCCGCACCGCCCCGATGCCCTGACCTGGCAGGTCTTCCGCGGCTCCGACGCTGTCCGGGATGGCCTGCTCACCGAGCATCAGCTACGCAGCGCCGCCTGGGTGCGGCTGCGCCACGACATCTACGCCGACGCACGGCTGGACCGGGACCACGCCCTCGCCTGCCGCGCCACCCTTCTTCGGTTACCGCCCGGAGTGGTGGTCGGAGGCCCGTCGGCGGCGTACCTGCACGGCGTCGAACACGCCGCAAGCTTCACCGACGATGTCCACGTCCTCGTGCCCCGAACGCTGCGGATCGGCCCACAGCGCGGTCTTCGCGTGCACGTCAACGCCATCACCTCGCTCGCCAGAGGCGAGACGCCAGAGCCGTCCGCACGCTCATCACCCCCACGGCGACCGTCGGACACCGGCCGACCATCGAACGCAGGCCGGCCATCGAACGCCGGCGGGCCGACAGGAGTAGTCCCACCGCTGGACCCCAGCCGATCATCGGAGGCAGGCCGCCTGCCAGATCCAGGTCGGCCGACGGCCACACGCCGACGGCCGGACGTTGCACGTTCGCGTGATCCAGTGCGACCCCCGGGAGGAGGACGGCCGCCTGGTGCCGCAATGCCACCACGCGCGACACCCGAACTCTCCCGGCCCGCAACGGTGTCCGTCCGGGCGGGCGGTGTGGCGACCGCCAGACCGAGCGGTGGGCAGGGGGCGACCACCGCCTTCCGGTCCAAATGGGACCGATATGTCCGGGTCCCCCGATCCGACCCGGGCCGGGCCGCTTGGGAGACCGCCGTCTGGCTCGACCCGGTCCGGGCAGTCGCCATCGTCGACTCGCTGCTCGGGCAGGGGCTAACCGATCGCGGCACACTGGCCGCCTTGGCTGCCCGTAATGCCGACCGGCCCGGTGGGCGACGAGCGCGTTGGGTGTTTGACCTGGCCGACGGCGGGGCGGAGTCTCCGCCGGAGTCGCACCTCCGTGTGCGGTTGGTGCTGGGCGGGCTGCCACGCCCAGTCGTCCAACATCCGGTACGCCTGCCCACTGGCGTTGTCCTGCATCCCGACCTGGCCTGGCCGCAATACCGGGTGGCGGTGGAGTACGACGGGCAGTGGCACTCCGACGCGGAGCAGTTGCATCGCGACCGTCGCCGGCTGAACCTGCTGGTCGCCTCGGGTTGGCTGGTCCTACACGTGACCAGCCGGCGGCTGCACGGCGAGTTCCCGGCGGTGCTCCGAGAGGTGCGCGAGGCGCTGGTCAGCCGCGGTTGGCGACGGGGAGCGTCCTCTTGAGCAGGATCATCTCGGGTTCTTGGAAACCGCGCCTTCCTCCAGGCGCTGACACCCCACCTTCAGGGAATCCGAGTCGATCATGACGGGCGGCAGGCCGAGGAAGGCGGCAAGGCCGGGCACGACGGGCAGCCGGCCCGACACCACGACAAGGCCCAACACCACGACAAGGCCCAACACCACGACAAGGCCCAACACCACGACAAGGCCCGACACCACGACAAGGCCCGGTCGACGATTGTCGACCGGGCCCCGGGGCGGTGGCCGTTGGGCCACCTCTGCAGTACGGGATGTGCTACGGGCGGGCGTTCGGCTTGAGCGGGGTCTTCACCGCCGCGTAGGCGTCGACGATCCCGTAGCCGTAGAAGCCGTTGAAGTTGACCCCACCGGCGCAGTAGGCGTCGTAGGTCTCGTCCCGGCCCTCGTTGCGGTACTGCTGCAGGCGCGGCTCCGGGCAGGCGTGCTCGGCGGCCGTGCGGTAGAGGTGCTGCTCGACCTGGTCCGGCGACATCCCGAAGCCAGTCCGACCCTGCGCCTTGCCGTAGCGGCTGACGATCAGCGCGGCGACGCCGGCGGCGTGCGGGGACGCCATCGAGGTGCCCTGGAGGTACGTGTAGTAGCCGCACTCACCGTTGGCCTTGCACTGCTTGAAGACCGAGTTCTCGAAGCCGGCGACGATGTTGCCGTCAGCGTCGACCGATCCTTCCTCCTGAAGCACATGCTTCGGGTACGAGGAGAGGATCATGTTGGCGTCGGTGCGGAAGGTGTCCGTGCCGAAGCCGTCCCGGAACCAACCGCCCGGCGCGGCGACCGAGATCTGCTCGGTGCCGTAGTTGGAGAAGTCCGACTTCTTGCCGGACGGGCCGACCGAGGACACCCCGATCACGTGCGGGCCCTCGGTGGGCAGGTCCCAGCAGCTCTCGTTGTCGATGGGCCGGGGGTACGGGTCCGCGCCGTAGTCCGGGCTCGTGACGTCGGTACGCGGCGCGCCCAGGTCCTCGTTGTTGTTGCCGAGCGCGCCGACGAGGGTGACGCCCTTGTTGTGCGCGAAGATCAGCGCCCGCTTCACCGCCTTGATGATGGCCCGCTGCTCGGCCTGGTCCGCAGGCGAGTCGGCCGGGTTGGCGGTGCAGTTGTAGAGCCACGGGTCGACGTAGAACGACATGTTGACCACGTCGATCCCGGACCGGCCGGCGTAGAGCAGAGCGTTGACCACCGGGTCGAGGAAGAAGTAGCCGGAGTCCTGGCCACCCTTGAGCTCGACCAGCGAGATGTTCGGGGCAACACCGGAGAGGCCGAAGCCGTTGGCCGCGGCGCCGATGGTGCCGGCCACGTGGGTGCCGTGCCCGCCATCGTCGGTGCCGACCGGGTCGAGGCAGCTCGCCACCTCGCAGGGGCCGTCCACGTCGGTCAGGTCGGGCGCGAAGTTGCGCGACAGCGACCAGTTGAAGTTCGGCGCGATGTCCGGGTTGCTGGCGTCGACGCCGGTGTCCAGTACGCCAACGGTCACCCGACGATCGCCCGGCTCGATCTTGCGGGCCTTGTCGGCCTGGATCATCTCCAGGCCCCACAGCTTGTCGTCGAGCGGATCGAGCTTGGCGCCCTTCTTGGCAGCACCGGCAGCACCGGCACGAGCGCCGGCAGCGGCCAGCAGGTGCTCCTGCTCGACCCGGTCCAGCTTCGGCTTGCGGCCGATGGCCTTCTGCTCGGCGGCGCCGATCAGCGTCGGCGCGGCGGTCGCCCTGGCCGCGAAGTCGGCCCGATCGCTGCTGACCTGGAACATGCCGACCTCGTCGGCCCGGGACACCACCGTGCCCCCGGCTGCCCGGATCGCGGCGACGGCCGTGTCGGCGGCGACGCCATCCTCGGCAACAACGGTGAAGGTACGGGAACTGCTTGGCGCGGCGTTGGCCGGCGCACCCAGCCCCGCAGCCGTAAGTGCCAGCACTGCCGCGGTCGCGACGGTACGGGCGGTGAAGCGCTTGCTCACCACATCAGATCCTCTCGTTGAGGGACGTGGCAGCTATCACACAACAACGCTCCGGTTTACGCCAGCTGAACGCCCGCTATGGCCGTGAATCCGTCCAGTTAGGCGCGCGCATCGGCCACGTCGGCGCGCGCGCCGAGAGCACCGTCCGAGTCGACGCACAGCCCCGCCAGCGCGGCCGGCAGGTCCGCCATGCTCGACACCTCGGCGTCGGGCGTGCAATCGAGCGGGCGAGGCAGGCCGAGCCGGTTCAGCCACACCGATCGCAGGCCGGCCTGCCGGGGTGCCACCACGTCGTGCTCCCACGAGTCACCGACGTACACGATCTGCCCGGCGGGTACGCCGGCCGCCGCGACCACCGCCGCGTAGAACTTTGGGTCCGGCTTCTTGGGCAGGCCGTTCTCGTGCGCGTACAGCTCGAAGGCGAACTCACCGGCGAGCCCGCATCGTTCGGTGCGGCTGTTGCCGTTGGTGGCGAAGCCCAGGGTGTACCGGCCGCGCAGCGTGGCCAGCGCCGGTGGCACGTCCGGGAACGGTCGGGTGAGGGCGAACCGACGGGCGAAGAAGAGGTCCGCGATCTCGTCCAGGTGGTCGGCGAGCGCCGCGCGGGCCAGCGACCGGGCCAGCGCGGCTCGCCGGATCTCCAGCACCGGGGCGGCCTTCAGCTCGCCGAAGACCGCACCCCAGTCCGACTCCAGTTCGGCGAGCGTCACGCCGGCCGCCGCCGGGGTGCGTCGGCGCATCTCGTCGAGGACGGCCACCAGCCCGCCGGTCACCGCGGGACGCAGGTCCAGCAGCGTCTCGTCAGCGTCGAACACCACAGTCGTCAGCACGACGCCACTCTCTCACCGACCGCCAAGCCCACCGACCCGCCGAGCGTCAAACCCACCGACCCGCCGAGCCCACCGACCCGACAAGCCCACCGATCGCCGAGCCCACCGGCCGTCCAACACAGCGACCAGACCCACCAGGGTCGGCCTGCACCGCCCAGCACCACCGACCGCGAACCTCACCGACCATCCAGCGCCAGCTCGGGCTCGGGCGAGGCCGGCGCCGGCGCGGGTGTCGACGGCGATCCGCGCAGCTCGTCGAGGCGTACCAGGGCGACGCCGGCGACGATCAGCGCACCACCGAACAACTGCCACCCCGTGGGCAGCTCATCGAGGAACAGCCACGCGATCAGCACGGCGAAGAGCACCTCGGTCAGTCCGACGAACGACGACAGGCGGGGGCCGAGGATCCGGGTGCCGGCGATGCCGGTCAGGTACGCGATGACGGCGGCCACCAGCGAGAGCCCGGCGATGGGTACCAACCAGCTGGCGGGCTGCCCGGCGAAGGTGACCTCGCCGAAGGTCGCGTGCAGCGGCAGCAGACCGGTCAGCCCGATGAGGAGCAGCACGGCGGCGCCGACGGCCATTCCGCCGCTGGCCATGGTGACCGAGGGCAGTCGTGGGTCGACCCGGCCGGCGAGCACGAAGTACCCGGCCAGGCCGAACGCCGCGCCGAGCCCCCAGAGCACGCCCACCGGGTGGAAGTCGGCGGTGCCGGCGAGGTCGAGTACGAACGCCAGCCCGGCCAGCGCGGCAACCGACCCGGCCACGGTGAGCCGGCGTGGAGGCTGCGCGTGCCGCAGCCACATCCAGACCACGACGAGGATGATGCCGAGGTATTCCAGCAGCAGCGCGACGCCCACCGGCAGGTAGCGCACGGCGTTGAAGAAGCACACCTGGGCCAGCGCCACCCCGAGGAGTCCGAACAGCCCGATGGCCGTGGCATTGCTCCGCAGCACGTCCCACTTGCCCCGCAGCGACAACAGTGCGGGGATCGCCAGCACCAGGGCGGCCACGCCGACCCGGGCGATCACCGCGGACTCGGCTGACCAGCCGGCCTCGATGAGCGAGCGCGCGAAGGTGCCGGAGGTGGCGAAGGTGACTGCGGAGAGCAGTGCCAACCCGACGCCGGCAGCAGGTCGTGAGTGCATGTCGCGCTCCTCGCAATGGCACCGTGTCATGAGCAAACTATCCTTGTGCTGATGACGCTAAGCGGAAGCCATGACAGGAGTCAAGTTGCTATTCGCTCATGACACCGAGTGTTCGCTGATCGCCGCCGCCGCGCTGGTCAACACCGCGGGCCGGAGCGGCGAGTTGCTGCCCGACGTCGCGGCGCTGGACGCGTTCTTCATCCGCCATGCCTACAGCGGGCGGCACGAACACACCGAGGCTGAGTTGCGGGCCGTCCGGGAGCTGCGGCCCCAGTTGCGCCGCATCTGGTACGCCGAACCGCCCGAGATCGTCGCGGTGGTCAACGGCCTGCTGCTGGAGCACAAGGCGCTGCCCCAGCTGATCGAGCACGACGACGAGCCGTACCACCTGCACGCCGTACCCCGCGACGCGCCGCTGGCCACCCGGATCGCGGTGGAGGCCGCCATGGCGATCGCCGACCTGGTCCGTTCACGGGAGCTGAGCCGGCTGCGGATCTGCGAATACCCGGACTGCGACAACGTGGTCGTCGACCTGTCCCGCAACCGGTCCCGACGGTTCTGCGAGGCCGGCTGCGGTAACCGCGCCGCGGTGACCGCCTACCGCGCCCGACGGGCGGCCGGCCGCTCCTGACCGACGGCCGCCCACTCATCGGCCCGCAACTCGTACTCCACCTCGCCCTGCTCGGTGCCCGGGATCGGGTCGTCCCACTGCAGGTGGAAGGTCCGCACGTAGTGCAGCCCCGCCTTGACCATCACCCGCCGGGACCGTTCGTTGACCGTCATCGTCTCGGCCCAGACCCGACGCACCCCGACCGTGTCGAAGGCGTACCGGACCAGCGCCCGCGACCCCTCGCTGGCCAGCCCCCGCCCCCACGCCGAGCGCCGCAGCCGGTAGCCCAACTCGGCCTCGGTGCCGTCCTCCGACGGATCCAGCGCGAACCAGCCCAGGAACTCACCGGACTCCCGATCGTGCGCCGCCCACCGACCGAGCCCGGGATGCCGCTCGTACTGGGCCAGCAACCTCGGCAACTGCTCGTCCCGCACGGTCGTCGGCGGGGTGGCGACGCCACCGGTGAGAAACCGCATCACCTCGGGGTCGCTGTCCAGCTCGACCAGCGCGTCCACGTCCGCCATGGTCAGCCGCCGCAACCGCAACCGCTCGGTCCCCGCCGGCACAGCCGCGCCATCGTCACCCATAGACCGGATCATCCGTCCCGCTCAGGGCCTCGTCGAGCCGTTTACCCGGGCCACCAAGATCCGCGCAACGTCGGGGAAACTGCTGCCTCAGGCCGCGCCGAGGCAGCAACTTCGGCGAACTTGCGCGGGAAACCCGACCACCGTCGCGGGCGAGGCGATCGCGTCAGCGCGGGGGCGCGACCACGAAGAGCCGCCAGGAGTACGCGTCGACAACGAGCACGGGTCCGTCCGGGTCCTTACTGTCCCGCACCCCGACCACGCCCCCCAGATTCGTCGCCACCTCGACGCACTGGTCATTGGAACCACTCCGGCTGCTCTTGCGCCACCGGGCTCGGGTCAACTCCACGACTCCGCCACTTCCCTCAGCAACTCGATCGACTCCTGTGGTGGCAACGCCTGCCCGAGGGTAGCTTCCCAAGTCCGTTGTAGACGCAACAGATCCGCAGGCCGATCGAGTTCTTGGCCACCGATCTGGCCTCCAAGGTAGGCAAGATCGCTATGGTCGGCCACGGTGGCAAGGATGAATGGCCCGTTCAGGCCGGGATACTCCTCGGCCGAGCGGGGCACCACATGCAGCTGGACCCGCGGATGCTCGGTTGACAAGCGCGCCAGGTGCAGAGCCTGCTCGCACATCACCTTCCGACCGCCGACGCGTCGCCTCAGCACCGACTCGTCGAACACCGCGACCACGTGCGGTGGGCGATCTCCGTAGAGGACCCGCTGGCTGTCCATCCGGTCCGTCAGCCGACGCTCAACCTCGTCGGCATCGAGCAGTCGGTCCGACTCGAAGATGGCGCGGGCATACCCTTCGGTCTGCAGCAGCCCAGGGACGTGCAGCGGGTCGAACCATCGCAGCGCCCGCGCCTCCGCGAGGATCGCCTGCCAGCCGCGTAGCCAGGGCTGCGCCCGGTCCAGGCTGACCAGCTCGGTGGACATGCGGCCGAAGAGGCCGCCGGTGTCCAGGGCGCGGTCGACGAGTTCCAGGTACTTGGCGGTGGGCGGCTGCTGGCCCAACTCGACGGCGCTGACCATCGACGCCGAGTAGTTGACCGCCTTGGCCAACTCGTCCTGGCTCCAGCCCCGCCGCGCCCGCGCCCGCCGCAGCTCCGCGATCAGGAACGCCGCCGCCGTCATCTGTCCATCGGCCATGCCCAGCCACTCTCCAACCCGCCGACGATCAACTCCACCCGACCAACAGAGCCGACGCGGCCCGGGAACAGGGCAGCCACGACAGGTGGGTCGAACCCTTCCGACCGTAGTCGTCCGATCACCAGACTGTGAAGCGCGGCACCACTCCCCGTCCCCCGGGTCGGCGGCGCCGCACGGGACCGCCCGATCCCCCGTGCCGGGCGGTCCCACCCCACCCCAGGCCGACCGACCGCAGGGAACAGGGGCGCGGGGGCGCTGGACACAGGGAGCGGGGGCGTTGCGCACACGGAGCGGCGGCGCGGGTGATGCCACAAACGAGTCAGCTCGAAAGGACCGCACCACCATGTCCCGGACCGCCCTGGACGACCGCGCGACGACACCCCGTCGACCGCACCTGCCGCTACGCCCGCTCTGGCTCTGCCGGGTCTGCGCCGCGCCCTGGCCGTGCCCGGTCGCCCGGCTCACCCTTCGCCAGGAGTACGCGCACGACCGGATCGGGTTGAGCGTCTACCTGTGCTCGGTCCTGCACGAGGCGGCGGGCGACCTGTACCGACTCAACCCGCACGACGGCCCGGACCCCGCTGCGCTCTTCACCCGCTTCCTCGGCTGGGCGAGACCACGGCACCTGCGCTGACCGGGGCCGGGCCGGGCCGGATCAGGGGTGGGTCATCCGGAGTAGGTCCAGGGTTTCGTCGAGTTGGGTCTCGGTGAGCTTGCCGGAGTCGACATGCCCCCGGGAGATCACCACCTCGCGGATGGAGGTCTGCTTGGCCAGCGCCTCCTTGGCGATCGACGCGGCCTCGTCGTACCCCAGGTAGCGGTTGAGGGGGGTGACGATCGACGGCGACCCCTCGGCGTACCCCAGGCAGACCTCGGCGTCCGCGACCAGGCCGACCACCAGGCGGTCGGCGAACAGCCGACTCGCCGCGGCCAGCAGCCGGATCGACTCCAGCAGGTTGCGGCCCATCACCGGGAGCATCACGTTCAGCTCGAAGTCGCCCTGCGAGCCGGCGAAGGCGACGGTCGCGTCGTTGCCGATCACCTGGGCGCAGACCTGCCGCATCGCCTCGGCGACCACCGGGTTGACCTTGCCCGGCATGATCGACGAGCCGGGCTGGAGGTCGGGGATGCGCAGCTCACGCAGGCCGGCGCGAGGGCCAGAGCCCATCCAGCGGATGTCGTTCGCGACCTTGTAGAGGCCCACGGCGATGGTCCGCAGTTGCCCCGACGTCTCCACCAGCGCATCGCGGGCACCCTGCGCCTCGAAGTGGTTGCGCGCCTCGGACAGCGGCAACCCGGTCGACTCGCGCAGCTTGCCGATGACGGCGGCGGCGAAGCCGAGCGGCGTGTTGATCCCGGTGCCCACGGCAGTGCCACCCAGCGGCAGCTCGGCCAGCCGGGGCAGCGAACCCTCCAGCCGCTCCACGCCGTAGCGGACCTGGGCGGCGTACCCGCCGAACTCCTGCCCCAGGGTGACCGGGGTGGCGTCCATCAGGTGCGTACGGCCGGCCTTGACCACCGTCTCGAACTCCGCCGCCTTGGCCTCCAGCGCCCCGGCGAGGTGGTTCAGCGAGGGCAGCAGATCCTCGACGATGAATTGGGTGGCGGCCAGGTGGATCGACGACGGAAAAACGTCGTTGCTGGACTGGGAGGCGTTGACGTGGTCGTTCGGGTGCACCGGTGAGCCCAGCTCACGGCTCGCCAGGGTGGCGATGACCTCGTTGGTGTTCATGTTCGACGACGTGCCGGAGCCGGTCTGGAACACGTCCACCGGAAACTGGTCGTCGTAGCCACCATCGGCCACGTGCGCGGCGGCGGCCGTGATGGCGGCGGCCACGTTCGCGTCGATCACGCCCAACTCGCCGTTGACCTCGGCCGCCGCGCCCTTGATCTGCGCGAGAGCCTTGATCTGGGCCGGCTCGATGCCCCGACCGGAGATCGGGAAGTTCTGCACCGCCCGCTGGGTCTGCGCCCGCCACAGCGCCTCGGCGGGCACCTCGACGTCGCCCATGGAGTCGCGTTCGATCCGGTAACCGGTCGCCTCTGGAGTCGTCACGCGTACCATCCTGCCGCGCCCGTGGCCGACTCGCAGATGATCCGTCAGCCCAACTCGCTGAACAGCCGTTCCACCTCGTGCTGGTCCGGCGACTCGATCTGGGTGAACAGGGCCCGTGCCCGGATCAGGTGTGCACGCGCCGCCGCCGGGTCGGTCGTGAACAGGCAGCGGGCGATTCCCGCCAGCGCCCGGCCCTGCTCCTGCCGGCAGGCCAGCCCGGTGGCATCGGCGAGCACCCGACGATGCAGGTCGAGCGCGCTGGCCATATCTCCCTGATCCAGGATGGCGTGGGCCAGCAGGTTGCGCGAGCCGCACTGGGCAATGCGGTCGCCCACCTCGGTCATCGCGACGAGCGCCGCACGGTGCAGATCGGCGGCCCGTTCCGGGCGGCCGGCCTCCCGTTCCATCACCCCGATCTCGTTCAGCACCTCACCCTCGCCGAACCGGGCACCCGCCTGTCGCTTGACGCGCAGCGCCACCCGCAGCAACCGGCCTGCCGGCACCACGTCGCCCATCCGATGCCGGATCATGCCGAGGTGCCCGAGGGCGTTGCCGATCCGGCGCGGGTCGCCGACCTCGCGGGCGATCCCCAGGTGCCGTCGGGCGGTGCGCAGCGCCTCGTCGTACCGCCCCCAGAGCAGCAGGGTCATCGACAGGTTGTTGAGTTCGTTCGCCAGCGCCTCCTTGTCGCGCAGCCGGGTCGCCAGCGCCCTGGCTTCGCCGTAGCACTCCCGGGCCCGGCGGAACTCGAAGTTGGCGGCGTAGGAGGTACCCAGGTTGCCGAGGGTGTTGCGGAACTCGCGGCGCAGACCGAGCCGGCGGAAGATTTCGAGTGACCTCTCCATCACCCGGATCGACTCGGGAAAATCACCCAGCCGGTAGTGGGCCGAGGCGAGGTAGTTGAGCATGGTCGCCACCGCCCGGTCGTCACCCAACTCCTCGGCGGCGCGCAGGCCCGCGGAGTGCGTCTCGATCAACTCGTCCAGGCGGCCGCCCTCGAACTGGGCGTGCCAGCACGCCCTCGCCAACTGCCAGCAGTGCTGGAGGAACCCCTCGGTCGCCGCCAACCGGACCAGGGCGGTCCACAGGGCAAGGTTCTCGTCCAGCCAGGCTCGACCCTGCGCGGCGGCGATCGCGACCAGGTCAGCGCGGATCGGCGCCGTCACCACGATCAGCGAGTGGGCCGAGGAGAGCTCCCTCTCGCGGGCGATCGTCGTGGCGACATGCATGTGGTGATCGAGCAGACGCTCGATGCCGCCGCGCCTCTCGATTGCCCGCTCCGGCTCGGCGACCAGGGTCCGGGCGTACTCCCGGACCAGGTCGTGCAGTCGGTACCGGCCGGGTTCCGCCTCCTCCACCAGGTGCGCGTCCACCAACTCGTCCAGCAGGTCCTGCGCCTCGGGCAGGGACAGGTCGGCGAGCACGGCGGCGACCGAGTTGTCGAACCGTACCCCCGGGTGCAGGCCCAGCAGTCGGAACGCGCGCTGCGCCGCCGGTGACACCTGGGCGTACGACAGTGCGAAGGCCCGACCCACGGACCGTTCGCCCGCTTCGAACTCGGCCAACGGATCACGCCGCGCGGTCAGCCGTTCCGCCAGGTCGGCGATTCGCCACCGGGGGCGGTGCGCCAGCCGGGCACCGGCCAGCCGGATGGCGAGCGGCAGGTGACCACAGCGTCGGACCACCTCGATGGCGGCCTCCGGCTCCGCCGCCACCCGATCCACGCCGACCACCCGCCCCAGCAGCTCGATCGCCTCGTCGGGGTCGAGCAGGGGAAGCGACGACGGTCGCCCCTCGTCCACCCCGACCAGCCGGCGACGGCTGGTGATCAGGACGAGACAGTGCGAGCCGTTGGGCAGCAGGGGTGTCACCTGGTCGGCACTGGCCGCGTTGTCCAACACCAGCAGGGCCCGTCGGCCGGCCAGCTCGGTGCGCCAGAGCGCCAACCGGTCGTCCTGGTTCGCCGGTACGCGCTCATCGGGCACGCCGAGTTGCCGCAGCAGCGTGGCCACCGCCGCAGCCGGCGTCAAAGGAGTGCGCTCGCTGTGCCCGTGCAGGTCGATGTAGAGCTGGGCATCCGGGTAGTCGTCCGCCAGAGCGGTGGCGAGATGCACCGCGAGTGCGGTCTTGCCGCTGCCCGCCATGCCGTCGATGAGCTGGATCCGGACACCGGCCTCCACCTCCTTGACCAGGCGGGCCAGCGTCTGCTGCCGGCCGGTGAAGTCGCCGATCGCCCGAGGCAGTGAGCGGACCGGAGCGATCGGCCGAGCTTTCCGACCGGCCAGGGCCAGGTCACCGGCGAGCACCCGTTGGTGCAGGTCCTGCAACTCAACGCCCGGCTCGATGCCCAGCTCGTCGGCGTAGAACCGCCGGCCCTCCCGGTAGACCGCGAGCGCGTCGGCCTGCCGACCGACCGCTGACAGCGCCAACATCAGTTGCCCACGCAGACGCTCCCGCACCGGGTGCTGGTCGACGCTCTCGGTCAGCTCGTCGATCAGCTCGGCGGCCCGCCCGAGGCGCAACTCGACGTCGACGCACTCCTCCAGCGCGGTGAGGCGCTGCTCGTCGAGCGCCTGGGCACGACGGCGGACGCTCCGGCTCGGGATTCCACCGAGCGCCGGCCCCCGCCACAACGCCAGGGCCGCGCGGAATTCGGCACGGGCGTCGACCAGATGACCGGCCGCGCCGGCGGTCCGGGCCGCCTCCACGCGCCGGGCGAAGACCTCGGCGTCCAGGTCGGCCGTTCCGGTACGCACGCCGTAGCCCGCCGGATCGGTGACGATGAGCTCCGGCGTCAGCCCGAGTTCGGCGAAGCGGCGGCGCAACCGCGACACGCAGGTCTGCAACTGGGCACGGGCGGTAGCTGGGGGCTTGTCCTCCCAGACCGCGTCGATCAGCTCGTCGACCGGCACCAACCGGCCGGCCCGCAACAGCAGCATGGCGAGCACGACCCGGTCCCGACCAGCGGTGACAGTGGAGTCGCCACCGCCGACCCGCAGGGGCCCCAGGATCCCGAACCGCATCTGCTCTCCCGCATTGGTGGTGCAACTTCCAGCAGAGTAGTCCGGCGGTAACGGATCGCCTCGGTCAGGCGATAGTGATCTGAGAGTGGATCGACAGCGGGGCACAGCAGACTCACGCTGGGTTGTCGGTGACGACATCCGACGGGGGCGGTGCGCCCGACTCACCCCAGCGGGGCGGGCGCACCGATGTCGGCAGAGCACGGACGACAAAAGGGGCGCCGGGCGGATTCGCCCGGCGCCCCTTCGCGTACCTGTCGGTCAGTGGCGGCCGATGGTGAGCACCGGCTTGGTGACCTCGGCGAAGAAGTCGTTGCCCTTGTCGTCGACCACGATGAAGGCGGGGAAGTCCTCCACCTCGATCTTCCAGACCGCCTCCATGCCCAGTTCCGCGTATTCGAGCACCTCGACGTGCTTGATGCAGTCCTGGGCGAGACGGGCGGCGGGGCCGCCGATCGAGCCGAGGTAGAAGCCGCCGTGCTGCTGGCAGGAGCGGGTCACCTGGCCCGAGCGGTTGCCCTTGGCCAGCATCACCTGCGAGCCGCCGGCCGCCTGGAACTTCTCCACGTAGGCGTCCATCCGGCCGGCGGTGGTCGGGCCGAACGAGCCGGACGCGTACCCCTCGGGGGTCTTCGCCGGGCCGGCGTAGTAGACCGCGTGGTCCCGCAGGTACTGCGGCATCGGCTCACCGGCGTCCAACCGCTCGGCGATCTTGGCGTGCGCGATGTCCCGGGCGACCACCAGCGGCCCGGAGAGCGAGAGGCGCGTCTTCACCGGGTACTTCGACAGCTCCGCGCGGATCTCGTCCATCGGCCGGTTCAGGTCGACCCGGACGACCAGCTCGGCGTCGAGCGAATCGTCGGTGACGTCGGGCAGGAACCGCGCCGGGTCGGTCTCCAGTCGCTCCAGCCACACGCCCGACGGGGTGATCTTGGCGACGGCCTGGCGGTCCGCCGAGCAGGAGACGGCGATGGCCACCGGGCAGGACGCGCCGTGGCGGGGCAACCGGACCACCCGTACGTCGTGGCAGAAGTACCGCCCACCGAACTGCGCGCCGATGCCGAAGTTGCGGGTCAGCTCCAGCACCTCCGCCTCCAGCTCCAGGTCGCGGAAGCCGTGCGCGCTCATCGAGCCGGAGGTGGGCAGCGCGTCAAGATACTTGGCGCTGGCGTACTTGGCGGTCTTGAGGGCGTACTCGGCGGACGTGCCGCCGATGACGATGGCCAGGTGGTACGGCGGGCAGGCGGCGGTGCCGATCAGCCGCAGCTTCTCCTCCAGGAACTGCATCATCCGCGTCGGATTCAACAGTGCCTTGGTCTCCTGGTAGAGGTACGACTTGTTGGCCGAGCCACCACCCTTGGCCATGAACAGGAACTTGTACGCGTCGGGGTGCCCGTCCGGGTCCTCGGCGTACAGCTCCACCTGGGCGGGCAGGTTGCTGCCGGTGTTCCGCTCGTCCCACATGGTGAGGGGGGCGAGCTGGGAGTAGCGCAGATTGAGCTTGGTGTACGCCTGGTAGACGCCCCGGGAGATGGCCTCGGCGTCGGTGCCGTCGGTCAGCACGTGCCGACCGCGCTTGCCCATGACGATGGCGGTGCCGGTGTCCTGGCACATCGGCAGGACACCGCCGGCGGCGATGTTGGCGTTGCGCAGCAGATCCAGGGCGACGAACCGGTCGTTCGGTGAGGCGGCCGGGTCGTCGATGATCGCCCGGAGCTGCGCCAGGTGCGCGGGGCGCAGGAAGTGCGCGATGTCGTGCATCGCCTCGGCGGTCAGCGCGGTGAGCGCGGCCGGCTCCACGGTGAGGAACCGGCGGCCTCCCGGGCCGTGTACGACGTCCACGCCCTCGTCGGTGACCAGGCGATAGTCCGTCTGGTCCGGGCCGGTCGGCAGCAGAGGGGCGTACGAGAATGCGGCGGCACTGCTCATGAGCGGCAAGCCTAGGGCAGACCGGTCGATCACTCCCACCCGCCGGGCGGGTCCTGGGACGCCGCTCTCATCCGGCGAGCGTGCCGGGCCCCGCCGCCGTCCGGGTCGGCAGTGCAACCGCCCGCTCAGCCGTCCTTGCCGCCGTCCGGCTCGGGGCAGAGTTCGCCCTTCGGCCCGCAGTCGCCGTTGTTCGGCCCGCCGGGGCCGGCGCCACCCGGTCCGGGGTTCCCACCGTTGCCGGGCGGTCGGGTGGACGAGCCGCCGGTCGCGCCGACGAAGCGGACGTACCCGATCTCCCGCCCCTCGCCGATGATCATGCCTTGCGACCCGACGGCGAGGGCGTTCGCCGAGGTGCGCAGGACGGCCAGCTCCTTGCCGCTGCGCGGGTCCAGTGCCACCAGCCGGGACGGCTTCTCGTCGGCCACCACCGCCGCGTACGGGGTGAGCGCGGCACCGGCCTTGCCGCTGGCGGGTCGCGTCCAGAGCACCTTCTCGGTGCCCAGCTCACGGGCGACCACCGAGCGCTTGTCGGCGGCGCGGAACACCGCCAGACGGTCGTCGACCGCGATCAACTTGGTGCCCGACTCACCGACCCAGAGCAGCCGCCCGTCGTACCCGTCGACGACCGCCTCGCGGCCGTCCGGAGCGACACCGATGAGCACGTTCCGCGCACCCTGCGGATCCTCGCGTTGCACGCAGCCGGCGGAGTCGGCGGTGCGCAGGTTGACGCCGGCCCGCTGCCAGGCCTCCTGCCCGGTCGCCGAGTCCCGGGCGGAGATGGCGAAGTAACAGCTGCCGTCCTGGGAGCGGGCAGCGATCCGCAGCAGCCGGCCGCCCACCACGGACAACCGCTCGTCCCGGCTCGGCTCGACGTTCTGCAACACCCGGCCGGTGGCGGTGTCGACCACGTGCACCCGACCGTCCACCGGGAAGCCGAGCAGTGGTGGCGCGGGCTCCGCCCCGGCCACCCCGTCGTCGATCCGGGTGGCGGTGAGCCGGCGGGTGCCGCGCAGCCCCGGGTTGTCGGCGAGCAGTCCGCTGTGCACCCCGGGCAGGAACGCCGTCCAGAGCGGCGCGGTGCCGCGCGGGTCCCAGGCGCTCAGGGTGCAGTCGGTGGCGTCCGTGCACCGGGCGTCGAGGAGCAGATTGCGGTACGTCCAGACGGCCACCGCGTCATCGTCACGTCGCCGGGTCACCCCGGTCGCCGGGTCGAGCAGCTCGTACCCCTTGACCAGGAGCTTGCCCACGGCCACCACCGGGTCCCGGTCGCCACCGGCGACCGCCGCCCAGTCCGCCTTGCGCTCCCACAGTTGGGTGCCGGTGGCCAGGCTGCGCGCCTCGACCCGGGTGCGCTGCTCGACCACGACGGCGTCGCCGGCGATGGTCACGCTGCGCGGAGTGCCGCCGACCCGTTGCTGCCAGACCACGTCGGGCTCGGAGATGGGTTCGCTGCGGTCCACCCAGTCCCACAGGCCGGGGAACGGGTTCCACACGCCGGTCGCGGCGAGCGCGACGACCACGGCGAGGCCGAGCAGCAGCCCGCCGCGCACGCTCCCCTTCGCCACCCGCACACCGTAGCCACGATCAGGGATCTTCCGTACGCCCGCGCCGCCGTGTCGCCACGCTTTCTGGGCTCGAAGGTGTTACAGCACCCTTCCCTCGGCCCGAACGGCGCTGCGCACCAACGGGAGCGTGCGGTAGGGGATCTGCTCGGCCAGCGCGATGATGGTCGAGGCCCGGGTGATGCCCGCCGACGAGACGATCTGGTCGATGACCCGTTGCAGGTCGGTGTTGGAGCGGGCCACGATCCGGCAGAGCAGGTCGCTGGAGCCGGTGATGGTGTGCGCCTCCAGCACCTCGGGGATGGCGGCGAGGTGAGCGGTGACCGGGTCATGGCCGTGCCGCTGACTGATCTCCAAAGTGACGAAGCTGGTCACCCCGAACCCGATCGCGGCCGGTGCGATCTCGGGGCCGAAGCCCTGGATGACCCCCCGCTCGACCAGCTTGTCCAGCCGCGCCTGCACGGTGCCCCGGGCCACCCCGAGCCGCCGGGAGCACTCCAGCACGCCGATCCGTGGCTCCTCGGCGAGCAGTTCGATCAAGCGCACGTCGAGCGCGTCGAGCTGTACATTCTGCTCACCATTCATGAGCGTTGACCATACCGAATGCACAACCTGACCAGCATTTACCCGGACAGTTGCCCACTCGATGCCCGCACCGCGATCCTTCGGTCCAAGAACCGGCCCACGAGGCCGGCCGGTACGCGAGGGAGGCCATCATGACCCAGGCGATCGACCGACCCCAGTCGACCGAGGACGTCGACATCGACCGGCTCGTCGGCGCTGTCGACCACGACATCAGCCACGACCCGTTCCCGGTCCGGGGCCTCGACCACGTGCACTTCCTAGTCGGCAACGCCAAGCAGGCCGCGCACTACTACTCCACCGCGTTCGGCATGACCTGTGTCGCGTACCGCGGCCCCGAGCAGGGCTACCGGGACCACGCCCAGTACGTGCTGACCAGCGGTTCGGCCCGGTTCGTGCTGACCGGCGCGGTGCGCCCGGACGCCGACGGCGCCGAGCACGTGGCGAAGCACAGCGACGGCATCAGCGACATCGCGCTGGAGGTCCCGGACGTGGACGCCGCTTACGCGCACGCCATCGCGCAGGGCGCCGCCGGCGTCGTCGAGCCGCACGAGGTGACCGACGAGCACGGCACCGTCCGGATGGCCGCCATCGCCGCGTACGGCGACACCCGGCACACGCTTGTCGACCGGTCCCGCTACACCGGCCCGTTCCTGCCCGGCTTCGTGGCCCGCGGCCCGATCGTGGACCGGCAGCCGATGATCGACGCCGGCATCCAGCCGAAGCGCTTCTTCCAGGCCGTCGACCACGTGGTCGGCAACGTGGAGCTGGGCCGGATGGACGAGTGGGTCGAGTTCTACAAGCGGGTGATGGGCTTCTCCAACATGGCGGAGTTCGTCGGCGACGACATCGCCACCGACTACTCGGCGCTGATGAGCAAGGTCGTGGCGAACGGCACCCGCAAGGTGAAGTTCCCGCTCAACGAGCCGGCGATCGCCCGCAAGAAGTCCCAGATCGACGAGTACCTGGAGTTCTACCAGGGCCCGGGCGCGCAGCACATCGCCGTCGCCACGAACGACATCCTCGCCAGCGTCGACGCCATGCGCGCGGCCGGCGTGGAGTTCCTGGACACCCCGGACTCGTACTACGACGACCCGGAGCTGCGCGAGCGGATCGGCAAGGTGCGGGTGCCGATCGAGGAGCTGAAGGCCCGCAAGATCCTGGTCGACCGGGACGAGGACGGCTACCTGCTCCAGATCTTCACCAAGCCGGTGCAGGACCGTCCCACGGTCTTCTTCGAGCTGATCGAGCGGCATGGCTCGCTGGGCTTCGGCAAGGGCAACTTCAAGGCGCTCTTCCAGGCGATCGAGCGGGAGCAGGAAGCCCGCGGCAACCTGTAACACTTGCCAGCGTGACGCAACCTCCGTCGTACCCGACGCCGCCGGTCGGTGGGCCTCAGCCCGCCGCCGGCGGCGTCGCGCCGCAACCCGGCCCACACCCCCACGGGTACGCCCCGCAGTACCGCCATGCCGGGTTCGCGGGAACAGTCGTCGTTAAGGTGTCCCCGTGAGCGAGCGAAGCGGAGCGACGGCGTGAGCGTTCAACCTGGTTGGTACGTCGACCCCGCCGACACCGAGACCCGGCGTTACTGGGACGGCGAGGGTTGGCTCGGCGCGCCCATTCCCGTCGACGCCACCCCGCCGGACGGCCCTCCGCCAGTCGAACCGCCGCCCGCACCGGTCGCCCCCGCCGCGCCCGCCGCGTCGACGACCCCCGACTCGGCGACCGGCGCGCCGGGCTGGTCGCCACCGCAGGGCCCACCCCCGGGGTACGGCCCGCAACCGGGCCACGGCCCGGGCTGGGGTCCGCAGGCCGGCCCGCCCGGCTGGGGTCCGCAGGTCAGCCCGCCCGGCTGGGCGCCTCCGGCCGGTCACCCCGGTTGGCCCGGACGACCGCCCGAGCCGCGACCGCACGGCCTCAGGCTGGCCGGCTACGGCCGGAGGTTCGTCGCCCGGCTGATCGACTTCGGCCTCGTCTTCGCGCTGAACGTGGTCGTCAACGGCTGGTTCGTCTGGCGCTGGGCGCAGGAGTGGGCGCCGTACTGGCAGGAGGTCTTCCGGCGCGCGGCGCGTGGCGACACCTCCGCCGACGGCCTGCCGATGCCCGGCGAGCAGGCCGGGTCCCTGCTGGTGGCGATCCTGCTGATCGCCACCGCGCTCTGGCTGGCGTACGAGGTGCCGTCCATGGCCTCCGGCGGGCAGACCGTCGGCAAGCGGGTGATGCGGATCCGGGCGGTGCCGATGGCCGCCGACCAGCCGCTGGGCGTCCGCCGGGCGCTGAGCCGGTGGAGCACGCTGGGCCTGCCGACTCTGCTCTGGTATTGCGCCGGGCTCGGTCTGGTGCTGCAACTGGTCGACAGTCTCTCCCCCCTCTTCGATCACCCCCTGCGCCAGGCGCTGCACGACAAGCGCGCGCAGACGGTGGTCGTCGAGGTCCCCTACCGCACCGAACCCGCCCCCTCGAACGACCGCAACCAGCCCCCGGGAGACACCCCATGACCGACTCCGGACGTCACCAGCCGGCGCTGCGGCTGACCCGCGCCGACCTGGACGCGCTGCCCAGCTACGTGCCCGGGCGCAGCCCGGCGGACCTGGCCCGCGAGTTGGGCCTGCCGGAGGCCGTCAAGCTGGCCAGCAACGAGGTGCCGTACGGGCCGCTGCCCGGCGTGGTGGAGGCGGTCACCGAGGCGGTCACCACCTCGCACCGCTACCCGGACATGGGCGTGGTCGCGCTGCGGGACGCGCTGGCCCAGCGGTACGGGGTGGACGCCGACCGGATCGCCACCGGCTGTGGTTCGGTGGCGCTCGCCGAGCACCTGGTGCGGGCTACCTGCCTGCCCGGTGACGAGGTGCTCTACGCGTGGCGGTCGTTCGAGGCGTACCCGATCATCGTGGCGACCAGCGGCGCGACCAGCGTGCGGGTGCCCAACGACGCCGGGCACGGGCACGACCTGGCGGCGATGGCCGCGGCGGTGACCGACCGGACCCGGGTGATTCTGGTCTGCAACCCGAACAATCCCACCGGTACGGCGCTGCGCCGGGCCGAGCTGGACCGGTTCCTCGACGCGGTGCCGGACGACGTGCTGGTGGTCATCGACGAGGCGTACCGGGAGTTCGTCACCGACGCGGAGGTGCCCGACGGTCTCGACTACCTGGACCGGCCCAACGTGGCGGTGCTGCGGACCCTGTCGAAGGCGTGGGGGCTCGCCGGGCTGCGGATCGGTTGGCTGGTCGCCCAGCCGGCGGTGGCTGCCGCCATCCGCAAGGTGGTGACGCCGTTCTCCGCCAGCACGGCGGCCCAGGCCGGGGCGCTCGCCGCGCTGGCCCAGGCGACCGAGATGGAGCGCCGCTGCGCCCTGGTCGTCGCCGAGCGCGATCGGGTCACCGAGGCGCTGCGCAAACTCGTACCCGAGGTGCCGACGAGCCAGGCCAACTTCGTCTGGTTGCCGCTGGGCGAGCGGGCGGTGGCGTTCGGCAAGGCGTGCGAGGCACGCGGGGTGATCGTGCGGCCGTTCGCCGGAGACGGGGTTCGGGTCACCATCGGCACCCCGGCCGAGAACGACGCCTTCCTCGCGGCGGCCGAGGCCGCCCTGGCCTGACCCGGAGGGTGCGCAGCCGTCGGCGGTACACGTACACCACCAGAAACGTCAGCACCGGGCCCGAGGCGACCAGTCCGCCGGTGAGTAACTGGCGAGACTGGTCCTCGCTGCTCGCCGCAGCGGGCACCGGGCCGAAGGTCACGGCGCCGGTGGCGGTGCGTTCGGTCCAGCCCCCGCCTCGGCTTTGACCGGGCCGGCGGCGAGGCCACCCGGCCCGTCGCTGAGCCGAAGCTCACCGGCCAGGTCGAGCGAGCGGCGGCCGGTGTTGCGCCAGCACCGGCGGCACCGCCAACGTCAGGCTCGCGGCGGCGGCGAGCGTGCCGCCCACGATGTAGTTGGCTGCTGTCCTGGCCAT
The DNA here is from genome assembly GCF_044459545.1 of Micromonospora sp. NPDC050276. Classification (NCBI taxonomy): domain Bacteria; kingdom Bacillati; phylum Actinomycetota; class Actinomycetes; order Micromonosporales; family Micromonosporaceae; genus Micromonospora; species Micromonospora sp. NPDC050276. The sequence goes on along the minus strand of NZ_JBITJA010000011.1, from coordinate 192,863 downwards.
GCGCCGGCCCCTTTCACCGAAACCTGAACCAGGAAAGACCTACCCTTCTAGGACAAAGGGAATGGATCGGTTCGGTGTTCCGAGGTCGAAGACGCCACCATCAGGTGGCGGCGAGGATCACCGTCTCCCCGGTGTAGTAGTAACGCCGGTCGTCGGCGGTGGGGTCGACCGGCTTGCGGAGCCGTTCGACCGCGACGAACCCGTCCTCGGCCGTCACCGCCCCGGGTGCCCAGCCGGTCCCGTCCGAGCCGACATTGAGCACGAAGCGCGACAACTGCCTACCGGTCACCGGGTCCAGCGTCACCAGATCGTTCGCCTCGGTCAGCAGGTGCACCCGGCCCGGCTGCCCGGCCAGCACCCGGGCCGCGCCCAGGCCCGCGGAGCGCCACAGCTCGGTGCCCGTGCGCGCCGATCGACCCACCGCGACCCCGTCGAGCACGGCGACCGACTGTTCACCGACCAAGGCAGCGCCGGCCGGGTCCAGTGCGGGAGCGGCAACCGGCGAGCCGGCGCCCAACAGCCAACCCCGGCCGCCCGCGTCGCCCGGTCCCGCGGTCCGCAGGCCCAGGCAGTCCGACCGGCCGGTACGGCAGCCCAGCGGCGTCACCGTCAACTCGTTCGGGCCGCCCGGCGGGCTCCAACGCTCCCGCACCGCGCCCGTCGCCGCGTCCCGAAACTCGACAGTCGCCCCCCCGGCGCAGGTGTCCACGGCAATCAGCTGCCCGGAGGCGGTGCTGCCGACATCGCTGCGGCAACCGCCCGGCAGCTCGGCCCGCCACAGCTCCCGACCGTCGTTCACCTCGACGCCGCGCGCCTGAGCATCCCCGGTCACCACCAGCACGATCCGCCCGTCGGGAAGGTCGGTGAGCTGGAGCCCGCGCGGATCCCAGACGGTCGCCGCCCCGGTACGCCGCACCGCCGCCGTACTCTCGGGGGGCTCGGGGCCATCGGATCGCCAGCGCACCCCGCCGGTCCGGGCGTCGAGCGCGACGAGTTGCCCGTCGGACCAGCGGCTGACCACCGTGCTGCCACTCGCGACGACCCCGACCAGCTCCGCCGGCCAGCGCCGGTACGACCAGAACGGGCTGGTCCGGTGCCGCCCGTCGACCGGTCGGTCGGCGTAGACCTGGCGGTGTGCGGCGTACACCCGCAGCCTCCCGTCCACGATCAACGGGGCGACCGGCAGCCGGCCGATCACTCCGGCGGCCGGTCGGGCCGGGGCCGGGTAGTCGGCCCGCGCCACCGTGCTCACCTCTGCCGGTGCGAGGACCCGGTAGACGATGACCGCGACGACCGCCGTCGCGAGCAGCGCCGCGACCGCGATCGTGAGCCGTCGCCGGCCTCTCGGGAACCTCATGCCGCACCTCCGCCCGGCACCCTACCCAGCGGAACCGGCCGGACCCCGCGCAGGTAACCGAGGCCACGCGTGGAGGCGGCGGCGGAGCTGACCGGCCGGTGCTCAGGCGGCTTCGACGGAGCCCGCACCGGCCGCGACGGCCAGGTCGGCGAGGTCACGCCGGAGTGCCACCTCGACCGCCCGCGCGGCGAGGCCACCGAGCAGCAGCGCCACCACCCGACCGTACGGAGCGGTCGGAACCGCCTCGTGGGTGACGGTGACCGCCGTACAGCCTCGACGACGACGGCGGACCGGCCGCAGGCTCCAGGTGATCCGGTAATCTGCGCCGGCACCGGAGGAACAGAGCACCAGTCGCTGCGGCGCGAGCGCCTCCACCACCAGGAACTCCTCGGTCAGCGTGCCGCCGCCCGGCTGGACCCGCTCCTCACGCCAGGAGGTGCCCGGCCCGAACGAACCCGGAGTGAGCACCTCGACCGGGCCGGCCGCGGTCAGCCGGGCCGCCCGGCCGGGCAGGTCGGTCAGCAGACGCCAGACGTCGACAGCGTGCGCCTCGATGAATCCGGTAATCGCCACCGTCGACATGCCACCCTCCCGTGTCCCCGACGGTACGCGGAGTGAGGGCCGGACGGGGCCCCCGGGACGGAATTTCCACCACCGGAGGCCACGCTGTCCGATTGGGCGGTCGCTTCGGCACCGGTCGTCGTCGTCCGGTGCCGAAGCGCCGATCAGCGCTCGAAGCGACCGGCCCGAATCGCGCCGATGAACGCTGTCCACCCCGGCGGGCTGACCGCGAGTGTGGGACCGGCCTGGTCCTTGGAGTCGCGGACTCCGACCAGACCATGGACATCGACCAGGTTGTCCGCCACTTCCACGCAGAGCCCCTGGTCGTTCGAACGGCTACTGGTACGCCAGACCGCGCCCGCAAGATCGTGCATCGTCGTTACCTCCGTGTGCGTCGGGATGCCCCACCGCTGGCGACCGGGCACAGCCCGGCCCGGATCGCGCGGCGTGGCAACGGAATCCGGACGATCAACGGGTCAACCAGGGCCGGTGATCGCACAGCCGGTGCGATCACCGGTCCCGTGCACGAGACGGATGGCGGACGCCCGCTCAGCGGGCCGGACGAATGGTGCCGGTGACCTCACCGAGGGCGATGGTGGTGCCGTCCGGGCCGGGGGCGGTGGCCCGGATGGTCACCGTGTCGCCGTCGGTGAGGAAGGTGCGGCTCTCGTCGCCCACCTTGACCGGCTCGGCCCCTCCCCAAGTCAACTCCAGGAAGGACCCGACCTGGCCGCGCTCGGGGCCGGACACGGTGCCGGAGGCGTACAGGTCGCCGGTGCGCAGCGACGCGCCGTTGACGGTGAGGTGCGCCAGCTGCTGTGCCGGAGTCCAGTACATGGTGGCGAACGGCGGCTCGCTGACCCGTTCGCCGTTCCACTCGACCGCCAGCCGCAGGTCCAGGCCAAGATGCGGCACGTCCCGCAGGTAGTCGACCACCGGCGGATCCTGGTCGGGGGCGGGCACGAAGGCGTCGCCGAGCGCGTCCAGCGGCGTCACCCAGGCCGAGACCGAGGTGGCGAACGACTTGCCGAGGAACGGGCCGAGGGGTTGGTACTCCCAGGCCTGGATGTCCCGGGCCGACCAGTCGTTGACCAGCACCACCCCGAAGACGTGCTCGGCGAAGTCGTCGACAGACACCCGATCGCCCAACCGACTCGGTACGCCCACCACGAAGCCGACCTCGGCCTCGATGTCGAGGCGTACCGATGGGCCGGTGACCGGGCCCTCGGCGGAGGCCCGCTGCCCGGTCGGCCGGGTCACCGACGTGCCGGAGACGACCACCGTGCCGGCCCGGCCGTGGTAGCCGATCGGCAGGTGCTTCCAGTTGGGCAGCAGCGGCGGCTGGCCCGGGCGGAATATCTGCCCGACGTTCGACGCGTGGTGCTCGGAGGAGTAGAAGTCGACGTAGTCGGCCACCTCGATGGGGAGCAGCAGCTCCACGTCGTCCAGGGGCACCAGCAGGGGCTCCACTGCGGCCCGGTGCGCCGGGTCGGTCAGCAGCTCGGTGATCCGCTGCCGTACCGACGTCCACTGCGGACGACCCAGGGCCATGAAGTCGTTGAGTACCGGCCGGCACAGCGTGCCGGCGGCCAGCACCAGCTCGGCGGTTTCCGCCGCGGCGAGGTCGAAGACCCAGGACCCGATCCGTACGCCGATCCGCGCCGAACCGCCGTTGCGCCGGAACACCCCGTACGGCAGGTTCGTCACCCCGTACGGCGAACCGTCGGCGCCGGTCACCCAGGTCATGCGTCGTAGCCCCCGTTCACCAGCCCAAGCCGGATCAGATCGGTCAGTGGTTCCAGGATGCTGCACGAGCCGAAGCCGACCCAGAGTGGGCGGGGCGCGTCCAGCCGTGCCGTCGCGCGCTCCAGCAGGGGGCGCGGGTCGACGACGGTCAGCAGTTCGGCGACCGAGCGCACCCCGTCACCGTCGGCGGCCGACAGCGTCGCGGCCAGCACGTTGGCGTAGCCGTGATGGGTGAACCCGGTCTCCGGGTCCAGGTGTCGGACCGCCTGGTGCAGCCCGGCGGTGAGTTTGAACGGCAGGCCCCGGTCCCGGCAGGCGCAGATCACCGCGGCCAGCTCGGTCGGCGTGGGGAAGAGTTCGGCGGCCAGGCCACCGGTGCGGAACTTGGCCGCGATCGGCACCCCGTCGGCCCGCGCGGCGGCGAGCGCGTCCAGCGCCCCCATCAGCCCGAAGGTCAGCGGCAGCTCGGCGTAGACGGCCTCCACGCCCGGTAGCGCGTCGGTCAACCGCAGCAACTCGGCGATGCCGGGCAGCGGGTCCTCACCGCGCTTGGCGACCGCCACCTCGACCTGACGGGCGGTGACGCCGTCCGGGGCGAGGAACGACAGCGCGTACGGCAGTCTCCCGATCCCGGTGTCACCGATCACGCCGACCACCAGGCCCTCGCCCGGGTCGACGAGACCGGTCAGCGCACCGGCCGCCACCTTCGAGGCGGGGATCAGCAGCGGGCCGACCAGGTCGGCGTACCAGCTGGCGCGGTGCCGGCGGTGGGCGGCCAGGGCGTCGTGCAGCTCGGCGCTACCCGGAGGAAAAACGGCGGCGTCGTCCACCAGGCCGTGGAGGAGCGCGGGCAGCTGCGTTGACACGGAACAAGAATGTACGGGACGCTACGAGGAACGGACAACAGCGTCCGATTATCGGACGCCCTCGGCCGGTGGACGGGATATATCGGGAGGCGAGATGCCGTACTACCGCAGTGTCGGCGAGGTGCCGCGCAAGCGCCACACCCAGTTCCGGCAGCCCGACGGCAGCCTCTACGCCGAGGAGCTGATGGGCCAGGAGGGCTTCTCCTCCGACTCGTCCCTGCTCTACCACCGGCACGCGCCCACCGCGATCCTGGCCGCCGACGAGTTCACCCCGCCGGCGTTCACCCGAGCGCCGAACCTGCCACTCAAGCCCCGCCACCTGCGCACCCACAAACTGGACACCGGCGGCTCCGACCCCATCCTCGGTCGGCAGTACCTGCTCGCCAACGACGACGTGCGGATCGGGTACGTCCTCGCCGACCGGCCCTCACCGCTGTTCCGCGACGCCACCGGCGACCACTGCCTCTACGTCGAGGCGGGCACCCTGCGGGTCGAGTCCCCGTTCGGGGTGCTGGACGCGGTCGCCGGCGACTACATCGTCATCCCCACCTCGACCATCCACCGGCTGGTGCCCACCGGCGACCAGCCCGTCCGGCTGCTCGCCGTCGAGGCGTCCGGGCACATCGGCCCGCCCAAGCGCTACCTCTCCGTACGCGGCCAGTTCCTGGAGCACTCGCCGTACTGCGAGCGGGACGTCCGCGGCCCCGACACCCCGCTGCTCGTCGACGGCGAGGAGGTCGAGGTGCTGGTCCGGCACCGACGCGGGTGGACCCGCTACGTCTACGCACACCACCCGTTCGACGTGGTCGGCTGGGACGGGCACCTCTACCCGTGGGCGTTCTCCATCCACGACTTCGAGCCGATCACCGGCCGCATCCACCAGCCCCCACCGGTGCACCAGACCTTCCAGGGGCCCAACTTCGTCATCTGCTCGTTCGTGCCCCGCAAGGTCGACTACCACCCCCAGTCGATTCCGGTGCCGTACAACCACCACAACGTCGACTCCGACGAGATGCTCTTCTACACCGGGGGCAACTACGAGGCGCGGCGCGGCTCCGGCATCGAGCAGGGCTCGATCTCCCTGCACCCGTCCGGTTTCACCCACGGCCCCCAGCCGGGTGCCGCCGAACGTTCCATCGGCGCTGACTACTTCGACGAACTGGCGGTCATGGTCGACACCTTCCGCCCGCTGGATCTCTGCGACGCCGCCAGCGCCTGCGAAGACGAGGGGTACGCCTGGACGTGGGCGCGTCGCGGTTAGCGGATCGCGGTACGTGTGAAGACGGCGAACTCGGCTACCGCGGTGACGGCGATGGCCAGCACCAGGGGCCACGGGGAGCCGACCATCGCGTACACCAGCAGCAGCAACGGCGCGGCGGCCACGGCGTAGACCGCCAGGGCCATCGTCCGGTCCGAGTGCAGCATCGCGGGCAGGACGGTCCGGGTCAGCCCCGGCAACCGGGCCCCGAGCTGCCAGACGACGACCCCACCGGTGAGCGCGGCGAGCACCGCCAGGATGCGGGAGAACCCGTCGTTCGCCGACGCCGCGAACGCGACCAGCACCGCCGCCACCAGCGACCAGCCCGCGCCGTAGAGCACGAGACGGTGCAGCCCGTACGCAAGGGTCCGTGGCGAGTCGATCCGACTCGGGCTGATCGTCACCGCCTCGGCCACGTGCTCCAACGCCTCCGACCAGCGGCGCTGCTCCAGCCGCAGGACACCCACGTCCTGCCCGGCCTCAGCGATGCGCGGGTCGAGCCGCAGCGCCTCCCGGTAGGCCCGCTCGGCCAGGTCGAACAGATCCAGGCGGGCGGCGACCAGGCTGAGCACCAGGTGCGCCTGTGGCTCCTGCGGAGCCAACTCGACACCGCGCCAGGCCGCGTTCAGTGCCGGCTGACCGTTGCGCGCGCCGGCCAGGATCGCCGCCGCACTCCGCTGGGCGTACGCGTCGGCCGGGCCGAGGCTGAGGATCCGGTCCGCGGTGGCGGCCGACTCCGTGTAACGCTCCAGGTCGGCCAGGGCCATCCCCCTGGCCACCACCGGCGGGAGTGCCTCCGGTGCGGCGGCCACGGCCGTGTCGGCGGCAGCGAGCGCCTCGGTCGGACGCTCGGCGGCCAGGTGTACCCGGGCCAGCATGGTCAGCGCGTTCACGTCAGCTGGCTGGAGGGCCAGCCCGTAGGCCAACTCTCCGGCCGCCTCGTCGTAGCGGCCGAGCTCGGCGAGGAGTTGGGCCCGCTGGACGTAGCCGTCGGCGGCGGACTGGTCGGGAGTCGGGTCGTTGGACATCGCGGCGAGCTTAGGTGGCCGGCGCGTCGTACACCAGGGCCACCGCGACCCCGGCCAACCCTTCCTCGCGGCCGGCGAAGCCGAGCCCGTCGGTGGTCGCCGCCGAGACGGTGACCGGGGCGCCGACCGCGGCGGAGAGGACCTCCTGCGCCTCCGCCCGGCGCCGGCCGATCTTGGGGCGAACGCCGATGACCTGCACGGACACGTTGCCGATCTCCAGGCCGGCGGCCCGCACCCGGCGGGCTGTCTCGGTCAGCAGCGCCACCCCGGACGCGCCGGCCCACTCCGGCTGGCCCATCCCGAAGGCGGACCCGAGATCACCGAGACCGGCGGCGGAGAGCAGGGCGTTGCAGGCGGCGTGCGCGGCGACGTCGGCGTCCGAGTGACCGGCCAGGCCGTCCTGGTCGGGCCAGAGCAGCCCGGCCACCCAGCAGGGCCGGCCCGGCTCGAACGCGTGCACATCGGTGCCGATGGCCACCCGGGGAACGATCATGAGCAGAGGGTACGCGTCAACCGCCGGCGGCAAGCAGATGCTCCGCCAGTGCCAGGTCGAACGGTCGGGTGATCTTCAGGGCGTACTCCGAGCCGGGCACGCAGCTCACCGTGACGCCCTGCTTCTCGACCAGCCCGGCGTCGTCAGTGAGGGAGTCACCGGCGGCGGCGTGTGCGGCGCTGAGTACGGCCCGACGGAAGCCCTGCGGGGTCTGCACCGCGCGCAGAGCGGCACGGTCAACGGTGCCGAGCACCACCTCGCCGGCACCGACTTCCTTGATCGTGTCGACGACCGGCAGCACCGGGATCACCGCTGCACACCCGCCCCGGACCGCCGCCGCGACGGATTCGACCAGCTCGGGCGGAGTGAGCGCGCGGGCAGCGTCGTGCACCAGCACGATCGTCGGGCCGGCGGGCACCGCGGCCAGCGCGGCGGCCACCGACGCCTGCCGTTCCGCACCGCCGGGCACCACGACCACCGGTGCGACCGGGGCCAACAGCTCGCGCACGGCCTGCACCTCGGTGACCGGCGCGGCCACCACGATGGTGTGCACCGAGGGCGCGGCGGCCAGCCGACGCACGGCGTGCACCAGCAGCGGCTCACCGGCGAGCAGGCGCAACGCCTTGGGTCGGCCGGGGCCGAGCCGTACGCCGGCACCCGCCGCAGGCACGAGGACCGCGACGTCACCGCGCGGATTGAGCTGCGCGGTCACGTCGCGGTCCTTGGTGGTTTCTTCACTACGAACTGGGTACGACGATGCTGTGCGGACTAGGCCTCGGTGAGGACCTTGTCGAGCAGCGTCTCCGCCTCGTCCTTGGTGCTCTTCTCGGCCAGCGCGACCTCGCCGACGAGAATGTCGCGGGCCTTGGCGAGCATCCGCTTCTCGCCCGCAGAGAGGCCCCGCTCCCGCTCCCGGCGCCACAGGTCACGCACGACCTCGGCGACCTTCAGCGGGTTGCCGGAAGCCAGCTTTTCCAGATTGGCCTTGTAACGCCGCGACCAGTTGGTCGGCTCCTCGGTGTGCGGAGCCCGCAGAACGTCGAAGACCTTACCGAGGCCCTCTTCGCCGACCACCTCGCGGACGCCCACGATCTCGGCGTTCTCGGCCGGCACCCGGACCGTCAGGTCACCCTGCGCGACCCTCAGGACGAGGTATTGCTTAGGCTCGCCCTTGATGACCCGAGTCTCGATTGCCTCGATGAGTGCGGCCCCGTGGTGGGGGTAAACAACGGTCTCGCCGACACTGAAAACCATAGGTTCGAAACCCCTTTCGCTGTGTCTAGGGTAACACGGTCAGGCACCGATGTCTCACCGATGTCCTGACCGTTGGCGCAGCTCAGGGGCCCTGTGAGAGGTCTTGCTTCAGCTTGACAGGCGGTCAAACCGATGGTTCGAACACGCTCCGTAACGCACAAATGACTGCCCGGTACGGGTGAACAGAACGTCGAGATCAAGGGCTATGCGCTCCTCCCATGGTAGCCCGGCAAGCAGGACCGCGCCCAGGTCTAGCGGGAGGAGCCCCGGGTGCGCGACCCTGGAGACCGAGCCGCACTCCGCTCTCGAGACGCTTCCAGGAGGTCCGATGGGCAAGCCGGACGCAGAGGGATACGGGCCAGCCGACGGTCTGCCCGGCCTGCCGCCCGAATGGGGCCGGGTGGTGGTTCCCGACGACGCCTCCGCGCTGGCCGCCGAGGCCGCCCAGCTTCGCCGTGAGCTGCGCCGGGCCGGCGGCCGCCCCGAGGGTCACCGCGCTCTGGGCCTGCCGCTGCTGGTCCTGCTGGTGGCTGTCGTCACCACACTGACCGGCCTGCTGGTGGTCACCTGGCCCCGGGCAAACCGGGGCACCGATCGTCCGACCCCGGCCCCCTACTCGCCGCCCGCGGCTCTCGCCGGTCGGGCGCTGCCCGCACTGGACCTGGTCGACGCGGACAACGCGCCCGTGCCACTGCGCGGCGTGGTACCCGCCATGATCATCCTCCTGGACGGCTGCCCCTGCCCGGACCGGGTCAGCGACGCCCTGGCGGCCGCGCCCGCCGGGGTCTCCGTGGTCACCGTCACCGGGGGGCGGACGGTGCCGGCTGGGGCGACCATCCAGCGGCAGGCTCGTGCCCTGGCCGACCCCGCCGGAGGGCTGCGCTCGTTCCTGGGCCAACCGGCCCGTCCCGGTGCCGCGACCGCCCTGCTGGTCGACCGGGCCGGCACCGTGACCCGGGTGCTGCCCGAGCTGGGCACCAGCGACTCCTACCGGAGCGACCTCAGCGCCCTGGCCGCCTGACCCGCCGCGCCTACCGGGGCAACGCGACGAGCTGCGCCTGGATGTCGATGGGCCGATCGACGGCCGACAGCGACACCCGGAACGGCCCGCCACCGGGCAGCACCTCGGCATTGGCGATCATGCCGTCGCAGTCGATGCGCGACCGGCCGACGATTCCGGCCCCGGCGCTCGTCACGACCATCGTGCCAGGGCGGGTGCACCGGTACTGGAGCAGGTAGCGGGCACCGTCGTCGCCGGCCCGCCGGGAGACTTCATCACCAGGAGCCAGCGCCCGCTCCTCCCGCCAGATCGTCTGTTGGAACGGCGGCAGGTCACCCGCCGGAAAAAGCACCGCTGGGTCGCCCTTGATGTCGGTGATCGAGCCCGTCGCGGGGTCGATCACCGCCCGGGGGCCGCTACGCACCCGGAGGACCTCGCCGGTGTTGGAGTCCATCCGCACCGTCACCCGCTCATCGGGCTCCGCCCCCGCCAGCGCACGCTCCAACGGGGTGCTGACGCTCTGCGCGGCGCTCGGCATCGCCGTGCGAGAGGAAGCCGCCCCGACTGTCGACGCGGGCGCGGCAGAATGCCACCACCAACCGCCGACGACCAGGACAGCCACCGCCGCACCAAACAGGACCAGCGAGCGGAGCCGGTCGTCCGAGGTCGCGTCCACCCACCGAGCGTACCGGCCGGAGGTTTAGTCCTGTCGATCGAGCAGGGCGGCGTACAGGGTGAGGCCGGGGCCGAAGGCCAGCATGACGATGCGCCGAGCCGCCGGCGTCGCCCGGCCCAACCGGTCCAGGATCAGCAGTACGGTCGGCGACGAGCAGTTGCCGTGCTCGTCCAACGTCGCCCGGGACGCCGCCAGCCCCTGCGGGGGCAACGCCAACTCCCGCTCGACCACGTTGAGGATCCGCGGCCCGCCCGGGTGCACGGCCCAACCGTCCACCTCGGAGCTGGCGACGCCGTGCCGGGCCAGCAGGTCGTCGACCAGCCCACGGACGTGCCTGGACAGCACCTGCGGCACCTTCGGCGACAACCCCATCCGGAAACCCGCGTCGGTGACGTCCCAGGTCATGTGGTCGGCGGTCGAGGTGTCGGTGACGGCGGTGACCTCGCGCACCGCGTACCCCGGGCCACCCGGCACGACCACGGCGGCGACCGCGGCGTCCGAGAAGAGCGCGTGGGAGACGATCTGCTGGGTGTCCACCCGGGCGCTGGACGGCTGGATGTGCAGGCTGGTCAACTCCGCGCAGAGCAGCAACGCCGGACGACCCCGGGCGGTGACGAAGTCACTCGCCGCGCCGAGCCCCGGCAGCGCCGCGTAACAGCCCATGTGACCGATGAACATGCGCTGGGTGTCCGCGGCCATCCCCAGGTCGCGGGCGAGCAGGATGTCCAGCCCCGGGGTGGCGTACCCGGTGCAGGAGCAGACGACGAACAGCCCGATGTCACCGGCGCTCAGCCCGGCTGCGGTCAACGCGCGGCCCACCGCCTCCTTGCCCAGCGGCAGCGCCTCCACCTGGTAGCGGCGCATCCGGCGCTCGGTCGGCCAGTCCGAAACGTCCTCCAGCAGCGGGTTGACCGCAGCCTGCCGCCGGGTCACCCCCGAGTTGGCGAAGATTCGCTGGGCCAACGACCGGGTGGTGCCGGAGAAGTGCCGGGAGAAGAAGCCCTCCCACAACTCGTCCTGCGAAGCGGTCGGCGGCTGCGCAGTCCCGAGCCCCGCGATCACTGGTACGGACACGATCCCCACCTCTCGTCAGATGCTGTCCTCCCCCTGGCCGTCCGACCGGCCACCTCAGCCGGTCCGTTTTCCGTGCGAGTCCCGTACGGCGGGCTCACCAACGCGGTGCCGATCCGTCACGATCCGGGTCGCCGCCCAGTGCCGCGATGCCGAGCCAGTCGGCGCAGACATCCGACGTGGCCGGGTGCAGTGAGCCGCACCGGGCGTCGCGGTAGAGCCGTTCCAACGGATGACCACGGCGGGTCGCCGACGTGCCCGCCGCCTCCAGCACGGACGCCGCCACCTCGGCGGCCGTGGTGCCGGCGAGCAGCTTCGCCCGCCACACCCAGCGGTTGGTCTCCTCGTCACCGGGGGCCTCGTCCACCCGGCGGGCCGCCTCCGCGACCACCAGTTGCGCGGCGGCCGTCGCCGCGTCCGCCCGACCCAACCGGGCCCGCACCGCCGGCAGGCCGGCGAGGTTACGGGCGTTGAGGTGCTCGGCCGCCGCGTCGATCGCCGCGCGGGCGACCCCCACGTAGACGGCCGCGTAGCTGGCCACCAGCCAGTGCGGCATCAGTTGGGCGACCACCAGCGCCAGCCCTTCCACCCCACCGAGCAGCCGGTCCGCCGGCACGCTGACATCCAGGTGCAGGTCGTGGGAGGAGGTGGCGCGCATGCCGAGCGAGTCCCAGGTCGGCTCCACGGTCAGTCCGTCGCCGGCCGGCACCAGGAACTGGGAGACCACGGACTGATCGGCCGCGCTGCGCGCCGCCACCAGGTAGCCGTCCGCGTGCCCCGCCCCGGAGCAGAAGGTCTTGCTGCCCTTGAGCTGCCAGCCCCCGTCGGTCGGCTCGTACGCCGTGGTCAGCTGGGACAGCCGGGCACCCGCGCCCCGCTCGCTCATCGCGACCGCGTACCAGGACCCCTGGGCGGCGGCGGTGAGCAGCCGGTCCCGGGCGGCCAACGCCTCGTCCGGTACGCCCAGCGCCTCGGCCAACTCCTCGGTGACCGCGCCCAGCGCGCCGGTCACCGAGGCGTGCATGTTGAACACCAGGGCGGTCGCACCGTTGCCCCGGGCAAGCTCAGTGGCCACCGCGGCGTACTCGGCGAAGGTGGCTCCCAGACCGCCGAGGGCCCGGGGCACCATCAACCCGAACAGGCCGGCCTCGCGCAGGTCGGCGAAGTCGTCCACGGGGAAGGAACCGTCCCGGTCGTGCTCGGCCGCCCGCGCGGCGAACCGCGGTGCCAACCGGCGTGCTGCCTCAAGCGCGTGCACCGTCATCTCGTTCCTCCTCGGCGTTCCATACCCCGCCACGGCCTGACTATCCTTTGCGGACCCCCCGGCCCTGGTAGAGCACAGCGGTGGACCGGGTCGGCACGATGCGCGGCGCATTACCGGCCGGCGTCGCAGCGGACGCGCCGCCCGCGCGGGCGCGGCGCAACAGCCAGGCGAGCATGCCGCCGACCTGCGGACGGATGCCCTGCAGCCGCAGGTCGACACCGTGTCGGGCGCACTCGGCCACCAGCGCCCGCGCGTCCACGAACAACCGGGGATCGTGGATACCGCGTGGCACCGTCGGCAGCCGCTCGGCGATCCGTACCGCGACGAGTCGGGCCAGCGCCGTGTCGTTCAGGGTGTCCAACACCAACACGCCACCGGGGCGCAGCAGCCGACACGCCTCGGCCACCGCGCGCGGCCAGGCCGGTACGTGCTCCAGCAACTCTCCGGCGGAGACCACGTCGGCGCAGCCGTCGGGCAGCGGGACCGCGGTGGCATCACCCTGGACCACCCGCACCCCGTGCTCGGCCGCCTGCACCAGTGCCGAGCGGGTCAGGTCCACCCCGATGTGGCGGTAGCCCTTGCCGGTCAGGTGCGGCGCGAGCAGACCGGCGCCGCAGCCCAGGTCGACGAGCAGCGCGTCGGGGCGGGTGGCCGGTGGCACCAGCGCCGCACGGGCCTCCGCCAGCCAGTGCAGCATCGCGAACGCGCCATCCGGTCGCCACCACTCACCGGCCAGGTCGTCGTACTGACGCGGATCGTTTCGCGGCAGCACCCTCGCACCGCTGGATGCCCCGGCCGCAGCCACGTCTCGCATGGCACCGAGCGTGGCACGACTGCTCGGTAACGACCAGACTTCCCTTATGTCGTCGAGGGTGTTAGGGCTGGTCAGAGCGAGCCATCCGGAACCGGCCGCAGCGGTGACCACGGTGGCCGGTCTGCTGGCGTGGGGAGTGGGCCACCGACCGGCCGGAATCGCCTCGGTGGTGCTTGCCGTGCTGGCCAGTCAGCTCGCCGTCGGCTGGACCAACGACGCGCTGGACGCCGAGCGGGACGCCACTGTGGGGCGTACCGACAAGCCGGTCGCCAGTGGCGCGGTCGGGCGGCGCGCCACGGCCTGGGCCGCCGCGGCGGCCGCGGTGGCCTGCCCGCTGCTGGCGCTGACCACGAACCCGGCGGCGGCGTTCTGGTTGACGCTCGCCCTGGTCTCCGCCCTGCTCTACGACTGGCCGCTGAAGGCCACCCTGTTCTCGGTGCTGCCCTACGCGGTGTCCTTCGGCGCGCTGCCCGCCTTCGTGGTGCTGGCACTGCCCGGTCAGCCGACCCCGCCCGTCTGGTTGGTGGTGGCGGCGGCGTGCCTGGGCGCCGGCGCGCACTTCGCCAACGTGCTGCCCGACCTGGCCGACGACGCCCGGACCGGCGTGCGCGGCCTGCCGCACCGGCTGGGCGCCGCCGGCAGCCGGGTGGCCGCGGCCGGCCTCCTCCTCGCGGCGACGGCGGCCCTGGCCCTCGGCCCTCCGGGGCCACCGTCGGCGATCGGCTGGGCGGCGGTCGGCACGGCCGCCGTGGTGCCGCCGCTGAGCTGGTACGCCGGGCGCTCGGCGATCCGGGCCGGCCGGCGGCCGGTGGCGGCCTTCCGGGCGGTGATGCTGGTGGCCCTCATCGACGTGGTTCTGCTGGTGGCGAGCGGTCGGGTGGTGTGACAGCCACCCGGTGAGGTGGCATTGCCGGGTCCGCGTGCGGGCCTCGATCAGCCCCAACTACCCTGGAGCGCGGTCTGCGCGGGTATGGCCACCGCGCCCGGCGTACGGCCCGGGTGGGGATTGTGACGAGGAGGACCGACGTGACGCGCTCGATCAGGGGATCCCGGCGGGCGGCCCTGTTGCTGTCCGGAGTTGCGGCAGCCAGCCTGCTGACCTCCGGATGCGGCACCGGTCAGATCGCCGAGACCGCGTTGAAGGAGCCGTCGGTCCAGGGCGTCAACCTCACGACCAGCAACGGCTCCTTCTCCGTGCGCGGCCTGCTGGTGGACTTCCCGGGCACCGAGGGTTACCGGACCGGCCAGGACGCCGGGCTCAGCGCGGTGATCTACAACGACTCCAAGGAGACCGTGACGGTCACCGTCACCACCGAGAGCGCCCGCGAGGTGGTGATCAGCGGCGGCTCGGCGAGCCCGTCGCCGTCCGCCTCCGAGTCCGCCTCGACGAGCCCGTCGCCGTCCGGCTCGGCCAGCCCGTCGACCTCGACGTCCGGTTCGGCGAGCCCCTCGGCCACGCCCTCCGAGACCGGGTCGTCCTCGGCCACCCCGTCCGCCCCCGAGTCGGCGCGGGCGTCGGGTTCGGCCAGCCCGGCCGCTCCGGGTCAGCCGGCCCGGATCGAGCTGGCGCCGTTGAGCTACATCCAGTTCAACTCGGAGGCCACCAGTCAGCTCCGGCTGATCGGCCTGACCGAGGCGCTGCGCTCCGGCCAGAACGTCGTGGTGACCTTCGACTTCGGCAACGGCAACACGGTCACCGGCCAGGCGCCGATCGCGGTGCCGCTCACCCCGGCGGCCCCTCCGTCGCCGATCATCGAGCGCGAGGGTGGCTACGAGGGCAACGAGGGCGGCACGACCCACGAGTGACCCGACCCCGCACATCGACAAACGCCCCGGCGTGGTGACCACCACGCCGGGGTGTTTTCGTCGTACGCGAGGACTAGCGTCCTGATGTGACCACCTCCCGATCGACCCCTCCGCGGGGCGGCACGGCCGGTGCCGCCCGTGGTCGGTCCGCCGCCCGCGAGCCGCGTCCGGCCTACCAGTGCGACGCCTGCGGGCACCAGCCACCCAAGTGGGTGGGGCGCTGCCCAGAGTGCGGCGAGTGGGGGGCGGTGGTCGAGAGCACGGTGACCGGCCCGACCGTCTCCGGTCGGGTGGTCAGCTCCCGGATGCCGGCCGAGCCGGCCCGACCGATCGCCACCATCAGCGCCGCTCCGGCACGCGCCCGTCCCACCGGGGTGAGCGAGCTCGACCGGGTGCTCGGCGGCGGCCTGGTCCCCGGAGCCGTGGTGTTGCTCGCCGGCGAGCCCGGCGTGGGCAAGTCCACCCTCCTACTGGACGTGGCGCAGCAGTGGGCGGTCGGCGCTGGCAGCCCTTCGCTGGTGGTCAGTGGCGAAGAATCGGTGAGTCAGGTGCGCCTGCGCGCCGAGCGGATGGGCACCCTGCACGAGCAGCTCTACCTCGCCGCGGAGAGCGACCTGGCCTCGGTGCTCGGTCACCTCGACGCGGTCAAGCCGGGCCTGTTGGTGCTCGACTCGGTGCAGACCATCTCGACCACCGGCACCGAGGGGGTGCCCGGTGGCGTGACCCAGGTCCGCGCGGTCACCGCCGCGCTGGTCTCGGTCGCCAAAGAGCGGGGCATCGCGACCGTGCTGGTCGGGCACGTCACCAAGGACGGCCAGGTCGCCGGGCCTCGGGTGCTGGAGCACCTGGTCGACGTGGTGTTGCACTTCGAGGGCGACAAGCACTCGTCGCTGCGCCTGGTGCGCGGCGTGAAGAACAGGTTCGGCGCAGCCGACGAGGTCGGCTGCTTCGAGATGCACGAGGGCGGCATCAGCAGCCTGGCCGACCCGTCCGGTTTGTTCCTGACCCGCTACGCGGAACCGGTCCCGGGCACCTGCGTGACGGTGGCCATGGAGGGGCGGCGGGCGCTGGTCACCGAGGTGCAGGCGCTGATCGGCGCGACCGTGGCGGGCTCTCCCCGACGCACCGTCTCCGGTCTCGACTCGGCGCGACTGGCGATGGTGCTCGCGGTCCTGCAACGGCGCACCGAGCGGCTGACCCTGCACGACCGGGAGGTCTTCGCCGCCACGGTGGGCGGGATCCGGGTGGTGGAGCCGGCCGCCGACCTCGCGGTGGCGCTGGCGGTCGCCTCCGGCGGGCTCAACCTGGCGATCGCGCCGCACCTGGTGGCGATCGGTGAGGTGGGGCTGACCGGTGAGGTACGCCGGGTCGGGGCGGTGCCTCGCCGGCTGGCCGAGGCGGCCCGGCTGGGGTTCAAGGTGGCCCTCGTGCCGCCCGGTTGCGGCCCGGCCAGCACCGGCGCCGGCCCCGAGCAGATGCGGGTGACCGAGGTCACCGACGTCCGTTCGGCGCTGCACCATGCGGCCCGCGCGTCCGCCGAGTGACCCACCGTGCCGACGAGGGCGGCGAAACCGGACAGCACGTCGCAAGCGGAAAACGTTGGAAAGGGCGGCATCGTGACACATCACAGTAACCACGACAGCACCCACCGCACGGCAGTCCGTAGACTGTGCCCGTGCCGATCGACCGCGATACCACCAAGCCAGCCGGCGCGCCGCCCCAGGCCCGCACCGGCGCCGTGGGCTCGCCCGCCCGCCCGATCAGCGTGAGCGTGACCGCGGGAGCCGCCGGGAGCGCCGGGGATCCGCTGCGGGCCAATCTCGCCCTAATGGCCCCGGGCACCGCCCTGCGTGACGGTCTGGAGCGCATCCTGCGGGGTCGCACGGGCGCTCTCATCGTGCTCGGCTACGACAAGGTGGTCGAGGGCCTGTGCACCGGCGGCTTCCCGCTGGACGTGGAGTTCTCCGCGACCCGGGTGCGCGAGCTGTGCAAGATGGACGGCGCCGTCGTGCTCTCCAGCGACGGCACCAGGATCGTCCGGGCGGCCGTGCACCTGATGCCCGACCCGTCCATCCCAACCGAAGAGTCCGGCACCCGACACCGCACGGCCGAGCGGGTGGCCCGACAGACCGGCTATCCGGTCATTTCGGTCAGTCAGTCCATGCGGATCATCAGCCTCTACGTCAACGGCCAACGGCACGTGCTCGACGACTCGGCGGCGATCCTCTCCCGGGCCAACCAGGCGCTCGCCACCCTGGAGCGCTACAAGCTCCGGCTGGACGAGGTCTCCGGCACGCTCTCCGCCCTGGAGATCGAGGATCTGGTCACCGTGCGGGATGCGGTGGCCGTGGTGCAGCGGCTGGAGATGGTTCGCCGGATCGCCGACGAGATCGCCGGTTACGTGGTGGAGCTGGGCACCGACGGCCGTCTGCTCGCCCTGCAACTCGACGAGCTGATGGCCGGGGTCGACGCCGACCGGACGCTTGTCATCCGGGACTACCTCCCGGTCGGCCGCAAGTCGCGCACCCTCGACGAGGCGCTTGTCGAGCTGGACCTGCTCGGTGCCACCGAGCTGATCGACCTGGTGTCGGTGGCCAAGGCGATCGGCTACCCGGCCGCGTCCGACGCACTGGACGCGGCCGTCAGCCCGCGTGGCTTCCGGCTGCTGGCGAAGGTGCCCCGACTGCCGGTGGCGGTGGTCGATCGGCTGGTGCTGCACTTCGGCAGCCTCCAGCGGCTGCTCGGCGCGACCGTGGAAGACCTGCAGGCCGTCGAGGGCGTGGGCGATGCCCGGGCCCGGGGCGTCCGGGAAGGGCTGTCCCGGCTCGCCGAGGCATCCATCCTGGAACGCTACGTCTGACCCGACTCAGCCGGTGACGGTGAGCTTCACGGGGTCGCTGAGCTTCGTGCCGACCCGGGCGAACACCTGGTACGACCCGACCGGCGCGAACGGTCCGCCGGCAAGCGCACCGTCACAGCGGCTGGTGTCCCGCCCGTTCCACGGCACCTGGTAGGAACGCACGAAGTCCGGCGTGAACGCCTGCACGTCCGACCCGGTGGCCTTGGCGCAGGTGTCCGACGACCAGACCTTCTCGGCACCGGACTTGATGAAGATCTCCTGAAGATCGGCGCCGACGTTGCGACTGCACGTCCGGTCCGACGTGTTTTTGATCTTCAGTTCCAGCTCGACCACCGCTCCTCGCTGAACCGAGGTCGCACTCGCCGACGAGACCACGCTGATCTCGTCGTCGGTGCAGGTGCTGTCGTCCTCCGAACCGGCGGCCGCACTCAACGGAGGCGTGTTGCTGGTGATCGCGGGGGTCGGATTCGTCAGGCCCGAATCGGCTGACGCGGACGTCGACGGGCCCCCGGTCTGCGGTGTCAGCACCGGTCCGCCGGGATCAGACGTCGCCGACGGCGAACCCCCCGCCTTCGGCTGCTGACCCCCGGAACGACCCGGACCGGTGCAGGAGTAGAGCAGGACAATCAGGAAGAGAAACCCCGCTCCGAGTACGACGGCGCGACGCCGCCAGTACACGGCGGGTGGCAGGGGGCCGACCGTCAGACGCATGATGCCCTCCACCGTAGTCGCGCCCCAGCCGCGAGTGCGGCGCGACGCGCCGGGGCCGCTTTCGGGCGCGCGCCCCACCCTCCACAAGGGACGGAGGGCGCAACCGCCCGGCACCCGGTCACAGATAGACCTTGCGCTGGTAGACGGCGTGCGCGCCGGCCACCCGATCCAGGAAGAGCAGCCCCGCGCAATGGTCGATCTCGTGCTGTAACGCCCGAGCCTCGAAGCCGTCGGTCACCAGCCGGACCGGCTCACCGGTGCCCGGCAGGTCACCCTCCACCACCAGCCGGCTGGCCCGCTTCACGTCCCCGGTGAGGTCCGGCACGGACATGCAGCCCTCGCGGCCCGGTTTCCACCGCGTCGCCTCGACCACGCGGGCGTTGCACAGCACGAACGTGCCGTGCACCGTGACCGCCTTCGGGTGCCCGGTCACGTCGACGGCGAAGACGCGTGCGCCAACCCCCACCTGCGGCGCGGCCAACCCGACGCAACCCGGCGAGACTCTCATCGTGGCCACCAGGTCGGCCGCGAGTTGGACCGTCTCCTTCGCGGTGGGGTCGACCTCGTCAGCGGCCCGACTCAACACCGGATGCGGCGCGGACACCACCGCCCGCACCTCGCCCGGCACGTCCAACGACTCCGGTGTCCAGTCCCCCAGACCGGCGGGCGGCCCCTCGCCGGTCACAACAGGTCCGAGTCCGCCGGCCGGAGCGTGACCTCCACGCCCAGCTCGGCAGCCGTCCGGTGCAGCCGGTCGATCAGCGTGTCCGCCACGCCCGCCGGCAACTCGACCTCCGCCACCACCACGTAGAGCGCACCGGTCAACCGGGTGCTCAAATCGGTGACATTCCCGCCGGCGTCCACCAGCACCCGCGTCATCGCCGCGACGATCCCCATCCGGTCCGAACCGTGCACCGCCATCACGTACGGCTCACCCGCCGCAGGCACCTCCCCATCCGGGGTTACCGCGCGTACCGTCGCCAGCAGCTGGCCCTCGGCGGCCAGCGGCGCCAGCGCGGCCTCGACCTCGGCAGCGGCCGGCCCGGTGCAGATGAGGGTCATCGCGAAATGCCCCCGCAGCCGCGTCATCGTGCTGTCGGTGAGGTTCGCGCCCAGTCCGGCCAGCACCTCCGCGACGTCGGCCACGATGCCCGGCCGGTCCCGACCGATGACGGTGATCGCGAGCTCGTTCATTCGGGCATTCTCCCCCGTCCGGCGAACGTCGACGCGGCACCCCGCCCGAGCCGCCCACCCAACGGGAACGCCACCCGTGACATCATCGACGACGCCATGACTTCACCCGATTTCGCCACCCTGGTCAGCCGATGGTTCCAACAACACGCCCGTGACCTGCCGTGGCGCGAGCCCGGGGTCACCCCGTGGGCCATCCTGGTCAGCGAGGTCATGCTCCAGCAGACGCCCGTGGTCCGGGTGGTGCCGGCCTGGCAGGCGTGGCTGGCCCGCTGGCCGGACCCGGCCGCGTTGGCGGCGGACACCCCGGCCGAGGCGATCCGGATGTGGGGACGCCTCGGCTACCCCCGTCGGGCGGTCCGGCTGCGGGAATGCGCGGTCGCGATCGTCGACCGGCACGGCGGGCAGGTGCCGGACCGGCTGGAGCAGCTACTGGCCCTGCCGGGCGTCGGCACCTACACGGCACGGGCGGTGGCCGCGTTCGCGTACGGCCAGCGGCACCCCGTGGTCGACACCAACGTGCGCCGGGTCGTCTGCCGGGCGGTGGCCGGCGAACCGGACGCCGGGCCGGTCACCCGACCAGCCGACCTGGTCGCCACCGAAGAACTGCTTCCGATCGAACCGGCCGCGGCGGCGTTGGCCAGTGCCGCGTTCATGGAACTGGGCGCGGTGATCTGCACGGCCCGGTCACCGCGCTGCCCAGCCTGCCCGGTCGAGGCGATCTGCGCGTGGCGGGCGTCCGGCCGGCGGGCGCCGACGGGGCCAAGCCGCCGACCCCAGCGGTACGCGGGCACCGACCGGCAGGTACGCGGCCTGCTGCTCGGAGTGCTCCGGGAGAGCACCGAGCCGGTCCCGCACCAGCGGCTCGACCAGGTCTGGACCGACGACGTACAACGCGCCCGCGCCCTCGCTGGCCTGGTGCAGGACGGGCTGGTCGAACCGGCCGGCGCCGACTCCTTCCGGCTGGCCGGCGACAATCCGTCCCTCCCCACCGCCGACCTGACCACCTGACGACCCCACTCTGCCCACCGGACCCAAGGGCCCCACGGCGCACGGGCACCCCTCAGCACCCAATGGCCGTCGCCGACGCACCGCGCGGGGGCGGGTATGGCCTGTGCGGCGCCAAGCGCGCCAACGCAGCGGCTCTGACCTGTGCGTCGGCCACCGCGACGAGCCAGCGCGGCGGGCATGACCTGTGGGGGATGCAGAAAGGGCGGGGCCCCGATGGCTTGCGCCGTCGGGGCCCCGCCTCTTGCTGGTTGTGCTACTCGTCCACGCCTGCGGCGGCGGTGCCAGCGGCAGTGCCACCGAGGTCGGCCGGGACGGCGTCCGGAACTTCGACCGGCTTGTCCGAGCCCCGGAAGACGAGCTTGGACTTGTCGATGTCGTCCGGGTCGCCTTCGCAGTCCACCACGACGATCTGACCCGGGGTCAGCTCGTTGAACAGGATGCGCTCGGAGAGGTTGTCCTCGATGTCGCGCTGGATCGTGCGACGAAGCGGACGGGCACCGAGCACCGGGTCGAAGCCCTTCGCGGCCAGGTACTTCTTGGCGTTGTCGGTCAGCTCCAGACCCATGTCCTTGTTGCGCAGCTGGCCTTCGATCCGCTGGATCATGATGTCCACGATCGAGAGGATCTCGGTCTGGCGCAGCTGGTGGAAGACGATGGTGTCGTCGATCCGGTTGAGGAACTCAGGCCGGAAGTGCTGCTTGAGCTCGTCGTTGACCTTCTGCTTCATCCGGTCGTAGTTGGACTCGGAGTCCTCCGACTGCTGGAAGCCCAGCGACACCGCCTTGGCGACGTCACGGGTGCCCAGGTTGGTGGTCAGGATGATGACCGTGTTCTTGAAGTCCACGATCCGACCCTGGCCGTCGGTGAGCCGACCGTCTTCGAGGATCTGCAGGAGCGTGTTGAACACGTCCGGGTGGGCCTTCTCGATCTCGTCGAAGAGGACCACCGAGAACGGCCGACGCCGCACCTTCTCGGTCAGCTGCCCGCCCTCGTCGTAGCCGACGTAGCCGGGAGGGGCACCCACGAGCCGGGAGACCGTGTAACGGTCGTGGAACTCGGACATGTCCAGCTGGATGAGGGCATCCTCGCTGCCGAAGAGGAACTCGGCGAGCGCCTTGGACAGCTCGGTCTTACCGACGCCGGACGGGCCGGCGAAGATGAACGAGCCCGACGGGCGCTTCGGGTCCTTCAGGCCGGCCCGGGTACGCCGGATCGCCTTCGAGACCGCCTTGACCGCATCCTCCTGGCCGATGACGCGCTTGTGCAGCTCGTCCTCCATGCGCAGCAGGCGTGAGGTCTCCTCCTCGGTCAGCTTGTAGACCGGGATGCCGGTCCAGTTGCCGAGCACCTCGGCGATCTGCTCGTCGTCAACCTCGCTGACGACGTCCAGGTCACCGGCCTTCCACTCCTTCTCCCGCTGAGCCTTCTGACCCAGCAGCTGCTTCTCCTTGTCACGCAGCTGCGCGGCGCGCTCGAAGTCCTGCGCGTCGATCGCGGACTCCTTGTCGCGACGCACCTGGGCGATGCGCTCGTCGAAGTCACGCAGGTCTGGCGGCGCGGTCATCCGACGGATCCGCATCCGGGCACCGGCCTCGTCGATCAGGTCGATCGCCTTGTCCGGCAGGAAGCGGTCGGAGATGTACCGGTCGGCCAGGGTCGCGGCAGCCACGAGAGCGGCATCCGTGATCGAGACGCGGTGGTGAGCCTCGTAGCGGTCACGCAGGCCCTTGAGGATCTCGATGGTGTGGGCCAGCGACGGCTCACCCACCTGGATCGGCTGGAACCGGCGCTCGAGAGCGGCGTCCTTCTCCAGGTGCTTGCGGTATTCATCCAGCGTGGTGGCACCGATGGTCTGCAGCTCACCACGGGCCAGCATCGGCTTGAGGATGCTCGCGGCGTCGATCGCGCCCTCGGCGGCACCCGCACCCACCAGGGTGTGGATCTCGTCGATGAACAGGATGATGTCACCGCGGGTGCGGATCTCCTTGAGCACCTTCTTGAGGCGCTCCTCGAAGTCACCGCGGTAGCGGGAACCGGCGACGAGCGCGCCCAGGTCGAGCGTGTAGAGCTGCTTGTCCTTCAGAGTCTCGGGCACCTCGCCCTTGATGATCTTCTGGGACAGCCCCTCCACCACGGCGGTCTTACCGACGCCGGGCTCACCGATCAGGACCGGGTTGTTCTTGGTACGGCGGGAGAGCACCTGCATGACCCGCTCGATTTCCTTCTCGCGCCCGATGACCGGGTCGAGCTTGCCCTCGCGGGCGGCCTGAGTCAGGTTGCGGCCGAACTGGTCCAGCACCAGGCTGGTCGACGGCGCGGCCTCACCCGGCGCGGCGCCCGCCGCGGCGGGCTCCTTGCCCTGGTAGCCGGAGAGCAGCTGGATCACCTGCTGGCGGACCCGGTTGAGGTCGGCGCCGAGCTTGACCAGCACCTGGGCGGCAACGCCCTCGCCCTCACGGATCAGCCCGAGCAGGATGTGCTCCGTGCCGATGTAGTTGTGGCCGAGCTGCAGCGCCTCGCGCAGCGACAGCTCCAGCACCTTCTTCGCCCGCGGCGTGAACGGGATGTGCCCGCTCGGCGCCTGCTGGCCCTGGCCGATGATCTCCTCGACCTGCTGGCGGACGCCCTCCAGGGAGATGCCGAGGCTCTCCAGGGCCTTTGCCGCGACGCCTTCACCTTCGTGGATCAGGCCCAGCAGGATGTGTTCCGTACCGATGTAGTTGTGGTTGAGCATCCGGGCCTCTTCTTGGGCCAGGACGACAACCCGTCGCGCTCGGTCGGTGAACCGCTCGAACATGCCCTCGTGCTCCTCACGTGCCGTGCGCCTTGATGGTCAAGATCTTGGCGGGGCCGGTGCACGAACGTCCAGGACGGGCGTCCGTGCCTCCTTACTCTATCGTCGTTCACCGACTCAGCTGAGGTCGTGTGTCTCTGGTCTGGGTCGGTTCCACGTCGTTTTGAACAACCGTCCGCGCTCAGGAGGTGTTCCGGTAGCCCTGTCGCTACGCGCAGAGCGAAATCCGACTGGCTCCACGGAAGCCCTGTCCCGGCCCGGGAAGCGCTCCGGGAGGCTCCGGGAGGGCGGACCGCCGGTCGCGGCGAACCCCGCGCCCGGCCCTGGGAAGGTTGTCCACAGGCTGTGGATAGCTGTTCCACTGGTTGTGGACAACGTCGGCGGACCCGGAATGCTTCCCGCCGGGCGGATACGGCGACGCCGGCCCGGAGAACTCCTCCGGCCCGGCGTCGGTGTCGCCTGCGGTGGCGGTTGGCCACCGAGTTGCTGATGGATCAGCGCTTCGCGTGGAACTCGTCGACGATCTCCTGCGGGATACGACCCCGGTCCGAGATGTCCTTGCCGGCCTTCTTGGCCCACTCCCGGATCGCCTTGTTCTGTTCCCGATCGGCAGTCGCGCCGCCCCGACCGCGGGCAGCCCGCCCACCGATCACGACGCCGCCCCGGCCGACCTTGGTACCGGCGCCCACGTACTGCGCAAATGCATCCCGCAATTTCGCGGCGTTGGCACTCGACAGGTCGATCTCGTACTGAACGCCGTCGAGGGCGAACTTGACGGTCTCGTCCGCGTCCCCGCCGTCCAGGTCATCGACCAGCTTGTGAATGATCTGCTTGGCCACGTCCCACATTCCTTTCGAGCAGGGTGATCCTGCTAACGAGAGCACAATAACCCCCGCGCCGCTCGTCGCGTCAATAGGATCCCGTTACGGCTCGGCGTGAACCCGGGCGGGACTACTCCTGGCGGACCAACGGGAAGAGGATCGTTTCCCGAATTCCGAGGCCGGTCAGGGCCATCAACAGCCGGTCGATTCCCATTCCCATACCGCCGGCCGGCGGCATTCCGTACTCCATCGCCCGGAGAAAGTCCTCGTCGAGACGCATCGCCTCGTCGTCACCCCGGGCGCCCAGTTGCGCCTGGGCGACCAGCCGTTCCCGCTGCACGACCGGGTCGACCAGCTCGGAGTACGCGGTGCCCAGCTCGAAGCCGAGCACGTAGAGGTCCCACTTCTCGGCCAGCCCCGGCTCGCTGCGGTGGGCCCGGGTGAGCGGGCTCGTCTCCTCCGGGTAGTCCCGGACGAAGGTGGGCGCCTCCAGGCCGGGAACGACCAGTTCCTCGAACAGTTCCTCGGCCAGCTTGCCCGGACCCCACTTCGGGTCCACGGCCAATCCCACCTTGTCGGCGTACTCCACCAGGCGGGTGCGTTCGGTGCGGACCGTGACCTCCTCGCCCAGCGCCTCGGAAAGCACACCGAACAACGTCACCGACCGCCACTCGCCGCCCAGGTCGAACTCACGTCCGTCGGCGTGGGTCACCACCGTCGAGCCGCTGACTGCGATCGCCGCCTGTTGCACGAGATTGCGGGTCAACTCGGCCATCGTGTCGTAGTCGCCGTACGCCTGGTACGTCTCCAGCATCGCGAACTCCGGCGAGTGCGAAGAGTCGACACCCTCATTACGGAAGTTGCGGTTGATCTCGAAGACTCGGTCGACGCCACCGACCACGGCGCGCTTGAGAAACAGTTCCGGCGCGATTCGCAGATACAGATCGGTGTTCAACGCATTGCTGTGGGTCACGAACGGTCGGGCGGCCGCTCCTCCATGCAGCAGTTGCAACATCGGCGTTTCCACCTCGATGAAGCCCTGCCCGTGCAGTGAATCGCGCAGACTGCGTACCGCGGCGGCCCGGGTACGCACCATCTCCCGTGCCTGCGGCCGGACAATCAGGTCGACGTAACGCTGCCGGACGCGAGCCTCCTCGGAGAGGGGCTTGTGGGCCACCGGCAGCGGTCGCAGCGCCTTGGCGGTCATCTCCCACCGCTCGGCCAGCACCGACAGCTCACCCCGGCGGCTGGTTATCACCTCACCGGTGACGCCGACGTGATCGCCGAGGTCGACCAGGCGCTTCCATGCCTCCAGCCGCTCCGGCCCGACCCGATCCAGGGAGAGCATGGCCTGCAACTCGGTGCCGTCGCCGTCCCGGAGAGTCGCGAAGCAGAGCTTGCCCGTGTTCCGTACGAAGATCACCCGGCCGGTGACCGCGACCTGGTCGCCGGTCGCCGTGTCGGTCGGCAGGTCGGCGTAGCGCGCCCGGACCTGCGCCAGGGTGGCCGTGCGGGAGAAGCCGACCGGGTAGGGCTCCACGCCCTCGGCGAGCATCCGGTCCCGCTTCTCCCGGCGGACCTTCATCTGCTCGGGAAGGTCGTCGGCGGGGTCCACTGGCACGGGGTTCTGCTCGCTCACGGCACGCTTCCTCGTCACGGAGATACAGGGGGTCAGGCCCGAGCGTACTCAAGCGGCCCGGAGGCTGTTACGGGATAACCTGCCCGCCATGGTCGATCACACTCACGCCCTCTCGTTCGGTGCCGCCGCGAGCGATTACGACCGGTTTCGGCCACGTTATCCCGAGGCTGCCGTCCGCTGGGCACTCGATGGGCTGAGCGGTGCCCGGGTCGTCGACCTCGGGGCGGGCACCGGCATCCTGAGCCGGGCCGTGCTGGCCCTGGGCCACCAGGTCGTACCCGTCGAGCCCGATCCGGGGATGCGGGCGCAGCTCGCCGCCAGCACCCCGGGCACGACGGCGCTGGCGGGCAGCGCCGAGGCCGTGCCACTGCCCGACTCGACGGCAGACGCGGTGCTGGTGGGGACGGCGTACCACTGGTTCGACCGGGAGCCCGCGCACGCCGAGATGGCCCGAGTGCTCCGCCCGGGTGGCACGTTCGCCCCCATCTGGAACATCCGGGACGACAGCGTCGACTGGGTGGCCGAACTGGGCCGCATCGCGCACTTCGGGGACAAGTCGAGCCTGGTCTTCGGCGAGTACGCCGACTTCGGCCCCGCGTTCGACGCCATCGAGCAGCGCGTGTTCGAGCACCGCGCCACGCTCACCCCGGATGAGCTGTTCGGCGTGGTCCGCACCCGGTCGTACTGGCTCACCGCCGGCACGGAGGATCGGCAGCAGGTTGAGCGGGGACTGACCGAACTCCTGGACACCCACCCCGCCCTGGTGGGGCGGGAGACCATCGAACTGCCGTACCGGACGCTGGTGCTGCGCGCCCGACGGCGCTGAACCAGCGGGGTCACAGGTTGCGCTCGTAGACCATCCGCAGACCGATCAACGTGATCATCGGTTCGTGGTGGGTGATGCTGCGACACTCGTTGATCACCAGGGAGGCGAGGCCGCCGGTGGCGATCACCGCCCGCACCTCCCCCAACTCCTCGGTCATCCGCTCGACGATCCGGTCCACCTGGCCGGCGAAGCCGAAGTACAGGCCGGCCTGGAGGCACTCCACGGTGTTCTTGCCGATCACCGAGCGGGGCTTGGTGGCCTCAACCTTGCGCAGCTGCGCGGCCCGTGCGGCCAGCGCGTCGAAGGAGATCTCGATGCCCGGGGCGAAGGCACCGCCGAGGAACTCGCCGCGCTCGCTGATCACGTCGAAGTTGGTGGTGGTGCCGAAGTCCACCACGATCGACGGGCCGCCGTAGAGGGTGTACGCGGCCAGGGTGTTCACCACCCGGTCGGCGCCCACCTCCTTGGGGTTGTCGATCGCCAGCTGCACCCCGGTCCGCACTCCCGGCTCGACCACGACGCTGGGCAGGTCGGCGTAGTAGCGGCTGAGCATGGTGCGCAGCGACCGCAGCGCGGCCGGCACCGTGGAGCAGGCGGCCACACCGGTGATCTCGACGTTGTCACCGGCAAGCAGACCCCGGAACATCAGGCCCAGCTCGTCCGCCGTCGAGCGGGCATCGGTCTTGATCCGCCAGGAGTGCACCAGCTTGTCGCGGTCGAAGGTCGCCAGCACGGTGTTGGTGTTTCCGATGTCGATGCAGAGCAGCACGCACGCAGCCTAGACAACTACTCGCTACGCAGGTCCAGCGCGATGTCCAGGATCGGCGACGAGTGCGTCAGCGCGCCCACCGACAGGAAGTCGACGCCGGTGGCCGCGTACCGGGCGGCCACCTCCAGAGTCAGCCCGCCGGTCGCCTCCAGCTCCGCCCGGTCACCCACCGCGGCCACCGCCCCGGCCAGCACCTCCGGCGTCATGTTGTCGCAGAGCAGGAAGTCCGCCCCGGCCTCCACCGCCTCCACCGCCTCGTCGACGGTTGTCACCTCGACCTGCACCGGCACCTCCGGGAACGCCTCCCGGACCCGCCGGTAGGCCGCCGTGATGCCCCCGGCCGCCAGCTTGTGGTTGTCCTTGATCATGGCCACGTCGTAGAGGCCCATCCGCTTGTTGGTGCCACCGCCGGCCCGCACCGCGTACTTCTCCAGCGCCCGCAGGCCCGGCGTCGTCTTGCGGGTGTCCAGCACCATCGCCTTGGTGCCGGCCAGCGCGTCCGCCCAGGCCCGCGTGTGGGTGGCCACCCCGGACATCCGGCAGAGCAGGTTGAGCGCCGTCCGCTCGGCCGTCAGCAACAGCCGGGTCGGGCCCGTCACCGTCGCCAGCACGTCGCCGCGGGCCACCCGCTCACCGTCGCGGGCCAGCACCGACACCTCGACGGTACGACCGAAGCCGGTCACCTCGCCCACCAGCTCGAACACGGCGGCGGCCACCGCCATGCCGGCCACCACCCCGTCCGCGCGGGCCACCAGGTCGGCGGTGTCGTTCTGCTCCGCCGGAATGGTGGCCACACTGGTGACGTCCAGGAAACCCGGGCCCAGGTCCTCGACCAGCGCGCCCTCGATCACCTGGCGCACCTGCGCCGGATCCAGCCCGACCGCCCGCAGCGCCGCCTGCGTCGACTCCGTCATGACGATGTCCCCTCCCACTGTTGCGTCACCCGGCCCTGCGCCCCGACCGCTCCGACCAGGTGGCCGAGCCACCGCTCGTCGGCCGTCGGGAAGTCCTCCCGCCAGTGGCAACCCCGGGTCTCCCCGCGTGCGTACGCGGCGGCAACCAGCGTCGACGCCACGGTGAGCAGGTTCGTCGCCTCCCAGTCGGCGGTGCGCGGCCGGCCCCGGGCGACGCCCAACTCGGTCAGCGTCCCGGCCGCGTCGGCCAGCGTCGCCGCGGACCGGAGCACGCCGGCCCCCCGGGTCATCGACCGTTGCAGGGTCGGCGTCGCCGCCGCCGGCAGCACCCAGCCCGCAGCCCCACGCCAGGCACCGGTGTCCGCCGGCTGCGCCTGCTCGGGCAGGCCGGCCGCGATGTCCTCGGCGATCCGCCGGGAGAAGACCAGACCCTCCAGCAGTGAGTTGCTGGCCAGCCGGTTCGCGCCGTGCACGCCCGTGCAGGCCACCTCCCCACAGGCGTACAGCCCGGGGATGGAGGTGCGCCCGCGCAGGTCGGTGCGGACCCCACCGGAGGCGTAGTGGGCGGCCGGCGCCACCGGGATCAGGTCGGTCGCCGGGTCCACGCCGATCGCCAGGCAGGATGCCACGATGGTGGGGAACCGACCGGCCAGGAAGTCGCCGCCCAGGTGTCGCGCGTCGAGGAAGACGTGGTCCGCGCCGGTGGCCAGCAGCTCCCGGTGGATGCCCTTGGCCACCACGTCCCGGGGGGCCAACTCGGCCAACTCGTGCTGGCCCACCATGAACCTCTTGCCGTCCGCGTCCACCAGGTGCGCGCCCTCGCCGCGCAGCGCCTCGGAGACCAGTGGCTGCTGCGCGTGCCCGGCACCGGGCACCCCCGCGCCGGGCGGGGTGATCAGGGCGGTCGGGTGGAACTGGACGAACTCCACGTCGGTCACCGCCGCGCCGGCCCGCAGCGCCAGCGCCACACCGTCCCCGGTGGAGACCGCCGGGTTGGTGGTGGCCGCGAAGACCTGCCCCATCCCGCCGGTGGCGAGCACCACCGCACGGGCCAGCAACGCGCCGACGCCGTCCTCGCTGCCCTCACCCAACACGTGCAGGGTGATCCCGCAGGCCGGGCCGAGCCCGCCCGGACCGTCGCCGGGCGCCCGCAGCAGGTCCAGCACGAGGGCGTGTTCGACCAGCCGGATCCACGGGTCGCGCTGCACCGCGGCGTGCAGGGCCCGCTGCACCTCCGCACCGGTGGCGTCCCCGCCGGCGTGCACGATCCGGTCCGCCCGGTGCCCGCCCTCGCGGGTCAACATCAGCGAGCCGTCCGGGTGACGATCGAACTCGGCGCCGATCCGCATCAGCTCCCGGAGCCGGGTCGGGCCCTCCTCGACCAGCACCCGGACCGCCGCCGGGTCGCAGAGCCCGACCCCGGCGACCTCGGTGTCCCGGGCATGCGCCGCCGGAGTGTCGGCCGGGTCGAGCACGGCCGCGATGCCACCCTGCGCCCACCGGGTCGAGCCGTCGTCAATGTTGACCTTGGTGACCACCGTGACGTGCAGGCCCGCCTCCCGCAGGTGCAACGCCGCGGTCAACCCGGCCACGCCGGAACCCACCACGATCACGTCGGTGGTCTCCACCCAGCCGGGCGCGGGCGCGGCCAGCAACGCGGGTAGGGCAGGCAGGTCGACGGTCGGAAGGTCCATCCCCCCAGTCAACCCGAACCATCCTCGCCCGGGGCGGCGGGGGCGGGACGAGTGTTTTCGGCGACCCCGTCCGCGCCGCGCCGTCCGTCAGGCGGTGGTCACTTCGTCCGAACCGGCAGACCCGTCGGGCCTGCGCCCTTCAGCGAGGCGGTCACCGTACGGTCGCTGAGCCACAGGTAGCAGCGGACGCCCCGATCACCGACCTTCCAGCGCCCCGCCCCCGGCGGTCGGACCACCACACCGCTGCGAAAGCGCAGCTGGGCATCGTCGGGTACGCCCGCGTACCGGGCGAGGACGCTGCGACAACCCGTGTAGAGCGGCAACCAGTCGGCCTCCCGGGTCGGGTACGCCGTGTCCGGTGCGCGCCACACCCCGACGAACTCGGCGTCGTGCTGCTTGCCGCACTCCACCGGGATGAGCGTCTGCACACCCCGGCCCGAGCCCTCGCGGGTCTGCTGGCAACCGAGCCGCAGCCCGCCGGGGGTCTTCAACGCGTCCCGCAGACTGCCCGACCGGACCACCACGGTGGCCGCCGCCTCGACCGTGGTCAGCTCGGTGAGGTCGCACCGGAACCACCGGGAACCCGCCGCCCAGCCCGGCCCGTTGGGCAGCGCCACGGACAGCCGCAGCCGGCCCGACCGCCAGTCGTCACCCACGTAGCCGGTCGCCCGGGTGTCGCACTCGGCGAACGCGCCCCGCAACTCCGCCGAACCGGTCGCCGGGGCGGTCGTCCGCTCTACCGGGAACGCCCCCACGTGCACGGTCTCCAGTCGGTGCGGGCCGGCGCAGTCCACCGGCTCGTAGGAAGCCAGGCTGACCAGATCGGTGAAGTCGGCGGCGTGACACACACCGGCCGCCGGGGTGAACGCCGACGGTGCCGGCAGCGCCGCCCAGTCATCGGTCAGATCGCCGTCCAGGCCGCCGGACCCGGCGCAGCCCACCAGCAGCACTGCCGTCACGGCAGCGGCGAACAGGGTCGTCATGGCACGGCGCATCGCGGCCTCCCCCAGCCACCGACCGGCTTCCGCCAGCGTGCCCAGGGTAACCGGAAATGACCTTCCGGTAACAGACCGGAATCGCGGTACGCGGGATCAGACTCCGGACACGGCCAGCGGGCTGGGCACCGGGTTCCCGGCCGTGCCCGGCGCGGCCGCGGCCGGATCGGCACCCAACTCGATCACCCGGTTGTCGGCGTCGACGTGCACCACCCGGGGCCGGTAGGAGCGGGCCTCGGCGTCGTCCATCTGCCCGTACGAGATGAGGATGACCAGGTCACCGGGGTGCACCAGGTGCGCGGCGGCGCCGTTGATGCCGATCACGCCGCTGCCCCGCTCGCCCGGGATCACGTACGTCTCCAGCCGGGCGCCGTTGGTGATGTCCACGATCGCCACCTGCTCGCCGGGGAGCAGATCGGCGGCGTCGAGCAGGTTCTCGTCCACCGTCACCGAACCGACGTAGTGCAGGTCGGCCTGGGTCACCGTGGCCCGGTGGATCTTCGACTTGAGCATGGTCCGCAGCATCGGGGTGGCCTTTCGCGGGATTGGTGGCGGATGGCGCGGCCGGGTCAGGGGCGCGGGGCGAGGTGGATCGCCGCGTTGTCGATCAAGCGGGTGGTGCCCACCCAGGCGGCGATCACCAGCCGGGCCGGCCCGGACACTGGCCCCGGCTCCAACTCGGGATCGGTGAGCACCAGGTAGTCGAGGCGGGCGCCGGGCGTACCGGCACCGAACGCGGCGTGCGCGGCGGTCAGCACCGCCCCCACGTCCAGGCCGTCGTCTGCGGCCCGCGCACCGGCCCGCAGCGCGGCGGACAGGCTCAGCGCGGCGGCCCGTTCCGGCTCGCTCAGGTAGCGGTTGCGGCTGGAGAGCGCCAGCCCGTCCGGCTCCCGGACGGTCGGCACGCCGACCACCTCGACCGGCACGTCCAGGTCACGGGTCATCCGCCGGACCAGGGTGAGCTGCTGGTAGTCCTTCTCACCGAAGAACGCCAGGTCCGGCTGGGTGAGCTGGAGCAGCTTCAGCACCACGGTGAGCACCCCGTGGAAGAAGCCGGGGCGGCTCGCGCCCTCCAGCTCCCCGCCGAGCGGCCCCGGGTCGAGGCGTACGCGGGGTTGCCCGTCGGGGTACATGTCCGCCACCGACGGGGCGAAGACCACGTCCGCGCCCGCCCGCCGGCACACCTCCAGGTCGGCGTCGAGGGTGCGCGGGTAGCGGTCGAAGTCCTCGTTCGGCCCGAACTGCAACGGGTTCACGAAGATCGTCACCAGCACGTGGTCGGCCTGCTCGCGGGCCGCGCGCAGCAACGTCTCGTGCCCGGAGTGCAGGGCACCCATGGTCATCACGACCCCGACCGTGCCCTTCAGCCCGGCCCGGGCCTGCGCCAACTCGGCACGCGTGTGGACAAGCTCGGTCATGCGGCCACCTCCCTACCGCTGTCGGCCAGCACGCCGAGCAGCGACTGTGCGTCCACCGGTCGGAGCCGCCCGGCGGCGATCGCCCGGTCGGCGGTACGACGGGCCAACGCCAGGTACGCGGGGACGGATTCCGGCGCGGTGGCCGCCAACCGGGTCAGGTGCCGCTGCACGGTGCCCGCGTCGCCACGGGAGACCGGGCCGGTCAGTGCGTCGTCGCCGAGCCGCAGCGCGTTCTCCAGGGCAGCCCGCAGCAGCGGGGCGAGGACCTTCTCGGGCCGGGACACCCCGGCGTCCCGCAACCGGTCGGTCGCCTCGTTGACCAGGGTCACCAGGTGGTTCGCGCCGTGCGCCAGTGCGGCGTGGTAGAGCGGGCGATCCGACTCGGCCACCCACTCAGGCACGCCACCGAGGTCGGCGACCAGTCGGGCGGCCAACGGGCGCAACTCCGCCGGGGCGGTCACCCCGTACGAGATGCCGTCCAGCCGGGCCAGGTCGTCCGGCGTACCGGTGAAGGTCATCGCGGGGTGCAGGGCGAGCGGTCGGGCGCCGGCCGCGACAGCCGGTGCCAGCACGGCCAGTCCGTGCGCCCCCGAGGTGTGCACGACGAGCTGGCCCGGGTGCAACGCCCCCCGCTCCGCGAGGTCGGCCACCACGCCGGCCAGGGCGTCGTCCGGTACCGCGATCAGCAGCAGGTCGGCGGCGGCGTGGGCCACGGTGACGACCGGGCGGCGGGGCACCTCGGGCAACAGCAGGGCGAGGCGGGCGCGGCTGGCTCCGGAGCCGCCGGAGACGGCGACCACCCGGTGCCCGGCGGCGGCGAGCGCGGCACCCAGCACGGCACCGACCCGGCCGGCGCCGACGACACCGACGGTGAACAGACGGGAGGTGGCGCGGGCGCCGGGAACGGCGCGATCCCACGATGCGGCAGGCCCCTGTGGGGCGGCCGGACGCGGGCGCAACGGTGCGCTCATGACGACGATCCAGTCCTCGAGAAGGGGTACCGGTCGATCGCAAGTATGCGCTCGGCCCGCCGAACCGGGACAAGCATGTGTGAAAACCTTCACCACCCCCGGAAGTGCCCTCGCCACAGTCCCCGACCGCTCAGCAGCGCCGCCCACCAGCGCGTTCCCGCGACCACCTTGATCAAGTGCTGGAAAATAGGCGATCGGATCGTTACTGACCTACTTTTCATCACCTGATCACCGCATGATGCACCCTGAACCCGGAGTGAACTGAGATGTCGATCCCGTGGAGAGACGCGATGAGCCAGGCCCTCTACGGGCCGGACGGCTTCTTCGTGGCCGGCAGCGGGCCGGCCGACCACTTCCGGACCAGCGTGCACGCCGCCCCGGCGTTCGCCGCCGCGCTCCTGCGCCTTGTCGCGGAGGTGGACTCTGCGCTCGGCCATCCACCACGGCTCGACGTGGTCGACGTCGGGGCTGGGCGTGGGGAGCTGCTGGCGTCCGTCCGGGTTGCGGTGGGGGTTTCCGGGGAGCCCGCCCACTCCGGGCGGTCAGGCTTAATCCCTCCGTGGTCGGGCTCCCCGGAAACCCTGACTCCCACGGCCTCCGCCCATCGGTCGTCGGAGGAGCCGTCGTTGGTCGCCGCCCGCCCGTCGCTCGCGGAGCGGGTCCGCTTCACAGCAGTCGAGTACGCCGACCGCCCCGAAGACCTGCCCGAAGAAATCGGCTGGGTGTCCGAGATCCCAGATCAGATCAACGGGGTGTTGATCGCCACCGAGTGGCTGGACAACGTGCCACTGGACGTGGCCGTGCACACCGAGGACGGCTGGCGATACGTGCTGGTTGAGCCCGAGAGTGGTGCCGAATCGACTGGTGAGCTGGTCAGCCCGGCTGACCTTGATTGGCTCACGACGTGGTGGCCCAGCGCCGCGAGCCATTTGCGTGCGGACAGTGACCCGGAACGAGGGCTGACCTCGACGGGCGCGACAAGCGGAGACGAGTCGGGTTTCGGGGAAGCCCGGCCGGCGGAGGGATCAAGCCTGACCGCCCGGAGCCGGCCGGGCTTCCCCGAAACCCCCCACAGCGACCACCGCGCAGAGATCGGCAGACCACGGGACGAAGCCTGGGCCAACGCGGTCGGAAAGGTCAGCCGAGGGCTGGCGGTGGCCGTGGACTACGGGCACCTGAGAGAGAACCGGCCCGTCGACGGGACGTTGACCGGGTACCGGGGCGGGCGGCAGGTGCCTCCGGTGCCGGACGGGTCGAGCGATGTCACCGCGCACGTGGCCATGGACTCGGTCGCCTCCGCTGGTGCGGCGGTCGCCCGGTGCGCGTACTCCCTGGTCTCGCAGCGGGAGGCGCTGCGGGCGCTCGGGGCCGACGGCGGGCGACCGCCGCTCACCCTGGCCGGCACCGACCCGGCCGGTTACGTGCGGGCGCTGGCCGCCGCGTCGGCGGTGGCCGAGCTGACCGACCCGGCCGGGCTCGGCGGGCACTGGTGGCTACGCCAGCCGGTCGGCATCCCGCTCGGGCCGGCCGTGGCACGATGACGGGCATGACCACCGACGCCGGGGCCCTTCGCGAACTGACCGTCGGCACCGGGGCCGGCCTGGTCGCCGGCACCGGTGATCAGCAGCTCGGCACCGACATGGTGCTGAACATCGGTCCGCAGCACCCGTCCACCCATGGCGTGCTGCGGCTGAAGCTGGTCCTCGACGGCGAGCGGGTCGTCTCCTGCGAGCCGATCGTCGGGTACATGCACCGGGGCGCGGAGAAGCTCTTCGAGGTGCGTGACTACCGGCAGATCATCGTGCTGGCCAACCGGCACGACTGGCTCTCGGCGTTCTCCAACGAGCTGGGTGTGGTGCTCGCGGTGGAACGCCTGATGGGCATGGAGGTGCCGGAGCGGGCCACCTGGCTGCGGATGGCTCTCGCCGAGCTGAACCGGGTGCTCAACCACCTGATGTTCCTCGGCTCGTACCCGCTGGAGATCGGGGCGATCACGCCGATCTTCTACGCGTTCCGGGAACGGGAGACCATCCAGGCGGTGATGGAGGAGGTCTCCGGCGGCCGGATCCACTACATGTTCAACCGGGTGGGCGGCCTGAAGGAAGAGGTGCCGTACGGGTGGACCGGCCGGGCCCGGGCGGCGATCGGCGAGGTACGCCGCCGGTTGCCCGACCTGGACCGCCTGATCCGGCGTAACGAGATATTCCTGGCCCGTACCGTCGGCGTGGGTGTGCTCTCCGCCGCGGACGCCGCCGCGTTCGGCGCGTCCGGGCCGGTGGCCCGGGCCTCCGGGCTCGACCTGGACCTGCGCCGCGACGACCCCTACCTGGCCTACGACGAGCTGGACGTGCCGGTGGTCACCAAGACCGCCGGGGACTGCCATGCCCGTTTCGAGGTGCTGCTCGACCAGGTGTACGCGTCGCTGGACCTTGCCGAGCAGTGCCTCGACCGGGTGGACCGGCTGACCGGGCCGATCAACACGCGACTGCCGAAGGTGCTCAAGGCTCCGGAGGGGCACACGTACGCCTGGACGGAGAACCCGCTCGGCATCAACGGCTACTACCTGGTGTCCCGGGGCGAGAAGACACCGTGGCGGTTGAAGCTGCGCACCGCCTCGTACGCGAATGTGCAGGCGTTGGCCACCCTGCTCCCGGGCTGCCTGGTCCCCGACCTGATCGCGATCCTCGGCTCGATGTTCTTCGTGGTCGGCGACATCGACAAGTGACGCGAGCCGCCTGACCGGTCACCGCCAGCGGTCGGTGGGCGGCGCGCCGCCGGCACGCGGTACGTCGTCTGCGGGCGGGTAGCCGTAGCGCTCGTCGACCCGCCGCCGGCCGGTTCGCTCCGGTACGGGTTCCGCCTGGTGGCCACGCTGGCGCGGTGGGCGCCACTCATCCGGAACCGGCACCCCGCCCACCGGCAGCGCCGGCCGTTCCGGCTCGGCCCGCCAGCCACCGTCGGGGTCATGCCGGGGGTACGACTCCCGCTCCCCGTACCGGCCGGCGTCGCCGTACCGGCCGGCGTCGTCGTAGCGGCCGGCGTCGTCGTAGCGGCGGGGCTCCTCGTACTGGCCGGGGTCCTCGTAGCGGCCGGCGTCGTCATACCGGCCGGCGTCCTCGTGGCGGCGAGGTTCCTCGTGGCGGCGAGGTTCCTCGTGGCGGCGGGGTTCCTCGTGGCGAACGGCGGCCCAGCGGTCGGCCACCCGGTACTCGGTGCCGGTGGCGTCGGCGTGCACCTCGGCCCGGCGCTCGCCGACCCGCAACTCGCGGCCGTTCTCGTCGTCGCGGACGGCGGCCCACCGGTCACCGGCCCGCAACTGTGACCAGTACTCGCCGGTGTCGTCGGCCCGCAGCGGCGGCCCGGGCTGCGGCGCTGCGGCGCTCGCCCGATCACGCTGCTCCGACCAGCCGCGATCGTCCGGGCTGTCCCAGGAGTTCGGCGCCGGCCGGTCCGGTGTGCGGTGCGACCGGGCCGCCGCAGGGGTCTCGTCGGGCTGGGCGTACGCGTCGCGCCGATCCGTCCACTCCGGTTCGTCGCGGCGGCCCGTCCAGCCCGGCTCGTCGCCATACCCGGTTCTGGGCCGCTCCTCCGGCTCGCTCCGGGCTCGGCCGGCCGGGCGGGGGCGCTCGTCCGCGCCGCCGCCACGGGTCCACTCCTGCGCGGGCGGGGTCCACTGGCCGGCGTACCCGCCGCCGTAGCGCGCAGCCGGCTCGGCCGGGCCACCGTCCACCACCGTGTGCCGGGTGGTGACGTGCACGGTCTCGGTGTGCCGGACCACGCCACCCGGTCGGTGCGCCGACTCAGGGCGTTCGGGCTCCCGGGGGCGGGCGGCGCCGTACACCCCGGCGGTGGCTGGTGGCTCGGCCACGTCCCGTGCGTACGCCGGCTCGTCGTCGTCCGTCTGCCCGGACCGACCCCACCGGGGCGCGTCGTCGGGGCCGGACACCCGAGCACGGCCGGGCGGCGCGTCGCCCGGCACCGGAACCCGGCTACGGGCCACCGGCGCGTCGTCCACCGGCGGCTCGACGGCAGCCACCCGCGCCCGCCCGGCGCCCGCCGGCTCGGCGGCGGGGGCGGCGCCGGCGAGGGCGGCACCGCTGGCATCGAGCCGACGGCGCACCGCGGCGATCCCCTCGTGGGCCCGTTGCGCCTGGTCGAGCGCCTGGTTACCGCGCTGGGCGGCAGCCACGATCTCGCTGCGCAACTCCCGCCGCAGTTGCTCGATCTCGTCCAACAGCTCGTCGGCCCGCGCCGAGTCGCCCTCACCGTCGGGCCGCAGCGCGATGGAGAGGCCGATCAGCACCACCGCGAGAATGGCGAGCACCGCGGCGAAGCGCAGCGGACCGTTGCCGTCGGCCACCAGCAGGATCAGCGCCGCCACCGGCGCGAGAGCGACGCCCGCCCAGAAGAGCATGGTCAGCAGCGGTGGTTGACGCCGGGCGTCAGAGGTGGCCGGGGCTGGCATGGATGTGCAGCCTACCCACGATGTCCATTGGAGGGAACGGGGTCCCCGGGACGTGCGGACGCCCCCGCCCGGTCGGGGGTGGGGGCGTCCGCAGCACGTTCCGAGAGGGTTCAGCTGGTGGCGAAGGCCCCATCCGAGGAGAAGATCAGACCCACGCTGATCGATCCGTCGCGCAGCCCGCTCTTGGTCAGCGGCCCACCCTGGTCCAGCGAGGAGAACTTGCCCACCGACAGCCCGTACGTCTTCTCCAGGCCCGGCTTGCAGAACGGACGCTGCTCGCACTCCGGCGGGCCACCCAGCACCGTCGCGCTGCCGGAGCACTTCGCCGCCAGCTCGGAGAGGGTCCGTACGCCGTACTTGTCGGCGAAGGCCTGGGTCACCGCGAAGGCGTTCTGGTCCTGAGCGGCGGCCGGGGTGCCGAAGGTGAGGCCGGCCTTGTCGCCCTCGGCCTTCAGCGCGGTCACGGTCGTGTTGATGTCGGGCGAGGAGACCGGCTGGGCGTTCTGGCCGTTGGCCTTGGTGTTGAGGAACTCGGCCATCGTCGCCGCGTACTCCGGGACGACCTGGATCTCGCCCTTCTCCAGAGCCGGCGCGTAGAGCTCCCGGTTGCCGATCTGCTGCACCTTGACCTGGTAGCCGGCCGCGGTGAGCACGATCCGATACAGCTCGCCGAGCGTCTGACTCTCGGCGAAGTTGCCGGCACCCACCGTGATGTCGCCGCCGGGGCCCTTGGCGATGCCCGCGGTGAGGTTGTTGGCGCTGGCGAACTCCTCGGCCGCCACCTTCGGGGTCTTGCGGTCCTCGTTCACCGCCTTGTTGAGCTGGATCAGCTTCGGGGTGTCGAGCGCGGCGGAAACCTTGTCCAGTGCGGCGATCAGCTGCGGATTGGCCGCCTTGCTGTTCACCGCCGGGATGACGTTGTCGGAGTTCTGGAGCTTCTTGTCGTCCTGAAGAGCGATGAGTTGCTGGCCGGCGACCGGGGCGCACCCGGCGCCGGAGGCGCTCGTCTGGGGAGCGTCGGTGCCGGACGAGCCGGCGTCCCCGCAACCGGTGAGAAGCGCAGCCCCGGCGATGGCGCTGACAGCCCCGATCGCCATACGTGTACGTGCGCGCATGTGCCCGCCTTCCGTGTCCCGGCGCGGCCCGT
Organism: Micromonospora sp. NPDC050276; assembly: GCF_044459545.1. NCBI lineage: Bacteria > Bacillati > Actinomycetota > Actinomycetes > Micromonosporales > Micromonosporaceae > Micromonospora > Micromonospora sp. NPDC050276. The sequence goes on along the minus strand of NZ_JBITJA010000011.1, from coordinate 153,443 downwards.
CCCGGGCCGGCCGCGTGTCCGACGGGCGATCCTGACTGTCGGTCGCCCGCGAATATCCACCCAACATGCTCCGCAACCGACCGACAACTTGGGATGGACTTCGTCACCCCATCGTCACAGATTGGTCGGGCGTGGGCCGCCGGCTCGACGCAGGCGCACCCGGACGGGTCAGGCGCTGCCGGTGGCGTCGGCGGCCCGGGGCCGCCCGAGGCGCTGCCGCCCGCGCCGCAGCGGTTTGGGGGTGACCAGCCGTTCGACCCCACCGAGGATCACCTCGGCCAGCAGCGCGAGCCCGGCCACCAGCACTCCGCCGGCGACGATCTGGCCCCCGCCGGCGGCGATACCGATACCGAAGCCGGTCCGGATGATCTGGCCGAGGCCGCCGCCGTTGACGAAGGACGCCAGCGCCGCGGTCGCGATGACCTGAACCGCCGCCGTCCGGAACCCGGCCGCCAGGTAGGGCACCGCGAGCGGCAGCTCCACCCGACGCAGCAACTGCCCGCCGGACAGACCCATCCCCCGGGCCGCGTCGCGGGCCTCCGGGTCCACCTGCCGCACCCCGGTGTACGCGTTGGCCAGCAGCGGCGGCACGGCGAACACGGCCAGCGCCACCACGACCGGTGTCTTTCCGAAGCCGCTGGCGAAGACCACCGGCAGGATGGTCAGCAATGCCAGGGTGGGGATGGCCAGGGTGGCGTTGGAGATCAGCACCACGAGACCGCCACCTCGGCCGAGGTGCCCCAGCCAGAGCCCGAGCGGCCAGGCCACCAGGCAGCCGAGCGCCACCGCCAGGGCCGAGATCGTCAGGTGCTCGCCGAGCCGGTCCAGCATCCCGCCGGGGTTGGTCCAGTTCAGTGGGTCGTTGATCCAGGTGATCGCCTGCCCGATCGGGTTCGCCGCGACGGTCACCGTGCCCTCCGGGCGGACCAGGGGGTCACCAGTCGGGCGACCAGGATGAGCAGCAGGTCGAGCACGACCGCGAGCGCCACGCAGAGCAGTGCGGCAGTCATGATCTCGGCCTTGTAGAGGTTGTTCTGGAAGCCCGCGAAGATCAACTGCCCGAGCCCGCCGTGCCCGACCAGCACCCCGACGGTGACCAGCGCCACCGTCGAGACGGTCGCCAGCCGTACGCCGGTCACGATGCCCGGCAGCGCCAGCGGCAGGTCGATCCGGAACAGGCGCCCCCACCGGCCGTAGCCCATGCCCTCGGCCGCCTCGCGAACCTCCGGAGGCACCTGGTTGAGGCCGGCCACCGCGTTGCGCACGATCAGCAGCAGCGCGTAGAGGACCAGCCCGACCAGCACCGTCGTCGCGCCGGTGCCCAGGTAGGGCGCGATGAACGCGAAGAGCGCCAACGACGGGATGGTGTAGACCACGCCGCTGACCGCGAGGATCGGACCGGCGAGCGGACGGACCCAGTACGCCAGCACGGACAACGGCAGGGCGATCAGCACCGCGATCAGCACCGCCCGCCCGGTGAGGGAGGCGTGTTCGCGCACCGCGGCAAGGATCGTGTCAGAGTTGTCCCGCACGTACTGCCAGGAGAACCAGGGGTTACCCGGGTCGGCCCGGTAGCTCAGGCGGAAGGACATACGTGGACGTTACCCCGGAGGCCGCCAACGTGGCCCAGTCCCCTCGCGCGGCCTCGATCTCCCTGAAGGGCATCCAGAAGCGCTATCCGAACGGCACCGAGGCCGTCCGGGACCTCAGCCTGGATGTCCGGGCCGGCGAGCTGGCGGTGCTGATCGGCCCGTCCGGCTGCGGCAAGTCGACGGTCCTGCGCATGATCAATCGCCTGATCGAGCCGACCGCCGGCCGCATCACGCTCGGCGACGAGGATGTCACCGACGCCGACCCGGTGCGGCTACGCCGTCGGATCGGGTACGTGATCCAGAACGTCGGCCTTTTTCCACACCAGACGGTACGGGCCAACGTGGCCACCGTGCCGGGTCTGCTCCGGTGGCCCAAGAGCCAGACCCGGGCCCGGGTCGACGAGCTGCTCGACCTGGTCGGGCTGGACCCGGCCGACTTCGGTGGTCGCTACCCGCACGAGCTGTCCGGTGGTCAGCGACAGCGGGTCGGGGTGGCCCGGGCGCTCGCCGCCGACCCGGTGGTGCTGCTGATGGACGAGCCGTTCTCGGCCGTCGACCCGATCGTCCGGGCCCGCCTCCAGGAGGAGTTCCTCCGCCTCCAGGCCGAAGTCCGCAAGACGATCGTGCTGGTCACCCACGACCTCGACGAGGCGGTCCGACTCGGTGACCGGATCGCGGTGCTCTCCGAGGGCGGGCACCTGGAGCAGTACGACACGCCGGCCGCACTACTCGGCGCGCCCGCCACCGAGTTCGTCCGCGAGTTCGTCGGCGCCGACCGGGGCATCCGCCGGCTGGCGGTCACCCCACTCGACCGGGAGTCGCTGGAGCCGGTGCCCGAGGGCGCCGCGGCGGACCTGCCCACCGTCGCCGTGGACGGCTCGGCGTACGACGCGTTGGCGGTCCTGCTCACCTCGGGCCGGGATCGGCTCGTCGTGACCGACGCCGGCCAGCCGGTGGGCGCACTCAGCCGACAACGCCTCCTCGACCTCGGCCGCCCGACCAGCTGACCGACCTCGGTCGGATCAGGCGCGACCACCGAGGCTGGCGGTGCCGACGATCCACCCGGTGAGGAAGCCGTAACCGGCGCCGGTGCTGGCGCCCTGCAACGCACCGAGCAGTGACGGTGCCGGGCCGAGCAGCGCCGCCAGCACCGCGGCGAGCCCGGCGGCCAGCACGTACGCGGCCCAGCCGGAGAAGAACTGGCTGACCGGGCCGGGCACCCGGGCGACCTGGGCCGCCGGCAACAGGTAGAGCAGTGCCACCGCGAGGACCACCAGTAGTACGGCCCGCAGGTCGGCGGCGAACAACCCGCCAGCCTGCCCGTCCGCGTCGAGCCGCCAGGCCGGCCAGGCGAGCAGACGCGCGTAGAACGCGCCGCCCGAGTCGGGGTCGGTCTGCCGGACGGCCCAGCCGGCGTACGCCGGACTGCCGCAGATGCCGACCAGCAGCAACACGGCCAGCGCGCCGGTGCCGGCGGCCGTGCCGTAGCGGCTGACCGGGCCGGAGCGGTGGAAGAACGACGCGATCCGCCCAGGCCCCGAACCGGTGGTCCGGGCGGACCTGGGCTGCCGGGAGCGGCTCAGTGCTTCATCAGGTAGTCGATGAAGGCGGCCCGCAGCAGCGGCGCCGACTCCTCGTAACCGTGACCGGTCAACTCCCGCCACAGCGCGTTGGCCTCGTCGATCGTCGGGCCGATCGAGTTCGGGGCGCCGTCCAGCACCGTGGCCTCGTCCGCGTTCGGCAGGTGGCGCAGCACCGACCAGTAGAAGCCCACGTCCCGACGCTCGCGGGCGAGGGCGAACGCCCGCTCCCGCAGCTCCTCGGTGGACAGCGCGTCAAGCTCCTCGAACGAGGTTCCGCCGGGGGTGGCGGCAGGTGTGTCGGTCATGTCGCCGAGCCTAACGGTCGAGATCAGCTCCGGCTCGGCGGACGCGACGCGGCTCACCGCTCGTCCGTGTCCCACCGACGCGGGCTGTCCTCCCAACGCGGATCCCGCCACGGGTCGACCGGCTGCGGCGCGGCCTGGGTCGGCAGCGTGGGAGGCCAGTTGTCGACCGACTGCGGCTGCGGCATGGTCCAACCCGAGCTGATCGTGCCGTCGCTGACCGGTTCGGGCTTGTCGGCGCTGCCCGGTCGGGGTCGCCCGAACGTCTCCACCAGCCGGGTGGCCAGCAGCCCGACGCCGAGGGCGGCCCCGCCGACCACCCAGTTGCTGAGCGTCCAGCCGCGCTCCGGGGCGTACACCTGGAAGACGGCGACCAGGCTGACCGCCAGCACCGTGCCGAACACGCCGCCGCGCCGACCGTACGCGCTGGTGCCGGCGAGCAACGCCACGCCGATCGCCAGCACCGTCCAGTCCAGCCCCGAGGTGGGCGCCACCGGTTCGGGATCGTTGGCGGCGAGCAGCACGCCGGCGAGCGCGGCGAGCACCGTGGAGACGACCAGCGCGACGGCGGTCACCACGGCCGCCACCGCGCCCCGTCGACGGGCGGGATCGGCGATCGGCCGGTACCGGCCGACCAGCCGGCGGATCGCCCGGATCGCGCCGAACAACCCGCCGAGGGCAGCCACCGCGGCGAAGCCGGCGAAGAGGTACCCGGCGTTGCGCCCGGGGTCGTAGTCGCCCTGCACGAGCACGGGCGCCGAGCGGCGTTCGATGAACACCACCACCGCAGCCGCGCCGGCCAGGCTGGCCGCCCAGCCGGGCACGTGCAGCACCACCACGGCCAGCGCCAGCGCGAGCCCGCCCACCGCGGCGACCGCAACGGCCGGGCCGATCGACGCCGGCAGACCCCGGTCGCCCTGCTCGGCGTAGTGCAGGGCGGCCGCGACCGCGACCGGGCCGACGGCCAGGTTCGGTGCGGCCGTACGCAGGCTCACCCCGGCGGCCAGGGCGAGCAACCCCAGCCCGACCGCGTCGATCAGCAGTGTGCGCAGGTTGCCGTCGCGCAGGGCGGCGGGGTCTTCCTGCCAGAGCAGCCAGCCCACGGCCGCCAGCCCGGCCAACAGCAGCAGCTCCCACCCCAGATGTACGCCGATCCGATCCCGGCCGGGCTCACCGTGGGTGGGGTCGTCGAAGACGTTCTCCAGAACGGCGGACGGCACCCCCGACGAGGGCTCGGCCGACCGGTCCCGGCCCGCTTCTTCGTACCCCATGACGCCGCCTCCCCAGTGGCCGGCCGTCTCCAGTCCGGCGCGCGGACGGACCCCGGGCGGCCCTTGCTCTCCGATCGCAGGCACCGTACCCGCGCCCGGAGCCGGGCGTAACCCCCTGCTCAGCGCTGGCCGGGGCGGCTCTCCCGTGGGTCCTGCTCGCGTTCGTCGTCCGGTCGCTCCGGCACCCGGCAGGAACGCTCCAGCCACAGCGCGGCGCCGACCAGGGCCAGCGAGGCGAGCAGACCCCCACCAGCGGCCGGTCGATCGTCCAGCGCGGCGCGGGTGGTCTCCACGAAGAGCCAGCCGGTGAGCCCCGCGTAGAAGCCGGCGAAGATCGACGCGGCCAGTGCCGACGCCTTGGCCAGCACCACGAAGCGGGCAACCATCAGCGGGTTGACCGGCTCCCGGCCGGGCTTGCGCTCGATCCGGCCCCGGGTGTTGATCGCGGCGTACGCCTCCAGCACGGCGAGCCCGGCCAGGGTGACCACCGGCAGCCAGGGCAGTCGCGGAATCCCGCTGTAGTAGAGGGTGCTGATCAGCAGCCAGGCCACCGCCGCAGCGGCCAGGCCGGCCACGACCAGGGTCGAGATCCGGGTGGGGCCCATCCGAGACCCGTCCGGGCCCGACCCGCGGGGTGGAGGCTTCGCCTGCGTCATGCCGGCCGGTTCCGCTCGGTCATGCCGTCGACTCTAACGCCAACTCCGGCCGGGGACGCAGTTCCAACGCCTCGTCCGCCGCGGGACCGGTGGTCAGCAGGTCGGTCAGCCAACCGTGACCGGGCAACCGACCGTACGGCTGGATGTCGATCCACGGGCGCAGCACGAAGGCGCGCAGGTGCGCCCGGGGGTGCGGCAGGGTCAGCTCCTCCTCGTCGCTGAGCACCGGCTCGCCGTCGTCACCCCAGACCGCGATCACGTCCACGTCCAGGGTGCGCGGCCCGAACCGCCGCTGCGGGTCCCGGACCCGGCCGGCCGCGCGCTCCGCGTCGCGGGCCCGGTCCAGCCAGTCGCGCGGGGTCGCGGTCTCGTCCTGGACCAGCACCACCGCATTGAGGTACGCGGGCTGTTCGGTGTCGCCCCACGGGGGAGTCTCGTACACCCCGGAGAGCACGAGCACCGTGTCGCCCAGCGTGGCGACTGCCGTGCGCAGGTGCTCCAGGCGGTCGCCCAGGTTGCTGCCGAGCGAGAGGACGGCCCGGGTCATCGGGCACGCGTCCGGGTCATGGTGACGGCCACGTCGGTGAAGGTGTGTGGCACCGGAGCCTCCGGCTTGTGCACGGTGATCGTGGCGGTGTCGACCCGCTCGTCGGCCAGGCAGACCGCGAGGAGTCGGTCCGCGAGGGTCTCGATCAGGTTGACCGGCTCGCCGGTCACCACCGCCACCAGACGTTCGGCCAGCTCGCCGTAGTGCACGGTGGCGGTGACGTCGTCGCTGGCCGCGGCCGGGGCGAGGTCCAGCTCCAGGACGGCGTCGACCACGAAGTCCTGCCCCTGTACGCGTTCGAAGTCGTACACCCCGTGCCGGCCGCGCGCCCGCAGGCCGGTCAACTGGATCCGGTCCGTCGTCATCGCCGTACCTCTTGCTCGTGGTCGTGTTGCTCGTGGTCGTGGAGCGCTCGGTGCTGGTCGTGTGGTGCTGCGGCGAGGCGCGGGCTGCCGGTCGCGGTCCAGACCGCGAGCGCGTCGGTGGTGGCCCGCACGTCGTGCACACGTACGCCCCAGGCCCCCGCGGCGACCGCCAGCACGCTGGTGGCCACGGTGGCCGCCTCCCGCTCGGCGGTCGGTCGCGGCGTGCCGTCCGGGGCGGCGAGCAACCCGCCGAGGTACGACTTGCGGCTGGCCGCGAAGAGCAGCGGGTAGCCGAGATCCAGCAGCTCCGGCAGGCGGGCGCTGAGTTCCCAGTTGTGCGCGGCCGTCTTGGCGAAGCCGAGCCCGGGGTCGACGATGAGGCGGTCGGCGGCCACCCCGGCGGCCAGCGCCTCGTCGATCCGTTGGGCCAACTCGGCCCGGACGTCGGCCACCACGTCGCCGTAGCTGGCCAGCTCGCGCATCGCACGGGAGTGCCCACGCCAGTGCATCAACACCCAGGGGCAGTTCGCGTCGCGGACCACGCGGGCCATGTCCGGGTCGGCCAGCCCGCCGGAGACGTCGTTGACCACCGCGGCGCCGGCGGCCAGGGCAGCCTCGGCCACCCGTGCGCGGCTGGTGTCGACACTGACCCGCACACCGGCGGCGGTCAGCTCGCGGATGACCGGCAACACCCGGTCGGCCTCGGTGGCGGCGTCGATCCGGTCGGCGCCCGGACGGGTCGACTCGCCGCCGACGTCGACCAGGTGTGCACCGGCGTCGCGCAGACGGACGCCGTGTCCGACGGCGGCGTCCAGGTCGGCGTACCGTCCGCCGTCGGAGAAGGAGTCCGGTGTGACGTTGAGGACGCCCATCACCACCGGGCCCGGGGCCCGCACCAGATCGGTCACGACTAGACGGTACCGGTCGTGGCAGCGGTGCCGAGCGACCCGGGTCGGCCGCACACCACCACCCCTGACGTGCCGATTAGAACAGGTGTACGATCGGTCATCCGGGCAGCATCCGACAGCCCCTTCGCGGCTTGTCGCAATCCGGGGCGGCCCGTACGCTTTGGAATTGGCCAGCATGGAGATGGCGAAGCTTGGAGGGAGGGCCGAAGCGGGGAAAATCCGCCCAAACCTCGCCACCCTCCGTGGTGAGTAACGAACACAGGGTCAAGAACGCCATGCCCTGTGGAGCACTTTTCCCGCCAGGCTTGCCTATTGCACCGCCGCGGCACCGCCGGCCGCGCTATGGGGAGGTTCCAGTGATCGCCTTCGAGCTCATGGAGACGGCGTCGTCCGGCGTCGCCCACGCGCTCTCCACCCTGGCGTCGGCTCCGCTCGCGGAACCGGCACCGAAGGGGATCGACACCAACAGCGTCGTCACCTTCTTCGCCAGCAAGATCGCGCCGATCCTGCTCGCCGTCCTGGGCGTCATCTTCATCGGCCGTGCCAGCCGAGGCGAGATTTCCAAGGTGCTGACCAGCTCCGCGATCGCCATCGTCGGGCTCGCCTTCATCGCCGGCGCGGCAACACTCTTCTTCGTCGGCGATTACCTGATCGACCTGATCTTCGAATAGGCGCGTTCACCAGATGCGGCTGCGCACCGACGACGACATCTACCGGGCCCGCCTGGTCTACCTCGGGCCGCCCGGTTACACCCTTCCGGTCCACCTGCCCTACGCCCAGTACGGGCTCTTCATGCTGCTGGTTCCCCTCTACATGTTCATCCACTGGCTGTTCACGTTGACGGTCGAGCTCTTCCCCGCCTGGGAGATCGCGCTCGCCATCGTGACCACGTCGTTCATCTTCCGGCACGTCGACCCCGACCGGCCGGCGCGGGTGGTCATCCGCACCGCGCTGACCGACTGGCGACGCACCCGGGAGCCGGCGGTCGAGCAGCGCGACCCGCGCCTGGTCGGCAGCCGGATCAGGATTAGGGAGGAGCTGGCATGACCGGGCGTACGTCGAACGGTCCGTCGCAGGACACGGGCAAGGGTCTGCTCGCAGTTTCCGAGGCGGTCGCATGAGCCGCTCCTCCACGCCGGGCTCTCCGGCCGGCCGCCCGCCCGCGCCGACCGGTCACCGTCCGCACTCATTCGACTACACCGACGACGAGGGCGAGGTGGCGCTCGATCCCGCGCTGGTGACCTCCCCCGGCCACGGTGCCGTCGGTGTGTTCCAGGCGCCCCGACCGGTTCCCCGCCGTACGCCGCCCGCCGAGCCCAGCGCGGTGTCGGCCGGCGAGAACGCCGATATCGACTCCCCCTTCCTGGACCTCTTCGGCGGGGCTCGGCCCGGCACGGCACGCGCCGTCACGGCCGGCCCGGGCACCCGGGAGCAGCCGGCGATCCCGCATCAGCCGCCGCCCGTCGCCAGCCCGGCACCACCTCGCGCGACTCCCGAGCTGGAGCCACCGTGGACACCCGCCGACCAAGCCGGCAACGGCGAGCGGCCCGCCGAGCCACGGCACGGCGGCGGCCACCCGGCTAGCGAGCCCCGAGTCCCGCATCAGGCCGGCGATCGACGGCCGATGCACCGTCCACCGGACGAGCCCGATCCGACCACCGGCCGTGGGTCGCCGGCGGCGGTCACTGGTCCCGCTGGTCGACCGGCCGGCACCGTGCCGGATGGCCGTCCCACAGCCCGACCGGCGGCTCAAGCGGCTCGGGCGACGACTCCGGCGGAGCAGCCGGCCATCGCGGCCGCGGATCGGCCGGCTCTGGAGCGCACGGCGCGCCGGGCAACCGAGCCGGGCCGACCCACCGGGAAGGAGGTCGCCCCGCCCCGACAGCGCACGGCTAGCCGACCGGACCGACCGATCAAGCCGACCCGGGTTCGGGCTCCGAAGATCAAATTCGGGGATCGGGATCCGTCGGTCGAGTTGGCCATCACCGAGATCGCCGGCCACCTGACCTTCACTCCGAACACCGTCACCGCCTGGTATTGGCTGCCCGAGGTCCGCTGGGCGTTCCGGCCGGACGCCGAACGCGAGGCGCTGCTGTCGGCGATCTCCGAGCAGTACGCCGGCCTGGCCGGCTTCCGGCTGCACCTGCGCCGCACCACCCGGCCGTTCCCCGCCGACGAGTGGGCGCGCACCATCGACACGCACACCTCGGCACCCCTGCCCGACGTGCCCGGCACCACCGGCTGGGCCGATCACCTGGTCGCCGCCCAACGGCACCTGATGGCGGTCAACCACGCCGAGGGGCAGACCTACCTGGGCGTCACCTTCGCCCGCCGGTCCCTCGGCGACTCCCTCACCGAGCGGCTGCTGCGCACCTTCGGGCGGGGCACCGCGGACGGCGAACGCCGCAAGCTGGGCCGCACCGTCGAGCAGTTCGACGAGGTGCTCGGCGCGTTCGGCATGCGCGGGCGGCGGGTCACCGCCCAGGAGTTGGAGTGGCTGCTCTACCGCTCCGTGGCGCTGTGCATGTCGCCGCCGAGCACCCTCTCCCCGGTCACCGACGGGCACTGGGAGCGCGGTGACCTGCTCGCCATGACCGAGCAGGTTGAGCGCTACCGCACCCCGTACGGCTCGACGGTCAAGCTGGTCAACCGGATGACGGGCGAGGAGCGGCACGTCGCCGTGCTCGCGGTCGGCCGGATGGAGCCGCTGGAGATCCCGGAACGGCACGAGCCCTGGCTGCACTTCCACGAGCGGCTGCCCTGGCCGATGGAGATCTCCACCCGCGTCGACATCCTCGGCTCCGGCGACTCCTTCCGCAATCTCGAACACCGGCTGCGGATGATCCGCTCGCAACAACTCGACTACGCCGAGCACGGCATCGACGCGCCCCCGGAGCTGGAACGACTGGCCAAGCGCGCCCTGGTGATCGGTGACGAGATGACCACCGGTCTGCCGGTCGACTCGGCCCGTGCGCACGGCTGGCACCGGATCGCGGTCGGCGGCCGGACCAGGGAAGAATGCCTCGAGCGGGCCCGCCGGCTCATCCAGCTCTACTCCCGGGAGCTGCGCATCTCGCTGCAGCACCCGAAGAACCAGGACTGGCTGGCCCGCGAGTTCATCCCCGGCGAGCCGATCGCCAATACCGGCTACGTCCGCCGCATGCCGGTGCCACTGCTCGCCGCGGCGCTCCCCCAGGCCGCGTCGAACGTGGGCGACCGGCGGGGCGACCTGATCGGCCGGACCGCCGGCACCTGCCGCCGCCCGGTCTTCCTCGACCTGCACTTCCCCATGGAGGTCCGGGAACGCTCCGGGCTCGCGGTCTTCGTCGCCGAACCGGGCGGTGGTAAGTCCACCCTGCTCGGCGCCCTGGGCTACCTGGCCGCCCGCCGAGGTGTCCAGGTGACCCTACTCGACCCGTCCGGGCCCCTGGCCCGACTCTGCGCGATGCCCGAGCTGCGGCCGTACTCCCGGGTGTTGAACCTGACCGGCTCGGAGCACGGCACGCTGGCGCCCTACTCGCTCATCCCGACGCCACTGCGCAGCGAGTTCGGCACCGGGGCCGCCGGTGACCGGGAGTTCGAGATCGCGGTCTCCAACGCCCGTGCCGAGCGGCGGATGCTGGTCCAGGACATCTGCATGATGCTCGTCCCGCCGCAGGTGGCCAGGGAGGCGTCGACCGCCACCCTGTTCCGGCACGCCGTCCGCCAGGTTCCCGCCGAGGAGACATCCACCCTGGACGACGTGGTGAGCTGCCTCGGGCGGCTCGACGACGACGCCGGCAAGGAACTGGCCAACCTGCTGCTGGACACCGCCGAAATGCCCCTGGCCATGCTGTTCTTCGGCCGACCGCCAGAAGGGCTGCTCGGCGCCGACGCGGCGCTCACCGTGATCACCATGGCTGGGCTGCGGTTGCCCGACCTCAAGATCGAACGGGAGTACTGGTCAGCCGAGGAGGCACTGGCCCTGCCGATGCTGCACACCGCGCACCGGCTCGCCGTCCGCCGCTGCTACGGCGGCTCGATGTCGTCCCGCAAACTCGTCGGCCTCGACGAGGCGCACTTCATGGAGGGCTGGCGGTCCGGGCGCTCCTTCCTGGTCCGACTCGCTCGCGACTCCCGCAAATGGAACCTGGCCGCACTGGTCGCCTCACAGAACCCGCGCGACATCCTCGGCCTCGACGTACAGAACCTCGTCTCCACCGTCTTCGTCGGCCGCATCGCCGAAGACGCCGAGATCGCCTCCGAAGCACTGCGGTTGCTCCGGGTGCCGGTGAACGACGGGTACGAGGCCACCCTCGCCTCGCTCTCCGCCGCCGACACCAGCTCGTCCAGCCGGCTCGGCTTCCGCGAGTTCGTGATGCGCGACGTCGACGGCCGGGTGCAGAAGGTCCGAGTCGACGTCTCGTACGTCGAAGGGCTGCTGGATCACCTCGACACGACGCCCGCCGCGATCGCCGCAGCGGCCGGAGTGCTGCCGAGCATCCCCCTGCCGGATCTGGAGGCGTGACATGGCTAGGGCCTGGGTCAGGGTCCTCGGTCGAGCCGAGGCGCAGTCGCGTGACCCAGGTCCTGGGGCATGGGCCAGGACCGTGTCGTTCCTGCTCGCCCTCGGCGTACTGGCCGGGGCCAGCCTCACCTGGCCGCTGATCGGCGCGGAGGCCGCAGCCGCCGCACCGCCCGCCGCCCAGGCCCGCGCCGACCTCTGCACGGCCCCCGAATGGCAAGCCGACTTCCGCGCCTGCGTCGCGAAGCTGCAAGCGATCAGCGAGGACGAGGTCAAGTGCCGTAACGCGCCAACCCCGGGTGCGCCGGATTCCGGGCTCGCCGGTTGGTTCGCCGCCGCGCCACCGACGGATGCGGCGAATGGCATAGCTGGCCGGTACAGCCTCTATGGCTATGGGGGCTACAGCTACAACACCTACGACGTCGACGGCGGATGCGCCTCGAGCGTGCTTCATCCGGACTACAAGTTCACCACGACGGTCGCCAATGGCGAGTTCATGGCCGCCACCGCAATCATCGGCGCGTCAAATGCGCTCAGAGAGCGCGCCTGGGACCCCGGTTCGATGTGGGGCTGGGCGGACCCGCTTGTCGAACAAGCGACCAAGGCCGTCTACCAGAAGGTGTTTAGCGTCTTCGGCATTGTCACCCTCTGCGTGGTGGGACTCTACCTACTCTGGCGGTCCCGTCAGTCAGACATGAGCAACGCGATGACCACCGCAGGCTGGGCGCTGCTGGTGATGGTCGCGGTCACGGCCCTGGCCGCTTGGCCGGTCAAGTCGGCGAATATCGCCGACGGTGCCCTTGTCACCAGTCTCGGAGTGGTGCATGACGCCGTTGGGCCGCAAGCAAAGGAGCCGGACCCTGGACGGTGCATCGACCCCGACCGCTGCAAGGATCTCCGAACTCCTGCCGTCCGGGCCAGCGACACTGCCACCGAAACGATGCTCTACCGAAACTGGCTCCGGGGCGTGCTCGGTTCGGCCGACAGCGAGACGGCTCTCAAATACGGCCCCGCGCTCTACGATGCGAAGTCCCTGACGTGGGGTGAGGCCAAATCAATGCGTGCCAGCTCGGCCGCTCGGAATGCGACCATTAAGGCAAAGCAGCAGCAGTGGGCGCGGGTAGCGCAACAGATCAAGACGGAGGACCCAGAGGCGTACGAGTACCTCCAGGGTGTGCGGGATATGGACCGGGTCGGCGCTGGGTTCATCGCCGTGCTCGCGGCCATACTTTTCGCGATGTTCGACCTGACCGCGTCGTTGCTGGTCTTGCTGGGCTTCCTGATCTTCCGATGGGCGGTGATTGCGGCACCCATCCTCGGCACCATCGGCCTGCTCCGGCCGGCCAGCGCCGGTCTGCGACGGTTGGCAAACGCCGTGGTCGCCGCGTTGTTCAACATCGCCATCTTTGGCACCGGGGCTGCCATCTATTTGTTCGCCGTCGACCTGATCATGAGTACCCCCACCATGCCGGGTTGGCTTCAGGTGGTGCTGGTCTGGCTCTGCGGGGTGGTCGGATGGCTGCTGCTGCGGCCGTACCGGCGGATCACCCAACTCGGCGGCAAGGACAGCAGCGAGGCGGTCAGCTCCGCCGGGTCCTGGCACCGCCGGTTCTTCCGCGACATGCGGACGGCCGCGCGCCTGGACGTGGCGGAGCCGGGCGGCACCGCCGAGCCGGTGGGCGGACGTCGACGGTCACCCGACGCCGAGCAGACCCGGCTACGTCCGGAGGCGCGGCGGGAGGACCCGGTTCCGGTGCCGACCGCTGCGGCCGAGGGCCGGCGCACAGACGCGGTGCGCCCCGACGGTCGGGAGCGGCCTGACGAGGCACCGGCGGAGGAACGCAGTGGCCGGAGCCGCCCGGTCGCCCCGCAGCCCCGACGCCGACAGCCGGCCACCTGGACCGAACCGGACGTACCGGCCGAGAACCCGTCGTTTGTGGTTTACCGCCCGGGCTCCACCGAGCGAGCACCGGATCGCACCGGACCTCGGGTGCGCTCAGAGGCGCGGTGACGGTCATGCGACGGGCGTTGGAATTCCTCTTCACCCGGGCGCTGCGATCGCGGCTGGGTGTGGCGCTGGTGATCGGGCTGGTGATCGTCGGCGTGCTCGGGGCGGCCCGACTGATCTCCCAGCCGGGCGATCCGGCGGACGGGCTGAGCAGCCGTCCGAACGGCCCGATCATCACCGTGGACCCGACGGCCGGTGACGACGGTCTACTCAACAGCGCGGCTCCGCCGTCACCCGTGACGTCGCCCGGCGCGCGCACGCCCGAGCAGACCGCCGACCGCTTCGCCACGGCCTGGCTGGGTCGTCCCGGGATGACCCCCGAAGAGTGGCAGGCTGGCCTACGGCCGCTCTCCACGCCGGGGCTGACAGAAAAGTTGACCGGCGCCGAGCCCGGGAGTGTGCCCGCCGAGAAGGTCACCGGTCCCCCGACGATGCGAGAGCGGACCGAGACCTTCGTCGAGTTGCTGCTCCCCCTTGATACCGGCCGGCTCCGGCTGGAGTTGGTCACCTCCGACGGTGGTTGGCTGGTCGACGTTCTGGACTGGGAGCGGCCGTGAACGACGTTGGTAGCGCCGAAACCCGCCGTCGACCCCTCCGGCTCGGTGTGATCGCGGCGGTGCTCACCGGGGTGTTGCTTCTGCTCTGCTGCACCGGCGGCACCGCGGCGTTCTTCCTCACCGGGCTGGGCGGCGACGACGCCGAGAACGGGGACGCCTTGGCAGGCTTGGAGTGCGGGCCGGTCCGGGCGGTGAATATCGCCGGCAAGCTGCCGCGGTTCAGCGAGTACGGCGACACCCAGGTCCGCAATGCCGCGATCATCATCAAGGTTGGCCAGGACATGGGCGTGCCCTCCCGGGGCTGGGTGATCGCCCTCGCCACCGCCATGCAGGAGTCCGCCCTGCGCAACCTGGCGAACAGCGGTGTGCCCGAGTCCCTGGCCCTGCCGCACGAGGGCGTCGGCGCGGACCATGACTCGTTGGGCCTGTTCCAGCAGCGGCCCGGGTGGGGCACGGTTGCCGAGCGGTTGACCCCCGCCTACGCGGCCCGCAAGTTCTACGAGAAGCTCGTCAAGGTAGAAAGTTGGCAGCGCCGACCGCTGACGGTGGTCGCGCAGCGCGTGCAAATCAGCGCATACCCGGACGCATACGCCAAACACGAGGAGCTGGCCAGTCGGCTCGTGGACGCGCTGGCCGGCGGTGCGGCCCGCACCGTCGAGATCAACGGCAAGGCGGTGTGCAACGCGGCCGAGCGCGGCCACATCGCCGCCTCCGGCTGGACCGCACCGATCCCCGGCAATGTCGGCTCCGGTTTCCGCACCGCCAGCCGACCCGGCCACGACGGCGTCGACATCGGCGCGGCTAAGGGCACCGAGATCCGCGCGGCAGCGGCCGGTCGGGTGCTGGTCTCCACCTGCGACGAGGACTACCGCGGCCGACAGGACTGCAATGTGGACGGATTCCCCGGCAAGAAGGGCTGTGGCTGGTTCGTCGACCTGCTGCACGCCGGCGGCTACATCACCCGGTATTGCCACATGGTGGTTAAGCCCTTCGTCGAGAAAGATCAAATGGTGGCGGCCGGCGAGGTGATCGGGAAGGTCGGTAGCAGCGGCAACTCCTCCGGCCCACACCTGCATTTCGAGGTGCACGTGCGCAACGACCGCAATGCGTCTGGCGCGGTGAACCCGGTCCCGTTCATGCGCCAGCGGGGCGCCCCGCTGCGCGCCGCCGAGTGAGGCCGCCGCGGGTATGACCGGACCGTTGCCCGACCCGTTCGCCGACCAGCCCGACTGGGCACCGCAGCCACCTCGACCGCTGGCCATCGTCCCCGCGACGGAGCGGGTGGAGTTGCGCGGGCGACGGGTCTTGGTCGGGCTGCCGGGGCTGGGCTGGCGCGGTGACCTACGCGCGGACGACCGGGTGGTGCAGAGCGCGCGGACCTACGTGCCGGTGATCCCCGAGCACGAGTGGTACCGGGCCGAAGCCGACCAGGTCGAGGTGTTCGCGCCGCTCGTGCCGGTGGAGCGGGTCTGGGTGGAGACCGTCGGCAGCCGACCGGGGATGGACAGTGCCCGCGATACCGGCATCCGGTTGGTCTCGCTGGACGGTCCGGCGCACCGGAGCCCCACACCCGTCTTCGAGGCGGACGCGGTCACCGGTCGGCGGGTGGTGCACGTCGAGGGCGGCTTGGAGCACCGTGACCTTCGAGCGGTCACCGAGACCTACTCGGGGGCGGAGGGGGACATCTGCGTGCGCATCACGCCCGAGGTGGAGTGGTACCGCTGGGCCTGGCGTGGGCAATCCCCCACGACCTTGGAGGTTCCCGTCCATTTGCTGTGGATCGAATAGTAGTCAGCTGACTCTGGAGCCGGCACAGACGCGCCATCCCTCCCGATCTTCCACATCGAACCGCCAGGTATCCGCCAAGCTCTGATGAACTCCGTCAATTGCGGCGCTTCGTCGGATGACAGCGGTTACCGAAGCATCGGCAGCAGCGGTCTTGGAGACGGCAACGTCTTCGATATTGATCGAGAAAGAGACGCCCAATTCCTGCTCCCGCTCGGTTACCTCAGCAGCGAACTTGTCGACCGACGCGACCGCACCGTCACAGGTGAACAACTTAGCTCGGTTCGAATCGCGAGAGACGAGCGTCGCCTGGAGATAGTTGATCACCACAACGTCTGGCGTACTGCGATCCGGTGCTGCCGCGCGGTTGTACCAGACATAGGCCGTCGCGACCCCGCCGAGGCAGAGCAGTGCGAGCACCCCAGCGACAACCGTGAGCACCGTCCGCATCCGGCGACGGGGCGGCTGCGGTGCCGGCGTTGCCGGGGCGGGCGGCAGCTGCTCGGACGGTGACCGTTGGGCCGGTACGCGGGAGACCTGGGAACCGGCGGGGGGCTGCACTGATTCCACCTCCTGACGTTATCGGCTGGACGCGCCGGAGCCAATGCCTCAGATCCAGCGGATCGTGACGGACCGCTCCCCACCGGTGAGATCCACGACAACACCGGCGCAGCGCCGGGGCACTTCCCGGAGGAGTCGCCTCGGCTGGGATACCGTCTCTGCTTGGGGAGGGGTTGCCAACCTCGGGCAGAGGGGGTGGACGCGGTGGCCGGTCCGAAGGCTCGCACGAACCGCGCCGCAGCCCTGCACCGTCGGGCGGCGGCCGTCGCAACCGCGGCGGCCGGGATCCTGGACGAGACGCGACCGGCTCCGGCCGATCAGCGCCGCCAGTACGAGGTGGCCGATCGTCTACGGACCGTAGCGGCGTTGTTGGCGCCGGGTTGGTCGGGCGCGGCACTTGACTCGCTCACTGTGGACTCTCCGGCGGGTGACGGTCCGCCGCCGTTCGTCCGAGTCGGCACTGCCGCACCCTTGGACGACGCACGCTTCCCCGCACTGGTTCCGCTTGTCGGCACCGGTCACCTCAGCGTGGACGCTGACGCGCGGGAACCGAGGGTGGCCGGGTTGCTCCGGGCCGTACTCCTGCGGTTGTTGGGCGCGGCGCCGGCGGGCGCCCTGCTGGTTCGGGCGGTGGATGCCACCGGGGTTGCGCTGACACCGTTCGGAGCGCTCGCGGATGCGGGCCTGCTGCCGCCGCCGGTGGTGGACGTGGTGGGTCTGCGGGCGGTGCTGACTGAGGCGGAGCAGTGGGTCACGCCGGGGGCGAGTGGGCGGCGCCGTCACGATCGCACGTTGTTGCTGGTGGTGGCCGCGCTGCCGGAGTCGACCGGCCCGAGCGATCTGGCCCGGATCGAGGTGTTGGCCGAGCAGGGGCCGGGTGCGGGGCTGCACCTGGTGGTGGCGGGCTGGCCTCCCGCCGGCCCGTACTCGGCCCGAGCACCGCTGCCGCACACGACGCCGCTGGCGCTGCGGAACGCGTACGCGCTGCTCGGCGACCCGCCGGGGGCGTCGTTCGCTGGTCCGGGCGCCGATCCGCCGGGCGGTTTGAACTCGCCCGTCTTCGTCGAGTCGGACCCGCCGGCCGAACTGGTCGATGCGGTCTGTCGACGGCTCGCCGAGCAGGTGGAGGCGGGTTCCCGGTTGGGGTTGGCTGCTTTGCTGCCGCCGACGGGTGAGCGGCTGTGGGAGTCGGATTCCGCGGACGGGTTGACCACCACCGTCGGTGATGCCGCCGGCCGGTCGGTGCCGCTGGGCTTCACCGAGTTGACCCCGCACTGGCTGGTGAGCGGCCGGTCCGCGGCGGGGCGTGCGGCGTTCCTGACCACCGCGCTGCTCGGCCTGGCCGCCCGGTACGGCCCGGACGACCTGGCGTTCTACCTCGCGGATCTCGGTGACGGCGAATCCTTCGTGGAGTTCCTGCAGACCGAGCGGGACCGGTCGTGGATTCCGCAGGTACGCGCGGCCGCGATCGCCGCCGACCGGGAGTACGTCCGCGACCTGCTCGACGAGTTGACGGCCGAGGTGCAGCGCCGGACCGAGGCGGGTGCCCGGGCCGGGGGGCAACGCTTCGCGGAGCTGCGTCAGCATCAGCCGCTGCCGCGGATCGTCTGTGTGGTGGATAACGTGCCGCTGCTCTTCGCCGAGCGGGACCGGCTGGCCGCCGAGGTGGCCGCCCAGTTGGACGGGCTGGCCCGGGCCGGTCGGGCGTACGGCGTGCACCTGGTGTTGGCGGGCGCGGGTGAGTTGGGGCTGAGTGCGCGCGCGGATGGTGGTCATCGGGATTCGGTGCTGGGGCAGTTTCCGGTGCGGGTGGCGCTGCCGGGTGGCAGTCCGGTGCTGGAGCCGACGAACGACTCGGCGGCCGGTCTGCCGGTGGGCAGCGCGGTGGTGAACACGGCCGGCGGGCTGGGCGGCCCTCGGGGCGCGATCCGGGGCCACGAGCGGCTGATCCGTCACCCGGATCCGCAGGACCACCCGGAGGTGGTGGAGCGGCTGCGGCACGAGTTGTGGGCGGCCCGGCCGGCCGGGTCGGTACCCCCGGTCGTCTTCGCTGGTTACGCACGTCCGCTGCTGGGCAACGATCCGCGACACCGGGCGGCCCTGGCGGGGCAGGCGCACGGACCGGCCGCCCTGCTGGGCCGTGCGGTGGACGTGGCCCGCTCGACGGTCGCCGTACCGGTGGGGCCGGCGGCCGGGCGCAACCTCGCGGTGCTGGGTTCGGGCACCGCGGCGGGCGGGCTGTTGGCGACGGCGGCCCGGAGCACGTCGGCGCATCACGCGCCGGGCACGGCCCGCTTCCTGGTGGCGGCACCGGACCCGGGCTCTCGGGCGCTGGCGGAGGCGTTGACGGCCGAGTTGGCGGTCCGGCACTCGGCCGAGTTGGTGGATCTTTCGACGCTGCTCGCGGACACGGTCGACGACCTTCCCACGTATCTGGTGGTCTTCGGGCTGGACCGGCCGGGCCCTCGGGAGCTGCCGGTGGAGCGGCTGCGGTCCCTCCTGCTGGACGGGCCGCCGGCGGGCCGGCATCTGCTGGGCTGGTGGCGCGCCGTGCCACCGTTCGCCGCGCTGTTCGAGCCGCCGGGTGAGGTCGACAAGTTGGCCGCGGTGGCCGTGCTGGACGTGCCGGTTGCGCAGCTCACCGCGGTCTTCGGTCGGCCGGTGGAGTGGCAGGCGCGCCCCGACCGAGCGGTGCTCTGGGACGGCCCGGGCGAGCGGGGCATTGTCCTGGTGCCGTTCGCCGACGAGGCCGGCTGATCGGGTGGCGCGCGTGGGAGGTGTCGAGGTGGGTCCGAGCGCAACGGTGGCCGGGCCGGTGCGGCAGCGCGATGCCGCGCCGGCAGCGGCCGAGCCCAGCGCGGGCTGGGCGGAGTATCTGGCCGCGGCCCGCCAGTTGGATGGGGTACGCCGTAGCGCGGCTGCCGCCGCCGGTGAGCAGGCCCGATCGGCGGAGGCCGCCCGGGAGGAGCTGACGGTGGTCCGCACCGGGCTGGCGAGCCAGCAGGAACGGCTGCGGGAGTTGGGCGTACCGGCGATCTCCCTGGTGCCGTCGCCGCCGGAACTGTCCGAGGCGGCCCGGTCGATGGCGGGCGGGCCGGCGGCCGTGTTGGCGGCGCTGCGGGCCGCGCGGGGTCGGGCCGAGGCGGCGGACGCGGCGCTGGCCGCGCGCCGCCGGTTCCGCCCGGGGTCCTGGCCCGCGCGGCCGCGCAACCTCCTGGTGTACGGGCCGTTCGCGCTGGTGGTGCCACTGATCCAGCTCGCGGTGTACGTGGCGACGGGGGTGGGTCCGGCCACCGTGGCCGCACTGATCTGCGGGCTGCCGATGCCGGCGGTCGCGTTCGTCGCCGGTTGGATCGGCATCGGGCGGTTGTTCCGGGTTGCCCCGTCTGAGCGGCTGGACCGGACGGTGCGCTTCGGCGCGTTGGTGTGCCTGGTGCCGGCGGTGCTGGCCACGGCCGGCCTACTGCTGGCTCTGCTCGCCGGCTGACCAGCCCTCGCAGGAAAGCGACAGCCGGCCGTACTGCGTCGGAGTGTCAGCGGGGGATGATCAGCGCCATCGCCTCGGCCCGCGACTTGGAGTCGGTCTGCAGGATGCCGCGCACGGCTGACGTGATGGTCTTGGCGCCGGATTTCTGGATGCCGCGCATCGCCATGCACATGTGCTCGCACTCCAGCACGACGACGACCCCGCGTGGTGCGAGTTTGCTCATCAGCAGGTCGGCGACCTGCGAGGTGAGCCGCTCCTGCACCTGCGGACGACGGGCGAAGACCTCGACCAGTCGGGCCAACTTGGACAGGCCGGTGATCCGCCCGTCCGGGCCCGGGATGTAGCCGATGTGCGCGCTGCCCCGGAAGGGCAGCAGGTGGTGCTCACAGAGGCTCATCACGTCGATGTCTCGGACGATGACCAGCTCTTCGTGGTTGGCCTCGAAGGTGGTGCTGAGCACCTGGGCCGGGTCGACCCGGAGGCCGGCGAAGAGTTCGGCGTACGCGCGGGCGACTCGGGCCGGAGTCTGCTGAAGTCCGTCGCGGTCCGGATCTTCGCCGACCGCGATCAGGATCTCCCGGACGGCCTTCTCGATCCGGCCGAGGTCGACCGCATCTTCGACCGGGCGGCCGGTCAGCTTGCCGCTGATCAGCCGCGCGGCCACGTAGTCCAGCTCGTCGTCGCCGTCGGGTTCGGTCGCGGAGACGGCCAGCTCCCGGTGCGGGGAGCTGGCCGTCGGGTCGTTGCTCAGTGCGTGCCGTCCGAGTTGTTGGACGGCGCCCCACCGCCGACCGACGCCTGCGCGCCGTCGGCCTGGGCCTGCGCCTTGAGCTTGTCCTTCTCCGCGGGGGTGAGCACGGGCGGCTCGGTGGACGGCTGGCGCTTGCCGAAGCCGTTGTACGGCGCCAGCGGCGGGCGCTTGACCACCCGGGAGCAGATCCGCGCCATGTCGGCCGTGGAGAGGGTCTCCTTCTCCATCAGCTCGAGCACGATGTTGTCCAGGACGTCCCGGTATTCCACCAGGATCTCCCAGGCCTCGTCGTGCGCCAGCTCGACCAGTGCCCGCATCTCGCCGTCGATCTCGGCGGCCACCGAGTCCGAGTAGTCCCGCTCGTGGCCCATGTTGCGGCCGAGGAACGGCTCGTCCCCGCTGGTGCCGTACTTGATCGCGCCGAGCTTGGAGCTCATGCCGTACTGCGTGATCATCGCGCGGGCCAGTTGGGTGGCCTTCTCGATGTCGTTGCCGGCACCGGTGGTCGGCTCGTGGAAGACCAGTTCCTCAGCGGCACGGCCGCCCAGCGCGTACGCCAGGGTGTCGATCATTTCGGCGCGCGTCTGGGTGTACTTGTCTTCGGTCGGGAGCACCAGGGTGTGGCCCAGCGAGCGGCCACGCGACAGGATCGTCACCTTGTGCACCGGCGCGGCGTGCGGCAGCGCCCAGGCGACCAGCGCGTGGCCACCCTCGTGGTACGCGGTGATCTTCTTTTCCTGGTCGCTCATCACGCGGGTCCGTCGCTGCGGACCTGCGATCACCCGGTCGATCGACTCTTCCAGCGAGTCGTTGGTGATCGCCCGCTGGTCCTTACGGGCGGTGAGCAGGGCCGACTCGTTGATCACGTTGGCCAGATCGGCGCCGCTGAAGCCCGGGGTACGCCGCGCCACCGAGTCGAGGTCGACATCGGGGGTGAACGGCTTGCCCTTGGCGTGCACCCGCAGGATGGCCTTGCGGCCCTCCATGTCGGGGGCGTCCACCGGGATCTGCCGGTCGAACCGGCCCGGGCGCAGCAGCGCCGGGTCGAGGATGTCCGGCCGGTTGGTGGCGGCGATCAGGATGACCCCGCCCTTGGTGTCGAAGCCGTCCATCTCGACGAGCAGCTGGTTGAGCGTCTGCTCCCGCTCGTCGTGGCCGCCGCCCATGCCGGCGCCACGGTGCCGACCGACGGCGTCGATCTCGTCGACGAAGACGATCGCCGGAGCGTTCGTCTTGGCCTGCTCGAACAGGTCGCGGACCCGGCTGGCGCCGACGCCGACGAACATCTCGACGAAGTCGGAGCCGGAGATGGAGTAGAAGGGCACGCCGGCCTCGCCGGCGACCGCGCGGGCCAGCAGCGTCTTGCCGGTGCCGGGCGGGCCGAACAGCAGCACGCCCTTCGGGATCTTGGCGCCCAGGGCCTGGTACTTCGCCGGGTTCTGCAGGAAGTCCTTGATCTCGTGCAGCTCCTCGACGGCCTCCTCGGCACCCGCGACGTCCGCGAAGGTCGTCTTCGGAGTGTCCTTGGTGATCATCTTGGCCTTGGACTTACCGAAGTTGAGCACCCGGGAGCCGCCGCCCTGCATCTGCGACATGAAGAACAGCAGCAGGAGCACGAGCAGCGCGATCGGCAGCAGGTTGACCAGCAGGCTCACCCAGATGCTGTCCGAGGAGACCTTGGCGTCGGCCGGGCCGGTGACCCGGTTGGCTGCCTTGGCGTCCAGCACCTCGTTCCAGATCTGGTCGCCAGCCTGGTACGGGAACTGAGCCTCGATCTTGTTGGTCTCGGTCTTGCCGAACTTCGTCTTCTGGGCCAGGTCCAGCTGGAGCGTCTGCTCCTTGTCCTGGAAGATGACTTTGTTGATCTTGGCGGTGTGCAGCTGATCGAGCGCAACGGAAGTGTCCACGCGGTGGTAGCTGGGACCAGCGGTGAACAGCTGACTGAGCACAACGGCGCCGAGGATGACCAGGATGATCCAGACCACCGGTCGGCGGAAGAAACGCGTACGTTCCATACTGTTGTCGAGCGCCGGAGCGCCCGCATCCTCCTGATCGACGTCCTGACCGTCTGATGGTGTGGCCGCGGTGAGCGGCGGCCGGAGCCGCCGTGCGGGCCGGCCTCGACCCCGAGGCGCGAAAACTGCCGCGCCGCGGTCATTCGACGGTACACCGTGTACGCGAGGAGTGAGCTTGCGAGCCCCGCAGTCGTGCACCTTCAAAAGACCATGTACGCCAGGAGCGAGCCTGCGAGCCCCCCGCACCCGGCGCGCCTTCGAGATCGACGGCACGCACCGTGGGCAGGCCCACCAGCCCCGCAACCAACGTACGGCGGGCCGGGTAGAGACCGGCGTGGCGGGGAGTCCGGTTCGACCACCTGAACGCCCGGTCACGCGATCGAGGGGGTCGAGCGCGGAGTAACCTCCGGGCCACCGTGCTCCACGGTAACCGCATCAGCTGAGAGCGCGCTGAACGTCGGCTTGATGGATGCCGATGCGAGTCGGCCTCGCGCCGGTGATCGGGGGGCCGCGAGGGGTCGGGCCCGCGTCAGGAGCGGGCGTAGACCTCGGGCTTGAGCACCCCGACGTACGGCAGTTCCCGGTAGCGCTCACCGAAGTCGAGGCCGTACCCGACCACGAACTCGGTGGGGATGTCGAAGCCGACGTACTTCACCGGGACCGGCACCTTCACCGCGTCCGGCTTGCGGAACAGGGCGACCACCTCGACGCTCGCCGCCGAGCGCGACTCGAGGTAGCGCAGCAGCCAGGAGAGCGTGAGCCCGGAGTCGACGATGTCCTCGACGACGACCACGTGCCGACCGGCAATGTCGCGGTCCAGGTCCTTGAGGATGCGGACGACCCCGGAAGAGGTCGTGCCCTGGCCGTAGGACGAGATGGCCATGAAGTCGAGCTCCGCCGGCGGGCCGTTACGGCCCAGCGCCCGGGCGAAGTCCGCCATGAACATCACCGCGCCCTTGAGTACGCACACCAGCAGCAGCCCGTCGCCCACGTGGGCGTAGTCGGCGGAGACCTGCTTGGCCAGTTCCGCCGTCTTCTCGCGGATCTGCGCCTCAGAGATGATCACGTGGTCGATGTCGGCGTCGTACCAGGAGCCGTCAGCCATGACTCCTAGCCTGCCGTACGTCGGATGGCCTCCGTCGGCGGGGCCGCACCTTTTGGCGCGGTCCCGCCGAGGATTTTCCGCGCAAATCGCGCTAACCGCATCAGTTGGTGCGTGGCCGCCAGCGGCGGCCGTCGTCGCTGGGCTTCCAGTCGGCCGAATCGTGGCTGTCGACGGTGAGGCCGGCCGCCGAGGCGGCGACGAGCAGGACGAGGAACAGGAGGAAGAGCAAGAACTCCATGGCGGCGCTCACTTTCGCATGGTTGCTGTCGGTTTCGCCGCCGGTGCGCACCGGACTGAGACCAGTCTGCGCCCCCTGGACCCGACCGGACAGTGGCAGGAATGCCATTGGTCATCGATTTACTGCCACCCGTCGGGTTACCCTCGTCACATGCTTCGGACAGTGGCCGTCCTCGCCCTCGACCAGGTCGCTCCCTTCGAGCTCGGCGTCCTCGCCGAGGTGTTCGGCACCGACCGGACAGCCGACGGTTTCCCCGCCTACCACTTCCAGGTGTGCAGCCCGGACGGCGCCCCCGTGCGGACCTCGTCCGGCTTCCACCTGACGCCACACGCGGACCTCGGCCCGGTCGACGAGGCCGACCTGGTGGCCATCCCCGCGCACAGCCAGGGCACCACCGTCCCCGGTCCGGTGCTCGACGCACTACGTCGGGCCGACGCCCGCGGCGCGCACCTGTTCAGCGTCTGCTCCGGGGCCTTCCTGCTCGGCGAGGCCGGGCTGCTGGACGACCGGGAGTGCACCACCCACTGGCGGTACGTGGACGAGCTGCAACGCCGGCACCCGCGCGCCCGGGTGCGCTGCAACTCGCTGTACGTCCAGGACGGTCGGCTGCTCACCAGCGCCGGAACGGCGGCCGGCATCGACGCCTGCCTGCACCTGATCCGCCAGGAGCACGGCTCCGCCACCGCGACCCGACTGGCCCGACGGATGGTCGTCCCACCGCACCGCGACGGCGGCCAGTCCCAGTACGTCGAGGCGCCCATCCCGAAGGCACCCGAGGCACCCACCCTCGAGCCGGTGCTGGAGTGGCTGATGGGTCACCTGGATCGCACGATCACCGTGGAGGAGCTGGCCGCCCGCGCCGGCATGGCACCGCGCACCTTCGCCCGCCGTTTCCGCGCCGAGACCGGCACCACCCCGCACGACTGGCTCACCAACCAGCGGGTGCTGCTCGCCCGGCGGCTGCTCGAGGAGACCCCGTTGAGCGTGGAGGCGGTTGCCGACCAGTCCGGCTTCAGTGACGCGGCGGCGCTCCGCCACCACTTCAGCCGCCGGGTCGGCGCCACCCCGCACAGCTACCGGACCACCTTCCGGGACCGGGCGCACAGCGGCTGATCAGGAGTCTCAGCCGGGGACGACGAGGGCCACCCGGTCGGCGCGACGGAGCACCCGGAGGCCACCCGGCAGGTCGGCCGGGCCCTGACCACGCCACCGGACGACCAGGGCGTCCAGCGCGGCGACGTGCCGGTGGGACAGGGCACCCGGCACGGCACCCAGCTCACGCGCCCAGGCGTGCAGCACCCGGCCGCGTACCGCGGGGGCCAGGCCGGCCAGCGCCGGCACCGAGAGCCCGCCCGCTGGGTGCCGGGCCGCCGCCAACGCCGTCGCCGCCAACTCGTCGAGCGCCGCGTTGTCGGCGGCAACCAACTGGGCGGTACGCGCGAGGTTGTCCACCACACCGGGGCCGAGTGCCCGAACCAACGCCGGCAGCAGGTCGGCCCGCACCCTCGACCGGGCGTACGACGGATCGGCGTTGTGTGGGTCCTGCCACGGGCTCAGCCCGAGCACCGTGCACGCCGCGCGCGTCTGCTCCCGGCCGATCTCCAGCAGCGGGCGCAGCAGTGGCACCCCGCCCAGATCCCGCCGGGCGGGCATCCCGGCCAGGCCTCGTGGGCCGGCGCCCCGGGCGAGCGCGAGCAGCACCGTCTCCGCCTGGTCGTCGCGGGTGTGCCCGGTGAGCACCGCGACCGCGTGCTGCTGCCGGGCGATCTCGGTCAACGCCTGGTAACGGGCCTCGCGGGCGGCCGCCTCGGGCCCGCCGGGACGCCCGGCCACCTCCACCCGGACCACCGTCGCGGACGCGAAGCCGGCCTCCCGCCCCCAGGTGGCCACCGCCTCGGCCCGCTCCGCGGAGCCGTCCTGCAAGCCGTGGTCGACGGTGACGAGCAGCGTGCTGCGGCCCAGCCGAGGCGCCACGAACACGGTGGCCGCCGCGAGCGCCAGCGAGTCGGCACCACCGGAGCAGGCGACCAGCACCGGACCGCCGGACGGCAGACCGGCCAGGGCGCGACGGACCGCCACCCGGATCGCGGCCACCGGCGGGGCGAGCGCAGCCACCGGCGGGTGATCAGCCAGCGGCCGGGAAGGTGCCGGCTGGGCCGTGCACCCGGGCGACCCAGGCATCCGGGTCGCCCAACTCGGACAGTCGAGGCAGGGTCAGCGGCGAGTTGAAGATCGAGTTGAACCCGTCCATGCCGACACGTTCCACCACACCGTGCACGAACTTGCGCCCCTCGGCGTACTGGCGCATCTTGACGTCCACCCCGAGCAACCGGCGGATCGCCTTCTCCAGCGGGTTGCCCGCCTCCCGGCGACGGTTGAACGACGCCCGGATCCGCTCCACACTCGGGATCACCTGCGGGCCGACGCCGTCCATGACGAACTCCGCATGCCCCTCCAGCAGGGTCATCAACGCGGTGAGCCGGTCCAGTACGGCGCGCTGCGCGGGGGTCTGCACGATGTCCAGCACGCTGGTGCGGCTCTCCGGGTCACGGACCGCCTCGGACAACGTGGCCACCCCGCGCCGCAACCGCTCGACCAGGTGCTCACTTCCGCTGGACGAGGCGTCGACGAATGCCTGCACCTCGCTGAGGAAGTAGGCCCTCATCCACGGCACGGCCGTGAACTGGGTGCGGTGGGTGACCTCGTGCAAACAGACCCAGAGCCGGAAATCTCGCGGGTCGGCGCCGAGCTTGCGCTCCACCTCGACGATGTTCGGTGCGACCAGCAGCAGCTGGCCCGGGTCAGCCGAGAAGACCTCGTACTGGCCGAGCACCCGGCCGGAGAGGTAGGCCAGCACCGTGCCGGCCTGCACCCCGGTCAGCCGGGACCCGATCGCCTCGGTCAACGCGCCCGGTTGCTTGTCGCCGGAGAGCCGACTCATCAGCGGAGTGATCACCTCGCGGAGCCCGGCGATGTTGGTCGCGGCCCAGTCGCGGCGGTCGACCACGCGGACCGGCGGGTGCGACACCTGCGCCCGCAGCCCCGTGTAGTCGGCCACGTGCCCGGCCGCCTCGTCGGTCAGTCGGCGCAGGTCGCCGACCACGTCGGTGGCTTCGGCGTACGACACGCGGGGGCCCGACTTGCTCAACGCCCCCGCCGTGGCGGCGGCCAGATCCCAGTCCACGAACTGCGCCATGGACCCACCGTACCCGCGCCGCGACACCCCGGCCCGGGCTCGCGCCCTCGATCGACGCCGATGGTGACTCCGCCGCGCCGGACTGGCGACGGTCAGCCGCAACCGCAGCTGGCCAGCGCGGCGGTGATCCGGTCCAGTGCCGGCTGGGCGGTCTCTCTGCCACCCGGCACCTTGTCGGTGAGCACCGCGAAGGTCAGTAGCCGACCATCGGCCGTGGTGACCAGGCCCGCGATGGAGTGCACGGCGGTCAGGGTGCCGGTCTTGGCCCGGACGCTGCCCGCACCCGCGGCGGTGCCAGCGGCGCTGCCGTAGCGCTCGTTCAGGGTCCCCGACCACCCGCCCACCGGCAGACCACCGAAGACGCCGGCCAACTCCGGATGGTCCGGGCTGGCGGCCAACCGGATCAGATCGGTCAGCAGCGATGGGCTGATCCGGTTGCGCCGGGACAGGCCACTGCCGTCGGAGACGGTGATCTCGTCGGCGGGCAGGCCCAACTCCGCCACCACCGCGTCCATCGCGGCGGCGCCGCCGTCGAACGAGGCCGGCTGGTTACGGGCCAACGCGACCTGACGGGCGAGCGCCTCAGCCACCAGGTTGTCGCTCTCGCTGATCATGACGTCGACCAGCCGGATCAGCGGCGGAGACTGCACCACGCCCAGTTCGGTGCCGGGTGCCGGGGTGGCGCCGGCCGCGGCCGGGGCGGGGGCCGTGCCACGCTTCACGGCGTCGGTCGGCACACCGAGCAACCGGGCGAACGCCTTGCCGGCCGCCAGGTCCGGCTCGGCGAACCGCGGGGCGGAGCCGTGTTCGACACCCGGGTCGACACGCGCGCCGTCGGTCATCAACGCGGTCACCGCGCCACCCGACCCGCCGGTGGGAATGTCGTCGTCCCAGCCAGGGCCGTAGACCGGGCCGGAATAGATTGAGCCGTCGACGATGACACTGGTTGGCGTGGTGCCGCCCAGCGCGGTCCGCACCTGGGCGGCCAGATCGTCGAGGCGCGCCGCACCCGGGTAGTAGCCCTTCTTGTTGATCGCGAGCGTCGGGTCGCCGCCACCGACGATCACCACCTCGCCGGCCTGCGCGCCGGCCACCGCGCGGGTAGGGATCCGGTAGCCGGGCCCCCGGGCGGCCAGCACCGTCACCGCGGTCGCCAGCTTGGTCACCGATGCGGGCACGGTGCCGTCGTCCGCCCCCTTGGCGAACAGCGTCTGGCCGGTGATCACGTCGGCGACCGAGACGTTCACCCGGTCACCCAGGGCGGCGACGCCGACCAGCGGGTCGAGGGCGGCACGAACCCCGTCCGGGGTGGGCACCGGGGCGTTCGGGTCCGGCCCGGCCAGCACCTCCGACGGGGCGGGGTCCGGGGTCACGCCGGCCGCGTTCGGTGCCGAACCGGCGTCGTCACCCAGCCATCCGGCGACCGGGCCGGGACGGGTGACCACGACGCCGACGCTGACGAGCACGAGCAGCAGCACGGCGGCCAGCACCATCGGCAGCCGCCGGCGGCGCGGCGCGGCGGGTGCTGGTACGGGTGCGGCACCGCCGGACGCCGGCAACGCGGAGATCGGCGGGCCCAGCGGGGGGCCTGCAGCGGGGGCGGTCGGCCCGGGACCGGATGACGGGCTGACCGGCGCAGGGCTGACCGGTACCGTGGCACTCCCGCGCGGCGGGCCGCTCACCGGCCGCTCACCGCCTACCGGAAAGCGCCCGGTGTTCGGGGTGGGCGACGCCGGGCCGGCCGGCGGGCGCCAGGGCAGCGGCGGGGGCCGCTCGGGCACCGTCTCCGGTGCCGGGACCGATGGCTCGGGAGCGCGTGGGAGGTGCGCCTCCGGCACCGGGACCCGCCCCTTGGCGCTGCCGGAGCCGGATCGTCCGGTACCGTGCGCGGAGCCCCCGTCCGGGCGGTAGTGTGAATCTTCCCTCCCCACGACCCCCTCCTCCCCCAGCAAAAAACGGCTTGGGTGACACTACTTCGGTCCGAAGACTATGCGGCGGCCGGAGTCGGCGGGTGGGCATTCACCTGTCCGGAGGGTCGCCAGTGGTTCCGTTAGCCAGCGTGGGCAGACGAGGGAGCGTGCAGATGGATTTCGACGTGACGGTTGAGATCCCCAAGGGTCACCGGAACAAGTACGAGGTGGACCACAAGACCGGCCGGATCCGGTTGGACCGCACCCTCTTCACCTCCACCCAGTACCCGGCCGACTACGGGTTCATCGAGGGCACGCTGGGCGAGGACGGCGACCCGCTGGACGCGCTCGTGCTGGTCCCCGAGCCGACCTTCCCGGGCTGCCTGATCCGCTGCCGCACCATCGGCATGTTCCGGATGACCGACGAGAAGGGCGGGGACGACAAGGTCCTCTGCGTCCCCTACGAGGACCCCCGCCAGGAGCACCTGCGCGACATCCACCACCTGGGCGAGTTCGACCGCCTGGAGATCCAGCACTTCTTCGAGGTGTACAAGGACCTGGAGCCCGGCAAGTCGGTGGAGGGCGCGACCTGGGTCGGCCGCACCGAGGCCGAGGCCGAGATCCACGCCTCCTACCAGCGGGCCAGGGACGCCGAGGCGCGCGGCGAATCCACCCACTGACGACAGCTGACGCACCGGGCCCGGGGGTCGCTCAACCGAGCAGCCCTCGGGCCCGGTCGTACAGGTCGAGCACCGCGCACGCGATCGGCACCACGGCCACCACCAGGGCCGTGTCGGTGAGGTCCGCGATCCTCCCGAGGTACGGCGAGACCGGCCGGCGGGCGTACCCGGTGCCGCTGGCGACGGCGACCAGGGCCAGCACCGCCCCGCCGAGGACCAGCACCAACCGCCCGGCCTCATCGGCCCGACCGACCAGCACCGCGCCCAGCACCGCGTAGCCGGCCAGCCCGGCGAGCACCGTCGGCACCCGGTGTCGCAGCGCCACGAACAGTCGCGACCGCAGCAGCAGCACGGCCGAGGTGACGGCCACCAGCACCCGACCGGCCGTGCCGCCGGCAATCACGAGTACGACCGCTGTGGCCCCCGCCAGCAGGGCGTGGCCGATCAGCATTCCGGTCAGCATCTCCTCGGTGCGGATCACCGCTGCGTGCACCCGGCTCCGGTCCGGCAGGTCGCGGGCCCGCTCCGGCTCCTCCGCGGTGGTCGAGGCCGGCAGGGTGATCGGCGGCAGGGGCAGCTTGCCCAGCCGGATGGCCAGCAGCGGGATCACGCCGACGGCGAAGACCAGTGCACTGAGCAGCACTGCCGCCGTACCGGCCGTGGTCATCAACAGCCCACCGAGCGCGGCCCCGGCGCCGATCAGGCCGACAGTGACACCGGCCACGAAGACCCGCAGCCGGCTGGCCACCCCGAGCAGACCGATCAACGCCACCAGCAGCAGCGCGACCGAGCCGGCCAGCAGTTCGGGGGCGCCCACCCAGCGGGCCGGCGCGAACGGCCCGACCGGGTCACCGGAGCCGACCGCGAGGGCACCGGCCGCGAACGCGTAGGGCAGCGCGTAGCCGCCGAGCGTCGCACCGGCCGTGCCGTCGCCGTTGGCGCGGGAGGCCACCGTGCCGGCCACGGTGAGCACCAGCGCCACCGCGGCGGCCGCCAACCAGCCGGCCCGGTGCGTCGGCCCGCCGGCGAGCAGCGCGACCAACCCGACCGCGAGCGGCACGGCGGCACCGGCCAGGCCGGCCGCCCGGGTGGCGGTGGGCGACCAGGCGCCGCCGCGGCGGCGGGCACCGTCGGCGATCGCCTCGATGACGTCGTCGTACTCCAACTCGGGCCAGTGCGCGCGGGCCGGCACGAGGTGCAGCACCTCACCGTCGCGGACCCCCTGCGGCAGCAGCGCCTGTGCCGTCACCAGCAGCGCGCCGTCGGTGCGGCGGAGCACCCAACCGCCGTGCTGCTCGCCGTCGTCGGCCAGCCCGACTCCGGCGTGCCGGAGCACGTCGGGCAGCAGCTCAGCCAGGGGCACCTGCTCCGGCAGGGCGACGTCCACCCGTCGTTGCGGCGCGCTGATGGTGACGCGTGCCAGCCCGGTAGTCATCGACTGGTCTCCATATCGAGGGGGATCGGAGGCTGCGCGGACGACAGGACTTTACCTACCATGAGCCAGGCTCGGGTTACCCAGCGCTGTCAGGAGGCCGAGTGTCCACCGTCGTCATCAAGCGCCCGCCGCGTCGACCAGCGCCGGAGATTCCCGCCGGTGAGCTGCCCGTCGAGGCGCCGCCGGAGATCCCCGTGGTGACCGGCGGACGATGGCAGCAGATGTTGATGCTGTTGCCCATGCTCGGCGGCACGGTGGCCATGGCGATGATGTTCGGCCGGGGCGGCGGCGCCTACTCGTACGTGGTGGGCGGGATGTTCGGGCTCTCCTCGTTGGCGATGCTGGTGACGTCCTGGGGCAGCGCCTCCGGCACCCCGAAGAAGTCCGAGATGATGGCCGCCCGCCGGGAGTACCTGCGCCACCTGGCCACCTTGCGGCGCCGGGTCCGGCGGACCGCTGGCCAGCAGCGGGCCGGGCTCTACTACCGGCACCCGGACCCGGGCGGGCTCTGGTCGACCGTGGACAGTCACCGGGTCTGGGAGCGGCGGTCGGCCGACCCGGATTTCGCGGTGGTACGAGTCGCCGTCGGGCCGCAGACCCTGGCCACCCCACTCGTTCCACCCGTCACCCGGCCCCTGGAGGAGCTGGAGCCGATGACGGCCGGCGCGCTGCGCCGCTTCCTGGACGCGTACTCCGTGGTGCCGGACCTGCCGGTGGCGCTGTCGTTGCGCAGCTTCGCCCGGGTGCACGTGCGACCCGCCGGCCGCAGCCGGGCGACCACCTCGACCACCGGCGGCCCGACCACCGGCGACCCGGCGGCGCAGGCGCTGGTCCGGGCCGTGCTGACCCAGTTGGCGGTCTTCCACGCCCCGGACGAACTGCTCGTCGCGGTCTGCGCCGGGCCGGAGCGCCGCAGCTGCTGGGAGTGGGTGAAATGGCTTCCGCACGCGCACCATCCCGGCCGCACCGACGCGCTCGGCCCGGTCCGGCTGGTCACCAGCTCCGCCGCCGAGCTGGAGTCGCTGCTGTCCGACGTGCTGGCCACCCGGTCCCGGTTCAGCCCGGCCGGCCCGGCCACCGACGGTCCGCACGTGGTGGTGGTCCTCGACGGCGGCGACCTGACCGGTGCCAGTGACCTGACCGGCGATGGCGGCATCGACGCGGTCACCGTGCTGGATTTGGACACCCCGCCGCCCCGACTGCTGGACCGGTACGCGCTGCTGCTGGAGTTGCACGGCCGGCGGCTGCACTCGTTGTCGTCCGACGGGCACGCCGAGGTGGGCACCGCCGACCAGTTGGACCTGGTCGACGCCGAGGCGATCGCCCGGCGGTTGGCGCCGCTGCGACTCGCCGGTGCGGCCCGCGGACCGGACGCCCCGCTGCAGGCCGACCTGGGCCTTCCGGAGCTGCTCGGCCTCGGCGACCCGGAGAGCTTCACGGCGGAACAGGGCTGGCTGCCGCGCTCGGCACGGGACCGGCTGCGGGTGCCGATCGGGGTGGGCGCGGACGGCGGTGCCATCGAGCTGGACCTCAAGGAGTCCGCCCAGGACGGGATGGGCCCGCACGGGCTGCTCATCGGGGCGACCGGCTCGGGCAAGTCCGAGCTGCTCCGCACGCTGGTGCTGGGGCTCGCCGCCACGCACAGCTCCGAGCAGCTCAACTTCGTGCTCGTCGACTTCAAGGGTGGCGCCACCTTCACCTCGTTCGACCGGTTGCCGCACACCGCAGCCGTGATCACCAACCTGGCGGACGCGTTGCCCCTGGTCGATCGCATGGTGGACGCGATCAACGGGGAGTTGGTCCGCCGCCAGGAGCTGCTGCGGCGGGCCGGCAACTTCGCCAGCGTGCGCGACTACGAGCGGGCCCGGGCGGCCGGCAGCCCGCTCGCCCCGCTGCCGTCGTTGCTGCTGATCTGCGACGAATTCTCGGAACTGCTCTCCGCCAAGCCCGACTTCATCGACCTGTTCGTGCAGATCGGCCGGCTGGGCCGGTCGCTCGGCGTGCACCTGCTGCTCGCCAGCCAGCGGCTGGAGGAGGGCCGGCTCCGCGGATTGGACACTCACCTGTCGTACCGGATCGGGTTGCGCACCTTCTCCGCGCTGGAGTCCCGGACGGTGCTCGGGGTGGCCGACGCGCACGAGCTGCCCCGCTCACCGGGCCACGGCTACCTGCGCGCCGGCACCGACCCACTGGCCCGCTTCAAGGCCGCGTACGTCTCCGGTGCCGTCCGCCGTCGGGCCGCGCCGGGCGGCGTCACCGGCGATGGGGGCGCACGGCTGCTCACGTTCACCACCCACGTCGTGCCGGTGCCCGAGCCGGCAACCCCGGTCGTACCCGTGGTGACCGAGGAGGAGGGCGGTCGGACGCTGCTCGACCTGCTGGTGGATCGGCTCGTCGGGCAGGGCCCACCGGCGCACCAGGTGTGGCTCCCGCCGCTCGGTCAGCCGCCGGCCCTGGACGAGCTGCTCGGCCCGGTCGAGGTGGACCCGAGGCGCGGGCTCACCGTGGGTAACCCGGAGCTGCACGGGGCACTCGGAGTGCCATTGGCCGTCGTGGACAGACCGTTGGAGCAGCGCCGGGACCTGCTCTGGCTGGCGTTGGACGGCGCGGCCGGGCACGTCGCGGTGGTCGGCGCGCCGCAGAGCGGCAAGTCCACCGCCCTGCGCACCCTGATCTGCGCGCTGGCGCTCACCCACACCCCGGCCGAGGTGCAGGTCTACTGCCTCGACTTCGGTGGTGGTGGGCTGGCCGCGCTGCGCGACCTTCCGCACGTGGGCGGGGTGACCGGCCGCGCCGACCCGACCGCCGTACGACGCACCGTCGGTGAGATGACCACCCTGTTGGCCGATCGGGAACGCCGCTTCGCCGAGTTGGGCGTGGAGTCGATGGCCGCGTACCGGCAGCGCCGGGCGGCTGCGGGGGCGACCGGTCAGCCGGGCGCCGACCCGTACGGCGACGTGTTCCTGGTGATCGACGGGTGGAGCACCATCCGCGGCGAGTACGACGACCTGGAGCCACTGGTCACCGACCTGGCCACCCGGGGCCTGTCGTACGGGCTGCACGTGGTCGCCACCGCGCTGCGCTGGCTGGATTTCCGCCCGGCGATCCGGGACCTGTTCGGCTCCCGGCTGGAGTTGCGCCTCGGCGACCCGGCCGACTCGCTGGTGGCCCGGCGTGCGGCGGCGAACGTGCCGGAGCGCTCCGGCCGTGGGGTGACGGCGGAGGGCCTGCACTTCCTCACCGCGCTGCCGCAACTCGCCAGCACCAGCGGGGACACCGCCGACCTGGTCAAGAAGGCCGCCGATGGGTGGTCGGGCCCGCCGGCGCCCCGGGTCCGGCTGCTCCCGCCGGTGCTGCCGTACGCCGATCTGGACCTCACCGCGACGACCGGGCTGCGACTGCCGATCGGAATCGCGGAGGCCGACCTGCGCCCGGTGCTGCTCGACTTCGCCACCGAGCCGCATTTCGTGGTCTTCGGAGACTCGGAGTGCGGCAAGTCGTCGTTCCTGCGCGCGCTGGCCACGTCGATCACCACTCGGTTCACTCCGGAGCAGGCCCGGGTGATCCTCGTCGACTACCGACGCAGCCTGCTCGGTGCCATCGAGACGCCGCACCTGATCGGGTACGGCACCGCCGCGGCACACACCGCCGACCTGGTCGAGTCGGCCGCTGGCTATCTGGAACGGCGGGCTCCCGGGCCGGAGGTCACCCCGCAACAGTTGCGGGACCAGTCCTGGTGGTCCGGTCCCGAGCTGTTCGTGCTGGTGGACGACTACGACCTGGTGGCCGCGGGGCCGGCGAACCCGTTGCGCGCGCTGGAGGAGCACCTGCCGCACGCCCGGGACATCGGGTTGCACCTGGTGTTGGCCCGCCGCTCCGGTGGGGCGGGTCGGGCTCAGTACGAGCCGATCGTGCAGCGGTTGCGGGAGCTGTCCACCGCCGGCCTGGTGATGGCGGGCAGCCCCGAGGAGGGCGCACTCGTCGGCCCGGTACGGCCCGGACCGCTGCCGCCGGGGCGTGGTCGACTGGTCACTCGGCGGGAGGGCGTACGCCTCGTTCAGCTCGCACAGCTGCCGCCGCCGTGACCTGACTCGCCGGTTCTTCCCGTGACGGGTGGGGAAACCGGTAATCTCCGATCGTCATGGTTCCGTCGGGATGAATGGCTCAGGATGTGACTGGGGTGCGGTACAGCGGTCCGTCAGCGGCCCGACGAGCGACCGGCCGGGTGCTGCTCGGCGTGGCCGCGGCGCTCGCCGTCGTGGCCCCGACCGCGGCAGCCGTGCCCGCCGCCACGCCCACGAACGGCGGACAACTCGCCGGCGCGCCGATGGCGTTCGCGCCCGGCGACACCATCTCCCGCACCGACCAGGTCCGCGACGAGCAGTGGCAGCTCGACGAGTTGCGGGCCGAGACGGCCTGGCGCAGTTCCACTGGCCGGGGTGTGACCGTGGCGGTGGTCGACTCCGGAGTGGACGGCACCCATCCCGACCTGGCTGGTCAGGTGCTGCCCGGCAAGGACCTGGTCGGCTCCGGCGGCAGCGCGGGTCCGGATCCGGTGGGGCACGGCACCACGGTCGCCGGCCTGATCGCCGGGCGCAGCGACGACAAACGGGGCGTGGTCGGCCTGGCGCCGGACGCCCGGATCCTGCCGGTCCGTGTGCTCGACGAGGAGAACCGTTACGACGACGCCCTGATCGTCGCCCAGGGGGTCCGCTGGGCGGTCGACAACGGGGCCCGTGTGATCAACCTGTCGCTGGGTGGCGCCGGCGACAGCCCGGCCCTGGCCGCGGCCCTGGACTACGCGTTCGTTCGGGACGTGGTCGTGGTCGCCTGCACCGGCAACCTGGCCACCTCCACCAGCAGCAAGGTCTGGTATCCGGCCCGGGAACCGGGCGTGATCGCGGTCGCCGGTCTCGAACGCAGCAGCGACAATCTGTGGTCCGGGTCGATCACCGGCCAGGCCACGGTGCTCTCCGCCCCTGCGAGCGGGCTGGTCGGCGCCAAGCCCCCCAGCGGGTACTGGCGGGTGCAGGGCACCAGCTTCGCCGCGCCGCTGGTGGCCGCCACCGCCGCGCTGGTCCGGTCCCGCTATCCGCAGATGCCCGCGGGCGAGGTGGTCAACCGGTTGCTGGCCACCGCACGGGACCTGGGCCCGACCGGGCGGGACGACCGCTTCGGGTACGGGGTGGTCGACCCGGTGGCCGCGTTGACCGCTCAGGTGCCGCCGGTGACCGCCAACCCGCTGGACGATCAGACGTCGCCGGGCGTGACCGGTTTCGGTCCGGCGCCCGGCTCCGTCGACGACAACCCGGTGGCCGGTGCCGGCAGCGACCCGCTCGGCCTCGCCGCGCCCGGTCAGCAGAGCCGGTGGACGGCCCGGGCGGCGGGCGGTCAGGACCCGTCCGCACCGCAGCAGGTGTGGACCGGGCTCGTGCTTCTGGTCGTCCTGGCCGGCGGCGCCGCCCTGCTGCTGCGCCGGCTCCGTCAGCGGGTCCGTTGATCACGATCTGCCGGCCGGCCTGACTGTCCACCCGGCTGGGTAGAACGGACCCATGAGTACGCACCGGCCGCCCGCTCTCGCCCCCACCGGTCAGCCGTCCTGGCGACACCGGAGATTCGACCCGGACCACGCGCTGGGGCTGCGGCTCACCCTCGCCGCGGCGGCCGCGTTCCTGGTGCTGGTGCCCTTCGCGCTGCTCACGCTGCTGGTGCTCGGTGCCTGGACGCCGCTGCACCGACTGGACACGGCGGTCACCCAGGCGCTGCACGGCTACGCGCAGGATCACCCGGCCTGGGTCGTGCTGATGCGGATCTGGACCGAGGTGTTCGCGCCGATGCCGCTGCGGGCCGTCGCCCTGCTCCTGGTGGTCTGGCTGCTGCGCCGGGGCGCCCGCCGGCTGGCCCTCTGGGCGACCACCACCATGGTCGTCGGTGGATCGGTCGGCCCGCTGCTCAAGCTGCTCGTCGGCCGGGACCGGCCGGACCTGCTGGACCCGGTGGCGCGGGCCGCCGGCTACTCGTTCCCCTCCGGGCACGCGCTGAACGCCACCCTGGCCGCCGGGGTGCTGCTGCTGGTGCTCCTGCCATCCGCCGGGCGGGGGGCGGCCCGGGCCGCGCTCTGGGTCGGCGCGGTGCTGCTGACCGTGGTGACCGGGTTGAGCAGGGTGGCGCTCGGTGTGCACTTCACCAGCGACGTGGTGGGCGGCTGGCTGCTCGGTGTGGCGGTGGTCGCGGCGACCACCGCAGCGTTCACCAGTTGGCGGGCGCACACCGGCCTCCGGCCGGTCCGGCCGGCCCGCGACGGCGTCCTGAGCTGACCCCGCGCGACGCTCAGGTGCACTCTCCGGTGCCGACCTGCCGGTTGCGTTCGGCGCCGGCCAATGCCACCGGGCGCGCCTCGGCCGCCGTCACCGCGAAGCCGGTGTTCGGGTCATCGGACGCCGCCGCGAAGATCACACCAAGCACCAGGCCGTTGGCGGAGAGCAGCGGACCGCCCGAGTTGCCACTGCGGACCAGCGCCCGAATCGTGTAGATCTCCCGGGTCACGTCGGTGGAGGAGTAGATGTCCGGGCCGTTGATCCGGTCGACGTCCCGGATCCGCGCCGACTGCGCGTTGTAGGGGCCGTCCAGCGGAAAGCCGAGCACGATGGCGTCGGCACCGCTGCCCGCGTTGCCGGCGGCGAACCGCAGGGACGGGCCGGGCAGTCCGGGCACGAGCAGCACCGCCAGGTCGCGGTTCGGGTCGTAGACCACCACCTTGCCGTCGTACCGCTCGCCGCCCAGCTCCACCGCGACCGAGCGGGTGCCGGCCACGACGTGCGCGTTGGTCATCACCCGGTCGTCGGCGTACACGAAGCCGGAACCCTCGATCCGGCGTGAGCAGCTGGGCGCGGAACCGAGCACCTTGACGACCGACTGCCGACCGCTGACCACCACCTGCGAGCCGGCCAGCGCGGGATCCGGCGGATCGACCTGCCGGGCCCGGGTGGGCGCGAGGTCACCGAAGACATCCGGGAACCCGTCGGTGTCGACGGTGTCCTCCAACGCCGTGGACAACTCGTGGGCCCGTTCCGGCAGAACCTGGTTGACCACCGTGATCAACGCGCTGTTGCGGACCGACGCGGCGAGCCAGGGCACCGAGGACGAGCCGAGCGGCACGGCGACCAGCCAGGCGAGCAGGAGCACCGCGAACAGCGAGACGAACGCTCCACCGATGTCGTCGATCCGTTTGCCCACGTCGCTGGTGATCGTCTTGCGCAGGTGCGAGCCGAGCCACCCGGCGAGCGCCTGCCCGATCACCGCCAGCCCGAAGATCGCCACGAGCGAGATCAGCACCCGGGTGCCGGCGTCCACGAACTGTCTCGCGAACAGCGGCCCGAGCTGGAGACCTAGCAGCAGACCCAGGAAGAAGCCGGACAGCGACGTGACGCCGATGACGAAACCCTGGCGGTATCCGCTGATCGCGAACACGAGCATGAGCAGCAGGAGGACGAGATCCACGACGGACACGGGTCAAGCGTACGGGCAGTGCGCCCACCAGATGACCATCGCTTGCGGATGGTGACCGTGCGGTCAGCGCAGGGCGTTCTCGTCGGCCTCGTCGGTGCCGGCCGACGGGGCCGGTGTCGCCCCGGTCGGCGGAAGCTCCACCACCCGGCCGCGCGACCACGGGCGGGCCCAGCCACCCATCTCGAGGAGGGTGGCGAGCACCCCGGCGGTGAAGCCCCAGACCAGCATCCCGCGGGCCGAGAACGCCGGCCCGATCCAGCCGCTCGGGTGTCGGACCCGCAGTCGGTTGGCCGGGTCGACCAGCTCGCTGACCGGCAGCCGGGCGACGTGTGCCACCTCGGCCGGCTCCCGGGGGTGCACCGGGTGCGGATCGTGCCACCAGGCCAGCACCGGCGTGACCACGAAGTCGCTGACCGGAATCCACAGTTTCGGCAGCTCGGCCAGCACCGTCACGCTGGCCGGGTCGAGGCCCACCTCCTCGTTCGCCTCGCGCAGGGCGGTGGCGCGAACGTCGGCGTCCTCCGGGTCGGCCGCACCCCCGGGGAAGGCCGGCTGGCCGGCGTGGTTGCGCAGGGTGGCGGCGCGTTGCAGGATCAACACGTCGGGGCCCGCGCCGGGTTGCTCGCCGAGCAGCACCAGCACGGCGCTCTCCCGGCCACCTTCGGCCGGGGTGGTCAGCCGGGTGAAATCCTCGGCACGGGCGGTGCCCAGCCGGGTCAGCAACGGCTCGATCCACTCGGGCGGTCGACGGGTCACGCCGGCACCGTCAGGCCGAGGTGCTGGCGGACCAGCTTGGCGAGCTGGGCGTCGTCGAGCGCGCCGCTGGCGTCGATGTGTCGGATCCGACCGTCGGCGTCGACGAAGAGGGTCAGCGGAATGGCATTGCGTTTCAGCTCGCGCTGGAGCGCTTCGCCCTGGTCCACCAGGATCGGGAACCGGACGCCGAAGTCCTCACCGATGGACTGGGCCCCGCTGCGGCTGTCCCGGCTGTTGACCCCGACCACCTGGAGCTGACCGCCAGCCCGCTCACTCAGGCGTTGGAAGGCAGGCAACTCCTTGCGGCACGGCGGGCACCAGGAGGCCCAGACGTTGATCACCGCGGGCCCGGCCACCTCCCGCAGCACGACGGGTGCACCGCCGGTGAAGCAGGACAGCGTCAACTCCGGCAGCGCCTGCCCGCCGGCGGCGGACGCCGTCGCACCGGGGGTCGCCGCGCCGGACGCCGTCGCGCCGGGGGTCGCCGTGCCGGGGGTCGCCGTGCCGGAACCGGACGGCGCGGCCGTGGGTGCCGTGCTCAGCGTGGCGCAGTCCCGGAACGGCGATGGCCGCTCGGCGGCGGCCGGACGGGGGGCCGGATCGTCGTCGGGCGCGCCGCTGGTGCAGCCGGCGACGGCCAGCAGCAGCGGCAGGATGACGAGGGCGAGGCGCCGGTTCACGGCACCTCCGCGGCGACGGCCTGCGCGGGCACCAGCTCCGGGTCGACCCCGGCCGCCACCGCGAGGTCGCGCGCCCGGGGGCCCTTGAGCAGCTTGACGGCGACCGTCGGCTCGGTCGGTCCGGTGCCGTACGACGGGCAAAGCTTCGCGAGTGTGCACGCGCCACAGGCCGGCTTGCGGGCGTGGCAGACCCGTCGCCCGTGGAAGATGATCCGGTGCGACAGCATGGTCCAGTCGCGCTTGTCGTACAGCGCGCCGATCGCGTGCTCGATCTTGACCGGGTCGGTCTCGGTGGTCAGCCGCCACCGGTGGACCAGCCGCTGGAAGTGCGTGTCGACGGTGATGCCCGGGACGTCGAAGGCGTTGCCGAGGATCACGTTGGCGGTCTTGCGGCCGATGCCGGGGAGCGTCACCAGGTCGACGAGCCGGCCCGGGACGTGGCCGTCGTACCGGTCGAGGAGGGCCTGACCGAGCTTGAGCAGCGAGTCGGTCTTGTTGCGGTAGAAGCCGGTGGGCCGGATCAGCTCCTCCATCTCGCTCCGGTCGGCGCTGGCGTACGCGGCGGCGCTCGGGTAGCGGGCGAAGAGCTTCGGGGTGACCTCGTTGACCTTCTTGTC
The DNA here is from genome assembly GCF_044459545.1 of Micromonospora sp. NPDC050276. NCBI lineage: Bacteria > Bacillati > Actinomycetota > Actinomycetes > Micromonosporales > Micromonosporaceae > Micromonospora > Micromonospora sp. NPDC050276. The sequence goes on along the minus strand of NZ_JBITJA010000011.1, from coordinate 112,425 downwards.
CGTGCACTGCGCGGACAGGATCGTGGCGACGGCCAGCTCCAGAGCGTTCGTGTGGTCCAGTTCACAATGCGCGTCGGGGTGCGTCTCGGCCAGCACCCGGCCGATCTTGCGGGCGCGGCGTTTGCGCCCGAGGTCGGTCTCGCTGGCACCGGGAGGGCTACTGGTCACGACGGTCAGCCTACGTCGCACCCCGGACGGTCCTGCTCGGGTCAGCCGGCGGTCGGCGGCGAGATCTTTCCCTGCCCATCCAGCCGAGCGCCGCCCTTCGGGAAGTCGGTGCGGCTCAACTCGGTGACCAGACCCAGGCCCCGGTCGTCCGGGTCCATCGTCGGCTTGCCGGCCGAGTTCATGTACGTCGAGGTGAACGAGCCGCCGGCCCAACTGCCATCCGGCTTGAGCGACACCTTCAGCACCCCGCCCCAGCCAAGGCGACCGTCGTTGCTCAGCGAGTTGCCGCCGCCGGCGAAGTTACCCAGGCTGTACGCGATCAGGCGCCCCTGGTAGAACTCCATCCCGCGCAGCACGTGCGGGCCGTGCCCGACGATCAGGTCGGCACCAGCGTCGATCATCGCGTGCGAGAACTTCACCGGGTCGCCCCGGTTTTCCCCCAGGAACATCTCGGTGCCCGGCTTCACCCGGGTCTTGTCGGCGCCCTCGCCGCCCATGTGCACCTGCACCACGACCAGGTCGGCCATGGTGGCGGCCTTGGCGACCACCGTCTTCGCCTTGGCGATGTCGACGAGGCTGTTGGACCAGACGTACGACGAGAAGCCGGCGATCGCGACCTTGACGCCCTTGACGTCGACCACAGTAATCTCGTCCGGTGCGCCGGTGTGCTCCAGGTCGTACTTCTTTAGCGCCTTCTGGGTGTTCTCGTAGCCCTTGGGCCCGTAGTCGTAGCCGTGGTTGTTGGCCTGGTTGAGCACGTCGAAGCCGGCGTCGCGCAGGTGTGCGGCGTACTCCGGTGGGGCCCGGAACTGGAAGCAGCGGGTGGAGTTGGCCCCGCACTTGCCGGTGCCGGTGTCGACGGTCAGCGGCTCCTCCAGGTTGCCCATCACCAGGTCAGCCTTGAGCGCCTGCTCGACGGAGTCGAAGAAGCCCTTACCGCCGGCGGCGGGCAGCCGGCTGGGCGCGTTGCCCATGATGATGTCGCCGGTGGCGGAGAGCGAGATCGCCCCACCCTGACCGGAGGCTGCCGGACCGGTGGCCTCCGGGCCGGCGGTGGAGACCGGAGCGCCGGTGCCACCACCTCCGGCGCCGGGCTGCCACACGGGCGCCGCACCGCCCGGGTCGGCGCAGCCGGCGACGAGGAGGGCGGCCAGCAGCGCGGCGACGCCAAGGGCGACGCGGCGGCGCGGGCGGGGCACGAGGGGGGCGTGAGCATACATCGCCCGCGACCCTACCGGTCGTTAAACAGGCCGACGACAGCCGATCGGTTGGACTTTGCACCCCTGAGCTGCTCAGACCAGGGCACGACCGGTCGGGCGCCTCCGGCGAGCACCGCCGCGTGCACCGCTCGGGCGAGCGGGGCGCCCCAGCTGGAGCGTGGCCCGCCGTACGCGGCCTCCGGCCCGTCCACCGGGCAGAGCACGGTGACTGCGTCGGTGGGAGTGCCGGTCCCCGGCAGCCCGAGCTCGGTGATCGCCTGGGTCTTCGCCTCGGTCGCGGTGGCCACCGCGTTGACCAGTGCCGAGTCGGCGAGCCGGGCCGGCACGTACACCACGATGTTGACCGTGCCGACGCGCTGGGCGAGCGCGGCCGGTGCTGGCGCGGCGGCGGGCACCGGCAGGCCGAGCCCGACGGTCGCCCAGGCCCGCACCCCGGTGTCGGTCCGCGCCACCACCTCGGCCACATCGACACCGGTCAGCAGACCGACCCCGGGCCCGTCGAGGGCCAGCTCAGTGGCGAGCGAGGCCAGGTGCGCCGCCGGGTCCGCCCGGTCGTACGACATGGGTACGGTCGCGTTCAGTACCCACCGTCGGACCCCGATGCCACCGCCCAGCGGGCCGCTGCTGACCGCCCGCAGGGGCACCTCCGTGCACCAGACGAGCAGCGGAATAGGCCGCCCGTCCTCCACCCGGCTGGTCAGAATCGGCTCGCTTAGCACGTCGGGCAGGTTACGCCCACCGATCAAGATTCCAGGGGCGACCTCTGATTCATGCTCACGTGCGCCTAGACTTGGCGGCGCGCGAGGGGATCAGCGGACGGCGGCCCCGGCCGACGGACGGCACGCGCAACCGGAGGTGCGCAATGGACGAGGTACTGGCCCGCAGCGGGATCTTCCAGGGTGTTGACCCGGAAGCTGCCGAGGCGCTCGCCAAGGAGATGGAGACGATCGAGGTCCGCAAGGGCGAGATCGTCTTCAATGAGGGCGAGCCCGGTGACAGCCTCTACATCCTGCTGTCCGGGAAGATCAAGGTTGGCCGCCGCGCGGCGGACGGCCGACAGAACCTGATCGCGGTGATGGGGCCGTCGGACATGGTCGGTGAGCTGTCGCTCTTCGACCCGGGTCCGCGTACGGCGACCGCTACCGCGGTGACCGACACCCGGCTGGTGCGACTGCGCAAGCAGGCGCTACGGCCGTGGCTCAACAACCGCCCGGAGATCGCCGAGCAGTTGCTCCGGGTGCTCGCCCGGCGGCTGCGCCGGACCAACGACTCGCTCGCCGACCTGATCTTCACGGACGTGCCGGGCCGGGTCGCCAAGAACCTGCTCCAGATGGCGGGCCGCTTCGGCACCCGCGACGGCGGCGTTCTGCGGGTGACCCACGACCTCACCCAGGAGGAGATCGCCCAGCTCGTGGGCGCCTCCCGGGAGACCGTCAACAAGGCGCTCGCCGACTTCGCCTCACGCGGCTGGCTGCGACTGGACGGCAAGAGCATCATCATCCTGGACCCGGAGCGCCTGGCCCGCCGCGCCCGCGTCTGAGCAACACAGCGCGTCCCCGCCTGCCGTCACCGACGGCAGGCGGGGACGTTTTTCATCTGCCTGACGCAGAAACGCTCGCCTCGGGGCGGTGCCAGCGGTGAGGGTGGGGCCATGGTGCAACGTGTTGCCGTGCTCTCCGACATCCACGGCGTCCTGCCGGCGCTGGAGGCCGTGCTGGCCGAGCCGGATGTAGCCGCCGCCGATCTGATCGTGCTCACCGGTGACATCGCCGCGGGCCCGCAACCGGTCGAGGTGCTGGACGTGCTCGCCGGCCTAGGCGACCGGGTGCGTTGGGTCGGCGGCAATGCCGACCGCGAGTTGGTCGAGGCCCGCGCGGGCCGCCCGGCGTCGATCGAGGTGTCGAACTGGGCCGCCGGGCAGCTTCGCGACGATCAGGTGGCCCGGCTCGCCGCGTTACCGGCGACCGCCACGCTGGAGATCGACGGCCTCGGTCCGACGCTGTTCTGCCACGCGACCCCCCGCGACGACGAGGAGGTCGTGCTCGTCGACTCCCGAATGGCCCGCTGGGTGGAAGTGTTCGACGGTCTTTCCGCCGATCTCTCCACGGTGGTCTGCGGCCACACGCACATGCCCTTCACCCGGCTGGTCGATCGGCGTCTGGTGGTCAACCCGGGCAGTGTCGGCATGCCGTACGGGGGCGCGGGCGCGTGGTGGGCGCTGCTCGGGCCGGGCGTTCAGCTCCGCCGCACCGCCTTCGACGTGGATGCGGCCTGCGCCCGGGTGGCTGCGGAGTCGACCTTCCCCGACGCCGCCGCCTGGGCCGACGAGTACCTGCGCTCCCAGCACAGCGACGCCGACGCCCTGGCCGTCTTCGGCCCCCGCGACGGCCGCTGAGCGAGGGCTGCGGATCGGGGTGGGGATACGACCACCGGTTCGGCGAGCGTGAGTCGAGCAGGGGGAAGGTCGCGGTACAGGTCCTCGCTGGGCAGGAAGAGTCCCTACTCGCTGCCTGTAGAGCTGCCCCAAATCTGGGGCGATCCGGGTCCGGCGAACGCGTCGGGCGGTCCCCGGCCCGGCCATCCCCGCCCGGCCATCCCCGCCCGGCCATCCCCGCCCGGCCATCCCGGCCCGGCCATCCCGGTTGCTGCCACGTGCGTCGGCCTGACATTGCGGGGCCCGGCCCGCCCCATTGGCGGGGCAGCTCTACAGGGACTGCCATCACACGTAGAGGGACTGCCATCACACGTGCCGGCGCATCCCGTCCCGGCGCGGGCCGCCACTGACGCTGAAGCCAGGCTCCCGCCCCGCCGGCCCCAGCCCTCGCCCGTCGAAGCGACATGGCCCAAAAAAGTCAGTCTTGACTGTTTGTTTCGTAGGCCGCAGGCTGTTCGCGTGCCCACCGCATCGACGCGCGTCCCTCAGCAGGAACGCAGCCGCGCCACCCAGACCCGGCTGCTGGAGGCGACCGTCGACTGTCTGATCGAGCACGGTTGGTCCGGTACGACGACCACCGTCGTCGCGGCACGGGCCGGTGTTTCGCGTGGGGCCCAGTTGCACCACTACCCGACGAAGGCAGCGCTGGTGACCGCCGCCGTGGCCCATCTGGCCGAGCGGCGGGCCGACGAGTTGCGCACCGAGGCCGAGGCGCTGCCGGCCGGCCCTCAGCGGCTGGACCGGGTGGTCGACCTGCTCGCCGTGGCCTTCACCGGGCCGCTGTTCGTGGCCGCGCTCGAACTCTGGGTCGCCGCCCGCACCGACCGGGAGCTTCGGGACGCCCTGGTGCCGCTGGAGGCGACGGTCGGGCGGGAGATGCACCGGCTCACCGTCGCCCTGCTCGGCGTCGACGAGCGTCGACCCGGTGTCCGCGAGGCGGTACAGGCCACGCTCGACCTGCTCCGCGGGCTCGGAGTGGCCAACCTGCTCAGCGACGACTCCGCGCGTCGTACCGCCCTGTTGACCACCTGGAAGCGCCAGCTCGCCACCCTGCTCACGCCCTGACCGCCGGCCGCGCCGGCCACCACCAACCGGAGGCACCATGGTCGACCTCAGCGACCTGCTCACGGACCTGGCCGACGAGTCCGCCCAACTGGACGCCCTGGTGGCTCCACTGCCGGCGGCCGACTGGGCGAGGCCGACGCCCGCGCCGGGCTGGAGCATCGCGCATCAGATCGCCCACCTCGCCTGGACCGACCACGTCGCGCTGTTGGCCGCGACCGATCCCGAGGCGTTCTACGCGACGGTGACCGCCGCGCCGGACGTGACCCGACTCGTCGACGACGGCACCGAGGCGTTTCTCGCCCCGCCGGCCGAACTGCTCGCCCGGTGGCGGGCCGGGCGGACCGCGCTCATCGACGCGCTGGCCGCCGTCCCGGCCGGGGACAAACTGCCCTGGTACGGCACCCGGATGTCGGCCACCTCGATGGCGACCGCCCGGCTCATGGAAACCTGGGCGCACGGCGGGGACGTGGCCGACGCCCTCGACGTGGTCCGCCCCGACAGCGACCGACTCCGACACGTGGCGCACCTCGGCGTGCGTACCCTCGGGCACGGATTCGCCGCGCATGGCCGGGAGGCACCGACGGCGCCGGTCCGGGTCGAGCTGGTCGGGCCCGGCGGCGACACGTGGAGCTGGGGTCCGGCGGACGCCGCCGACCGGGTCACCGGCCCGGCTCGGGACTTCTGCCTGCTGGTCACCCAGCGCCGACACCGTGCGGACCTCGCCCTGGTCGCCAGCGGTCCGGTCGCCGACGAGTGGCTCGACGTGGCGCAGGCCTTCGCCGGGCCGCCGGGTGACGGCCGGAAGCCGGCCGGCGAGAGCGGGGTACGGGCGTGATCCGCATCGGCAACGCCTCCGGCTTCTACGGCGACCGGTTCACCGCCTGGCGGGAGATGCTCGACGGCGGCGAGTTGGACGTGCTGACCGGTGACTATCTGGCCGAGTTGACCATGCTGATCCTGGCCCGGGACCGGCTGCGCGACAGCGACCTGGGCTACGCGAAGACATTCCTGCGGCAACTGGAGACCTGCCTCGGTACCGCCCTCGACCGAGGGGTGCGGATCGTGACCAACGCCGGTGGGTTGCACCCGGCCGGCTTGGCCGCCGCCATCGAGAAGCTCACCGACCGGCTCGGCCTGCCCGCCCGGGTCGGGTATGTCGAGGGCGACACCATCCAACGGGCCGACGCGTTGAGCGCGAACGCCTACCTCGGAGCGTTCGGGATCGCCGCCTGCCTCGACGCCGGCGCGGACGTGGTGGTCACCGGCCGGGTCACCGACGCGTCACTGGTGGTCGGCCCGGCCATCGCCCGGTACGGGTGGGGCCGCGACGACCTCGACGAGCTGGCCGGGGCCACCGTCGCGGGCCACCTCGTCGAGTGCGGCGCGCAGGTCACCGGCGGCAACTTCAGCTTCTTCACGGAGCTGCCGGACGGTGGGCACCGGCCCGGGTTCCCGATCGCCGAGGTGCACTCCGACGGCTCGTCGGTGCTCACCAAGCACCCGGGCACCGGCGGCGCGGTCACGGTGGAGACGGTCACCGCCCAACTGCTCTACGAGATCGGCGGGCCGTCCTACCTCGGGCCGGACGTGGTCACCCGACTGGACACGGTGACGCTGCACCCCGACGGGCCGGAGCGGGTCCGGGTCTCCGGGGTACGGGGCGCGCCGCCACCGCCCACGTTGAAGGTGGGCGTCAACAACCTCGGTGGCTTCCGCAACTCGATGACGTTCGTCCTCTGCGGACTCAACATCGAGGCGAAGGCGGCGCTGGTCCGGGGGCAGATCGAGGAGGCGGTGGGCAAGGACGGGCTGGAGTTCACGCTGGCCCGGACCGACCACCCGGACGCCGCCGACACCGAGGCGGCCAGCGCGCTGCTGCACGTACACCTGCGCGACGGCGACCGGGCGCGGGCCGGGCGGGCCTTCTCGGCCGCCGCGGTGGAGCTGGCCCTGGCCTCGTACCCGGGTTGCACGCTGACCACCCTGCCCGGGGACGCGACACCGTACGGCGTCTTCACCGCCGACGCGGTGCCGCAGGACGCGGTGGCGCACGTCGCGGTGCTGCCCGGCGGCGAGCGGGTGCCGATCGCCCCGCCGACCCGCACCGCACCCCCGTCGCCGGACGAGACCGCCCCGGGCGGCGACGCGGTGGTCGGCGGTCCGACCCGGCGCGGGGCTCTCGGCGAGGTGGTCGGCGCGCGGTCCGGGGACAAGGGCGGGGACGCCAACCTCGGCGTCTGGGCGCGAACTGATGCCGGGTACGCGTGGTTGCGGAGCTGGTTGACCGTCGAACGGCTCGCCGAACTGCTGCCGGAGACCGCGCCGCTGTCGGTGCGGCGCTACGAGCTGTCGAACCTGCGGGCGGTCAACTTCGTGATCGAGGGCCTGCTCGGGGCGGGGGTGGCCGCGTCCACCCGGTTCGACCCGCAGGCCAAGGCGCTCGGCGAGCTGCTGCGCGCCCGGATCGTCGACCTGCCGGCCGACCTGTCGACGGGGGCAGCCCGGTGAGCGCGAGGAGTGAGCCGGTTTTGCGAGCCCCGCAGTCGCGAACAGAGGAGGTGCGATGAGCATCGTGGACACCCCGGAGCGTCGGCAACTGCGCGAGCTGACCCGGGCGTTCGTCACCCGGGAGGTGCTGCCGCACCTGGACGACTGGGAACGGGCCGGCGAGGTGCCCCGGGCGCTGCACGCCACCGCCGCGAAGCTCGGCCTGCTCGGCATCGGCTTCCCGGAGTCGGTCGGTGGCAGCGGCGGTGACCTGCTCGACTCGATCATCGTGACCGAGGAGCTGATTCGCGCCGGTGGCTCGTCCGGGCTGGTGGCGGCCCTGTTCACGCACGGCATCGCGTTGCCGCACATGGTCGCGGCGGCCGGCGCCCGCACCGGTGGCTCGCTGGGCGGCCGGCTCGGCGGCGCCTCGTCCCCGGGCGACGCCGGCCTGATCGAGCGGTACGTCCGGCCCACCCTGTCCGGCACGATGATCGGCGCGCTGGCCATCACCGAGCCGGACGGCGGATCGGACGTGGCCGGCATCCGCACGACCGCCCGTCGCGACGGTGACCACTACGTGGTGAACGGGTCGAAGACGTACATCACCAGTGGGCACCGCGCCGACTTCGTGACCACGGCGGTGTGTACCGACTTCCCCGGCAGTGGCGAACTCACCCTGCTGGTCATCGACAAGGGGCTGCCCGGGTTCACCGTGGGACGCCGGTTGGAGAAGCTGGGCTGGCACTGCTCGGACACCGCCGAGCTGTCCTTCGCCGACGTGCGGGTGCCGGTCGCCAACCGGATCGGCGCGGAGAACACCGGCTTCCTGGCGATCATGCAGCACTTCGCGGCGGAACGGCTCTCGCTGGCGACCCAGGCGTACGCGACCGCGCAGCGCTGCGTCGAGTTGGCGGTGCGCTGGTGCCGGGACCGGGAGACCTTCGGGCGTCCGCTGGCCAGCCGACAGCTGATCCGACACCGGTTGGCCGAGATGCACACCCGGGCCGAGGCGGCCCGGTCGTACGTGCACGAGGTCGCGGGTCGGGTCGCGGCCGGCGAGCCGGTGGTGACCGAGGTGGCGATGGCGAAGAACGTAGCGGTGGCCGCCTGCGACCACGTCGTCGACCAGGCGTTGCAGCTGCACGGCGGCTTCGGCTACCTGCGTGACGCCGAGGTGGAGCGGCACTACCGCGACGCGCGGATCCTCGGCATCGGCGGCGGCACCACCGAGATCATGAACGAGATCATCGCAAAAGGCATGGGCCTGTGAGCGCGAGGAGTGAGCCGGGTTTGCGAGCCCCGCAGTCGCGAACGAAGGAGGCACCATGACGATCCTGGACAGCGCGGTCGACCCGTCCGCACCCGGGTACGTGGCGAACCGGGCGGCGTTGCTGGAGCGGCTGGCCGAGTTGGACGCCGCGCTGGACCAGGCGCGGGCGGGCGGTGGCGAGAAGTACGTGACCCGGCACCACGCCCGCGGCAAGCTGCTCCCCCGGGAACGGATCGAGCTGCTGGTGGACGCGGACAGCCCGTTCCTGGAGTTGTCGCCGGTCGCCGCGTACGGCACCGACTTCCCGGTCGGGGCCAGCGTGGTCACCGGCATCGGGGTGGTCGAGGGCGTGGAGTGCCTGATCGTCGCCAACGACCCGACGGTCCGCGGCGGTGCGGTCAACCCGTGGTCGCTCGCCAAGACCCGGCGGGCCGGGGAGATCGCGCTGGCCAACCGGCTGCCGATGGTCAACCTGGTCGAGTCGGCCGGGGCGGATCTGCCCACCCAGGCGGAGATCTTCATTCCGGGCGGTCGGGTGTTCCGGGACCTGACCCGGCTCTCGGCGGCCGGCATCCCGACGGTCAGTGTGGTCTTCGGCAACGCCACGGCCGGTGGCGCGTACGTGCCGGGGATGTCCGATCACGTGATCATGATTCGGGACCGGTCACAGGTCTACCTGGCCGGCCCGCCGCTGGTGAAGATGGCGACCGGTGAGGTCACCGACGACGAGTCGCTGGGTGGCGCGGCGATGCACGCCGGCACGTCCGGGCTGGCCGACTACCTGGCTGTGGATGAGCGGGACGGTATCCGGCTGGCCCGGCAGTGCGTGCGCCGGCTGAACTGGCGCAAGCAGGGCCCGTCGCCGCGTACGGCGGTGCCGCAGCCACCGAAGTACGACCCGGAGGAGCTGCTCGGGATCACCAGCGCCGACTTGAAGGTGCCGTTCGACCCTCGTGCGGTGCTGGCCCGGATCCTCGACGGCAGTGACTTCGACGAGTTCAAGCCGGCGTACGGGGACGCGCTGGTCACCGGCTGGGGCGAGCTGCACGGATACCCGGTGGGGGTGCTGGCCAACGCCCGGGGGGTGCTGTTCAGCGCGGAGGCGCAGAAGGCGGCCCAGTTCATCCAGCTCGCGAACGCCTCCGACACCCCGTTGATCTTCCTGCAGAACACCACCGGCTACATGGTCGGCACCGAGTACGAGCAGCGCGGCATCATCAAGCACGGCGCCCTGATGATCAACGCGGTGTCCAACTCGACGGTGCCGCACCTGACGGTCAACCTGGGTGCCTCCTACGGTGCCGGCAACTACGGCATGTGCGGTCGGGCGTACGAGCCGAGGTTCCTGTTCACCTGGCCGAACGCGAAGTCGGCGGTGATGGGCCCGGCGCAGCTCGCCGGGGTGCTGTCCATCGTGGCCCGGCAGGCCGCCGCCGCCCGGGGACGTGACTACGACGAGGAGTCCGACGCGGCGATGCGGATGATGGTCGAGCAGCAGATCGAGTCGCAGTCCGGCGCGCTCTTCCTCTCCGGCCGGCTCTACGACGACGGGGTGATCGACCCTCGGGACACCCGGACCGTCCTCGGGCTCTGCCTCTCGGCGATCCACAACGGACCGGTGAAGGGCGCCGACGGTTTCGGCGTCTTCCGGCATTGAACCGTGAGCGCGAGGAACGCAGCGAAGCGGAGTCCCGCAGCCGCGAACGAAAGGCAGGCTCAGCGCTGATGATCACCAGACTCCTCGTGGCCAATCGGGGTGAGATCGCGCGTCGGGTCTTTGCGACCTGTCGAGCGCTCGGCGTGCAGACGGTAGCCGTGCACTCGGACGCGGATGCCGCCGCGCCGTTCGTCGCCGAGGCCGACCAGGCGGTGCGGCTGCCCGGGAACACGCCGGCGGAGACGTACCTGCGGGTCGAGAAGATCCTGGACGCGGCCCGGCGCAGCGGCGCGGACGCCGTCCACCCCGGCTACGGCTTTCTCGCCGAGAACGCCGAGTTCGCGGCGGCGGTGACCGACGCCGGGCTGACCTGGGTCGGGCCGCCGGCCAAGGTGATCGCCGCGATGGGCGACAAGCTGGCGGCGAAGGCGCTGCTCGCCGAGGCGGGTGTGCCGATGCTGCCGAGCTGGACCGACACCGACGAGGTCACCGACTTCCCGGTGCTGGTGAAGGCATCCGCCGGCGGCGGTGGCCGGGGGATGCGGATCGTCCGGACCGCCGACGAACTGGCCGAGGCCGTCGCCTCCGCGCGCCGCGAGGCCGCGGCGGCGTTCGGCGACGGCACGGTCTTCATCGAGCGGTACGTCGAGCGCGGCCGGCACGTCGAGGTGCAGATCTTCGGCGACACCCACGGGACCGTGCACGTGCTCGGTGTCCGGGAGTGCTCGATCCAGCGCCGACACCAGAAGATCATCGAGGAGGCGCCGGGGGACCTCCCGCCGGGGTTGCATGATCGGCTGCACGAGACGGCCATGGCCGCCGGACGGGCGGTCGACTACGTGGGTGCCGGCACTGTCGAGTTCCTACTGGCACCGACCGGCGAGTTCTTCTTCCTCGAAATGAACACCCGACTCCAGGTGGAGCACCCCGTCACCGAGCTGGTCACCCCGGCCGGACTCGACCTGGTCCGGATGCAACTGCTGGTGGCCGAGGGCGAACCGCTGCCCGCACATCGTCACTACCCCGCCACCCGCGGCTACGCGATCGAGGTACGGCTCTGCGCCGAGGAGCCGGCGCAGGGCTGGCGGCCCGCCACGGGCACCCTGCACCGCTTCAGCGTGCCGGGGGTGGACCGTGAGTTCGGCTGGCTCCAGCGGTCGGGGCTGCGGCTCGACTCCGGCGTGGTGGCGGGCTCGGTGGTGGGTGTCCACTATGACTCGCTGCTCGCCAAGCTGATCGCCGTGGCACCCACCCGGGCCGAGGCGACCCGGCTGTTGGCCGGCGCGCTGTCCCGGGCCGAGTTGCACGGGGTGGCGACCAACCGCGATCTGCTGGTCCGGGTGCTGCGCAGCCCGGAGTTCGCGGCCGGGGAGGTCGACACCGGTTTCCTGGACCGGCACCCGGAGGTCTTCGACCCGCTGCTCCCCGCCGACCAGGTTCCGCTCACCGCCCTCGCCGCCGCGCTGGCGGGCGCCGCGCACCGTCGGGCGATCGCACCGGTGCTCTCCGGGCTCCCCTCCGGCTGGCGCAACGTGCCCGCCGTCCCCCAGATCACCCGCTTCGCCGGCCCGGCCGGCGATGAGATCGAGATTCGCTACCGCCTGGACCGGACCGGACGGCTCGTCGAGTGGAGCGGCACGCCGACGGACTCCGACGCCGTTGGATCAGCGAGTGCGCCCGGCGTGGCGCTGGTCGAGGCCACCCCGGACCGGGTGGTGCTCGACGTCGACGGGGTTGAGCGCGCGTACCGCGTACACCGGGTGGGGCCGGCGGTTTTCGTGGACGGCCCGGACGGGGCGGCGAGCCTCACCGAGCTGCCGCGTCTCCCGTTGCCCACCGCGGCGGTGGCCGCCGGGTCGCTGCTCGCGCCACTGCCCGGCGCGGTGACCCGGGTGCACGTCCAGGTCGGCCAGCGGGTCACGGCCGGCGAACCACTGCTCACGCTGGAAGCGATGAAGCTGGAACACCCCGTGCTCGCCCCGATCGACGGCGTGGTCGCCGAGCTGCCCGTGCCGACCGGCGGTCAGGTGCAGACGGGCGCCGTGCTGGCCGTTATCGACGAGGAGGACCCCCGATGACCTTCGACCTCACCCCCGAGCAGGACCAGCTGCGCGACGCCGTGCGGGCGTTGGGCCGCCGTTACGGCCACGGTTACTTCGTCGAGAAGGCGAAGGCCGGCGAGCACACCACCGAACTCTGGGCGGAGGCCGGACGGCTCGGCTACCTGGGGGTCAACATCCCCACCGAGTACGGCGGTGGGGGCGGCGGCATCACCGAGCTGGCCATCGTCTGCGAGGAGTTGGCGGCCGCGGGTTGCCCGTTGCTGCTGCTGGTGGTCTCCCCCGCCATCGCGGCGACCGTGCTGAACCGGCACGGCACCGAGGAGCAGCGCAAGCGCCACCTGCCCGGCCTCGCCGACGGCTCCCAGAAGATCGTCTTCGCGATCACCGAACCGGAGGCCGGTTCCAACTTCCACCGGCTCGGCACGGTGGCTCGCCGCGACGGTGACGGCTGGCTGCTGAACGGCCGCAAGTGCTACATCTCGGGGGTCGACGAGGCCGGTCACGTCCTGGTGGTGGCCCGTGTCGCCGTCGATGACGGCCCAGCCGGCTCAGCGGATACGTCTCCGCAGCGGCTTAAGCCAGCGTTGTTCCTCGTGCCCACCGATGCGGCTGGGCTGACCCGGTCCAAGCTGGACATGGAGATCGTGTCCCCGGAGAACCAGTTCCTGCTCTACCTCGACGACGTGCGGCTCCCCGCCGACGCGTTGCTCGGTGAGTCGCTGGACGCCGGGCTGCCGGCGCTCTTCGCCGGGCTCAACCCGGAGCGGATCACGGTGGCCGCGATGGGTGCCGGCACCGGCCGGTACGCCATCGAGCGGGCCAGTGAGTACACCGCCACCCGCAAGGTCTGGGGTGGCCGGAGCATCGGCTCCCACCAGGGGGTGTCGCATCCGCTGGCGCACGCGGCGGTGCAGGTGGAGCTGGCCCGCCTCATGATCCAGAAGGCGGCCACGCTGTACGACGGCGGCCGCGACCTGGAGGCCGGGGTGGCCGGCAACATGGCCAAGTACGCGGCCGGGGAGGCCGCCGCGCTGGCCGTGGACACCGCCGTCCAGGTGCTTGGCGGCGCCGGCATGACCACCGAGTACGGGGTGGCGACCCTGCTCGGTGCCGTGCGGGCCGGCCGGATCGCCCCGGTCAGCCGCGAGATGATCCTCAACTTCGTGGCCCAACACGTCCTCGGCCAGGACAAGTCGTATTGAGCGGTACGGCTGAGATCGCGCTGCGCGTCACCAGGGCCGAGGGGAGCCCGGCCATCCCTGGCGTGGCCGGGCTGCGTCTGGTCAGCTAGTGATCGACTCGGACTTCTTGAACCAGCGGTGTCCGAGAGCCAGCGATGCCCCGACTTCCTGAAACCCGAGTCGATCACGCGCGGGCGGCGTGCCGGCTGGGCGGAGCGGCCGGGCGTCAGCCCGGGGTGCGGCAGGCCGCGTCGATGCGGTGGACCGGGCGGACCCGGCGACCCATTCCCTCCAACAGGGAATCCTCGACGTGGAAGTCGTGGATGCGCAGTTGGTGGCGGGGCAACTCCTCCTCGCTGGGGCAGAGCACCTGGGCACGGACCAGATCGACCGGGACGTACCGGACGCCGCCCTTCTCCTGCAGGATCACCATGTTGACGTCATCGGTGGTGACCACGTGCCCGCGTACGTCCTCGGTGGGCCCACTCTCCGGGCCCACGGTGGTGACGGTCAGCGGCAGCACCGGTGTGCTGATCACCGGCACCGCTGCCCAGACCAGGGTGGCCAGCACCGCCACCTCAGTCACCGACGCCAGCGGCCGGATCACCAGCCCCGGCAGCGGCCCGGCGATGAAGAGGGCCAGCAGCGGAGGCACCACGAGGAGCGCCAGCACCAGCCACTCATCGCCCTGCTGCACCGCGTCACGCAGCGTGGGCAGCATCAGCCAGCCGTACCCGGCGAGCAGCGCGCCGATCAGCAGCAGCCGAGGGACGACCCGCTCGTGCAGGCGCGCGGGGTGCAGCTGGAACGCGGCCACGAATGCCGGTAACAGCAGCGGAAGGTAGAGCAGCGGCCACGTGATCAGGGCCAGCAGGAAGCTGGCCAGCACCACCCAGGCCGGGGTGATGTCGGCCCAGCGGGCGAAGAGTGGGCGACGACGGGTGCCCGGCGGGAGCCGGTCCGCGCTGACGGCGAGCACCGCGCCGAGCGCGAAGACGGCGACCAGCCCGGTGGAGAGCAGCCGAGCCGCCGTGGTCAGGAAGCCGGCGAGCAGGTTGACCGGCCCGACGTTGGCCACCAGCAGCAGCGTGGTCTGGAGTTCGCCGCCGGCCTCCACGCCGAGGCGGAGCACCGAGAAGATCGCGGGTACGCCCACCACGGCCGTCCAGAACGACTGGCTGGCCCGGGCGCGCCGCTCCGCCGGATCCCAGCGGACCCGCCCTGGCTCGACCTCGGCGGCGACCGGCGCGGCCGGCGCGGCGACCGGCACGCCGGCCGGCCAGGCGATGCCACCCACCGCACCGGGGGCCGGAGGATCGACGACCGGCGACGCCGCGGGCGCACCGTCGGCAGTCGGCGGGTCGTCGGGCACGGACGTGCGGGGTGGCGGGACCGGCCCGTCGCCTCCGGTGGTGGTTGGCGCCGCGCTCACTTCGCGGGCGCCTTGTCGTCGAAGTCGACCAGCTTCGGCACCTCCAGCGGCTGCGGCTGGCGCTTCTCAGCCTTCAGCCACGGGCCCAGGGTCCGGTTGTACGCGGTCTGCCAAGGGCTGGCCTGTCCGTCGCGGCCCTGCTCGTAACTCTTCTGCAGGAAGAACGCGACCAGGTCGCGCAGTGCCGGGTCGCCGATCGGGACGCCGATGCCCAGCAACTCGCTGGTGCCGAACGGCATGTCCACAATCTCGAACTCCTTGGGGAAACTGGCCAGGAAACCAGCAAGGATCGACTCGTCGGAGCTGACCGCGTCGTACCGACCCTTCTGGATGCCGTCGACGCAGTCGCCCACGTCCTTGACCACGAACGTCCTGACCTGGTGCTTCTCCAGCTCGGCCTCGGTGGTGGAGCCGCCGCTGGTGCAGACCTTGTAGGCCGGGTCGCGCAGATCCTCGATGGTGCGGATCTTGTCCTTGAGCCGGACCGGCACCATCACCTCCTGGGTGGTGACGAAGTACGGCCCGGCGAAGCTGACCAACTGCTTACGGTCCTCGGTCATCGAGAAGCTGGACACCACGAGGTCGACGGTGCCGCCCTGCAGGGACGGGATCCGGTCCTCGGTGGCCACCGACACGAACTCCAGCCGCTGGTCCCCCTCGTAGCCGAGGGAGGCGGCGATGTAGCGGGCGATCTCAACATCGAACCCGACGTGCTGACCGTTGCGCAGGTCGCCCATGAGCGGCTCGTTCGTGGCGACACCGATCCGCAGCTTCGACTGGCCGTAGATGTGCGTTTCGCGCAGCTTCTCCTGCACCGAGGGCAGCTCCGGTTCCTTCCGGCTGTCGCAGCCGGCGGCGGCGGCGAGGACGAGCGCGAGGGCGACCGCCAGCGTCGACGCGATCGAGCGGAGCCGGGACTGCGAACTGCGTGAGTTCATGGGCGACCTCGCTGCCGGGAGAGCCTGCGGGATACCGAGAGTAGCGGTTCTTGTCCAGACCGTGGGGCTGCCGACAGTCATGTCGAGCGGGTCGCTCAGATCGATGTCGATCGGCGCTGCGTTCGGCTCCGCGGTTGACAGCCGGCCTGGTCACGACATGCTGGACGGGTGAGTCGATTGCCCAGACCCAATGCGCGGACGGTAGCGGTGCTCGCGGCGCTGGGGGCCCTCGCGCCGCTGGTCATGCTGGTCGTGTGGCGCCGGCAGGATCTCCTCGGCGTGGTCCTCGCGCTGCTCTGCGTGCTACTGACGATGGTCGCCGGGGTCGCCGTCTCCGCCGCTCGTCAGGTGGACGACCCGGAGCCGGTGGACCGGTCGGCGAGCGTCGGGCCAGCCGAGCTGATGCCGTACGGGATCGACGCGGACACCCTCGACGCCCTCGACAGTCGGGACGCGTTGCGTGCGGTGCGTGACCGGCGGCGCGGGTCGAACGGACTCAGCGGCCGGTGAGCGTGGGCGCGGTGAGCGCGTCGACGCCCCGCCCCGCCAGACAGCGGTAGGTCCGGTCGATGCTGCCGTCGACCGGTGGTAGCACCTGCAGGTGCCAGCCGGTCGGCTTGCCGATCCCGGTGGTCAGGCGAAACGTCGTGGCGCTGCACACCTGCTGTACCGGCTCAGCGGCAACCACCTCGTCGTAGTCGGCGCCGACCAGCGACACCGGCAGGATGCCCTCGGCGTACGTCTCCCAGGTGTGTGGACCGGCGCAGGACAATCGAGCCGCCTCGGCGCGGTTGCCGCGAATCCGCATCGGGCCGAAGCACTCCAACTCGGGCAGGCACCGGGCACCCTCGGGCAGCGCGGTGGGCGCACCGGCGCCGGTCGCGCAGCCGGGCAGCGGCCCGGTCGCCGGCGCGGCGACCTGGGTGGCCGACGGATTGGGGGTGGGTGGTGGCGCCCGGTCCGCGACCCAGGCCCCGGCGGTCGCGGAGGCGGCGAGCGCGAGCACACCGACGCCACCGTAGAGCCACCGCCGCCAGCGCCGGCTGGTGGGAACGACTCGTTGAGTGTCCTCGACGGGCGGGCGGGGCACCGGCTGGCTGGCCGCGTACGGGCCGGGGAGGGCCCCGCCACCGCTGACCGGAGCACCGCTGACCGGCGCCGACGGCGAGCCGAGCGGCAGGCTGGCGAGCAGGTCGCGCAACTCCAGGGCGGAGGGCCGCTCGGCCGGGTCGTTGGCCATGCCGGCGCGCAGCACGTCGATCAGCTCGTCCGGCACGCCGGGCAGGGCGGGGAGCGGCTGGTTGAACATCTCCAGCACGGTGACCAGGCTCGGGTTGCGCTCGGACTGCCAGCGCGGCGGCCGGCCGTGCATCACCGCGTACAGGGTGGCGCAGAGCGCGTACACGTCGACGGCGGGCGACGGCGGGCTGTGGCTGAACATCTCCGGCGGCGCGTACGCCGGGGTGAGCACCTCCAGGGTGACCGAGGCGTCCCGGTGCTCGGCAAGGACGGCGAGCCCGAAGTCGGCGAGCACCGCCGAGTTGAAGTGCGAGTAGAGGATGTTGGCCGGCTTCACGTCGCGGTGCAGCACCCCGGCGGCGTGCGAGTGGGCCAGCGCGTCGGCGATCTTGATGCCGAGGTCACGGGACTCCACCGGGCCCAGCGGCGAGGTGCGCATCCGCTCGGCGTACGAGCCGTCGCAGAGTTCCATGATCAGGTAGGGGTGCTGATCGACGGTGACACCGACGTCGAAGAGGTCCACCACGTGCGGGTGCGACGACATTCGGCCGGCCGCCCGCGCCTCCCGCAGGAAGCGGGCCTGGTCCCGCTCGCTGTCCAGCGTCCGGTTCTCCACCTTGACGGCGACCTCGCGACCCACGGAGATCTGGGTGGCCTGGTAGACGGTCGCGTATCCACCCCGGGCAAAGACCCGCAAATCAGTCAGACCGGGCACGATCGGCACCGGGGGGCCGCCGGTCGGGGTGTCGGTCACCGCTCGAAAATACCCAACCCGACCGATGGCTCAGCGCGCCGCGTCCGCCGGAGCGGCATCGGCGGGACCGGTACCCTCCTCGGCGACCGCAGCCGTCCCGGCAGCCCCGGACGATGTGACCCCGCCGGCCGGGACACCCCGGCGGGCGTCCAGACGCAGGCCGACGGCGGTGGCCACGGCCCCCAGCCCCTCCCAGGCCGCCACCCCGAAGAACCGGTCGGGAGCGATGTCGGCCAGCACCGCGATGGTGAACACAGTGAACGTGACCAGCCGGAAGACCACGGTGAACCGGTAGAACACCCGCCACTCGGTCACCGTGGCGAGCAGGTAGTAGACGCCCATGTTGAACGCCGCCATCGAGGACGCCAGCAGGAACGTCCCGGTGTGATCACCGACGGCCCGGGTCTCCGGCATCTCGAAGCCGAGCATGCGCAGCTGCGCCTCCGGCCAGAGCAGCCCGACCGCACCCATCGCCAGCGCCAACACGCCGAAGACCGCGATGGTCCAGCCCGCGATGGATCGCGGCAGCTTCATGAAGGGCCTCCCCAGGCACGGCGAGGGTCACCACTGTGGACCCGCACGCGGTGGTGACACGCTAGCCGCTCACCGGCGACCACCACATCCCCACAACCGGCAAAACCTGCACACCCCACCCCCCGTGCCGCGTTGATCAAGAGGTTTCGGTCACCGACACCCCGAATCCTGACGCAAACCTCTTGATCAACAGCGCAGGGTGATGGGGGGGTGGGGTGGGGTGGGGTGGGGTGGGACTGGGGGCTAGGCCGGGGGGGCTGTTAGGCGGGTGCGGAGGGCTTCTGCGGCGGCTCGTTCGCTGCGCTGTTCCGTGGCGTACGCCAGGCGGACCGCCTCGTCGGCGCAGGACCGTGCCTCCGCCGGGTGCCCGCAGGCGGCCAGCGCCTCGGCCAGCACACTCGCCGCGATCACCTGGCTGCGCACGTCCTCGGCCGGTGCGGTGACCGCCCGGCGGGCCCAGTCCAACGCCTGCTCGCGCTGACCGTGGGCGAGCAGCGCCGCAGCGTACTGGGCCATGGTCTGTCGGCGGGAGAAGAGCAGCGAAGGAGCATTCGCGGCGGCCGTGGCCACCGGGGCGAGCAGCCCGACCGCGGTCGCCGAGTCGCCGGCGGCCAGGCGGGCCGTCGCCAGCAGCACCCGGGGTGCCACCTGCGCCGGAGCCTGCGGGTTGTGCGGTTCCACGGCGGTCAACACCGCACGGGCCACCCGTTCGGCCGTCTCGCAGTCGCCCATGTCCAACGCGACGAAACCCCGCAGCGTGCCGGCCATCCCGGTGAGCAGCGGGTGCGAGGTCCGCTCCGCGTACGCCAGGGCGTCGGTGAGCAGGTCCGCCGCGTGCTCCGGCTCGCCCAGCCCGCGCGCCACGACCGCCCGGACCACCAGGGCGAACCCGCGACCCCAGTCGTCGGAGGCGGCGGCGAACTCCCGGTACGCCCGCCGGGCCTCCCGGTCCGCTTCGGCCAGGTCACCCAGCTCGGCGGTGGCGAACGCCGCCACCGCCCGCAACGTGCCCACCGCCCACGCCTCACCGACCCGCTCGCCGAACGGCAGGAACACCTGCGCCATCCGACACGCCTCGCGCAGTCGGCCGGCGAGCAACCGGGCGAACGCCGTGGTGCCGCGCAGCCAGGCCCGCCCGTACGGGTCCTTCAGCTCGGCGAAGAGTCGGGCGGCCCGGCCGAGCACCGCGTCGGTGCCGGCGAAGTCACCCCGGGTGGTGGTCACCCAGGCCAGGTTCTGTAGCGACCACGCCTGCCCGCGTCGGTCCTGCGCGCCGAGACTGACCTGGTACGCGGCCGCCAACCGGCTGCTCGCCTGACTCAGCCGACCGGCCACGAAGTCGGCCATGCCGAGCCGGCGCATCGCGGTGGCGCGCTGGATGGGCAGCTGACCCTCGGTGGCCACCTGCAACGCCTCCTGCCAGGCGGTCACCGCCCGGCCCTGATCGCCGAGGGTCTCCTGGGCCTGCCCGGCCAGCAGCAGGGCGCTGACCCGGGTGGCCTCGTCCCCCGCGTTGGCGGCGATCTTCTCGGCGTACGCCAGCGCGTCGGAGACCCGGCCGACCTGGAGCAACGCCCGCGCGTGCACCACCTGATCGGCCGCCGGCACCCCGTCGCGGGCCAGTTCGGTGGCGCGCTCGGCGTACTCGACGGCCATTGCCGGCTCCCCGGCGGAGAGCGACCGACGGGCGGCCCGACCGAGCGCGGCGATGCCGAGCGGAACCACAGCTCGGGCCGGCGCGTCCGGGCGCAGCTTCACCGCGTCGGCGAGCGTGGCGGCCCGTTCGACGTGCGTCGCCACGAAGTCGTCCCGCGCCTCGTCGGTGAAGCCGCCCACCGTGCTGGGGGTGGACTCGTCCACCGGTGCCGCCCAGCGGGCCAGCGCGGCGTGCCGCTCGGCCAACTCGGCCTTGCTCACCCCGGCGTAGGCGGCTTCCCGCATGAGCGGTGTCGCGAACGCGTAGCCGGTCCGCGATCGATGCAGCATCCGGCGTTGCAGCAACTCCTCGACCGCCCGGTCGAGCTCCACGGCGACCACGGCCGACGGTCGGCCGTCGCGCCCGCCGCGCTGCTCCCGCATCGCCTCCAGCGCGCCGGTCGGCACCGTGTCACCGGTGACCGCGGCGTCGCGCAGCACCGACCTCGCGTCCGGCGGCAGGGCGTCGATCCGGGCCGCGAGCACGGCGGCGAGGTCCCGGGAGAGCAGTCGGCTGCCCAGTGAGCCCGGCACCAACCGCCAGCCGGCCGACCCGCTCTGTTCCCGCTCGCCGGAGCCGGGCCGCTCCACCGCCGCGCGTGCCCCGCGCGCCGATTCGGTGGTGAGCGCGCCACGTTCGATCAGCAGGGTGACCAGCTCGGCCAGGTAGAACGGGTTGCCCTGGGCGGTGGCGAGCAACCGGTCGGCGTCGGCCTGGGGCAACTTGCCGCCACCGAGGTAGCTGGTGAGCAGCCGGGCCGCGTCGGCACCGCGCAGCGGCGGCAGCGAGTGCACCTCGGCGTCCGCGACCCGGGTCAACGCGCCAGCGGTACGCACCAGCTCGGGGCGGCCGAGCAGCAGCACCAGCACCGGGCCGGTGAGCCTGGACAGGGTCAACCCGAGAGCGCTGATCGTCTCGGCGGTGGCATCGTGCAGGTCGTCCACCACGATCACCAGCGGCGCCTCCGAGGCGAGCCCGCTGAGCAGGTCGGCGACCGCGTTCGGCACGACCTCGGCATCCGCGGTCGGCGCGCCCGACCCGCCCCACTCGCCGCTGTCGGTGCCGCCGTGTGCCGGGAGTTCGGCGTAGCCGAGCAGGGCGAGCAGCTGCTCGGTGGCGATCGGCGCGGTCTCACTCCCGGAGCGGGCCAGCCGCTGCCCGAGCCGCCGCAACCGCTCCTCCACGGCCGGGCGGGTCAACGCGGTGGAGGCGTCGCTGGGCAGGCCGACGGCGGCCCGCACCAGGTCGGCCAGGGGCGCGAGCCGTCGCCGCTCACCGAACGCGGCGCAGCGCACCGAGAGCACCCGGGCACCGGTGTGCGCCGCGTACCGGCCGGCGCCCACGTCGTACCCGGCGGCGAGGCGTTCCACCTCGGCGGCGAACCGGGACTTGCCGATACCCGCCTCGGCGGTCATCAGCAGCACCCGTGGGTCGCCCTGGTCGATCACCTCGGCGAGCCGGCCGGCGACCCGACCGATCTCCGTCTCCCGGCCGACGTACGGTGCTTCGTCGCCGAGCCCCGAGCGGGTGCCCGGCGCGTCCAGCAGACCCAGCAGCTCGTACGCCTCGACCGGCTCACGCTTGCCCTTGAGCCGCAGCGGGCGCAGCGCCCGCCAGGAGGACACGTGCCGGGTGGCCGCGGCGGTGCGCCCACCGGCGTAGACGGCCCCGACTGCGGCGGCGTCGGCGAGCCGGGCCGCGGTGTTCACCGTGTCGCCGATGACCGTGTAGTCGATGGCGGCCTGGATCCCCGCGATGACGTCGCCGGTGTTCAGCCCGACGCGCAGCCCGAGTGGTGCGCCGCCGCCCCGCTCGTCGTCGAGCACCCGACGGACGGCCCGTTGCATGGACAGGGCGGCCCGGACGGCGCGTTCGGCGTCGTCCTCGTGCGCCACCGGGGCGCCGAAGACCGCCATGATGCCGTCACCGGTCAGCTTGTCGACGTGGCCGCCGAAGGTCTTCACCGCACCGGCGAGGGCCGCGAGCACCCGGTCGGTGACCGCGCCAACGCGTTCCGGGTCGAGGTCCTCCGACCAGGAGGTGAACTCGGAGAGGTCGCCGAAGAGCACGGTGACCACCCGGCGCTCGGCCGCCGGCAACGTGGCGGCGGCCGGCAGCGCGGCACCGCAGTTGTGGCAGAACCGCGCACCGGGAACGGCAACGGTTCCGCACACGGGGCAGGTCACATGTGCTCCAACCCACTGGCCCCGGGCGCGGATTCCCCGGTGCCGACACCCAGATACTCCAGCTGGGCACGGACCGACCATTCGGCCGCCCACCAGAGCGAGCGGTCCACGTCCGCGTAGACCGTCGCCACCACGTCCGCGGGGGTGTGGGCGCCGGCGGCGACCGCGACCCGGACCTGATCGAGCCGGGCCCGGCGGTGAGCCAGGTAGAAATCGGCGGCTGCGGCGCAGTCGGCCAGCGCCGGGCCGTGCCCGGGCAGCGCCACGATCCCCCGGTACGCCGAGAGCAGCTCCAGGCTGGTCAGGTAGTCGCCGAGGTGCCCGTCGGGGTGGGCGACCACGGTGGTGCCCCGGCCGAGGATGGTGTCGCCGGTGAGTACGACGCGCTCGTCGCCGTGCTCGACCAGGAAGCAGACCGAATCGGCGGTGTGCCCGGGCGTTCGCAGCGGCCGGATGTGCAGGCCGAGGTCGCCGATCGGCTCGCCGGGGCCGGTCAGCGGCTCGGCGCCGATGGTGTGCGCCGGGTCGACGGCGAGGACGGGCACGCCGCCGAGCAGCTCACTCAGCCGGGCTGCGCCCTCGGTGTGGTCGGGGTGGCCGTGGGTGATCAGGATCAGCCCGACCGGGGCGTGCTCGGCGATCCGGGCCAGGTGTCCCTCGTCCGCCGGCCCCGGGTCGACGACCACGGCGAACTCGGCTGCCGGGGCGCGCAGCACCCAGGTGTTCGTGCCGTCGAGGGTCATCGGCCCTGGGTTCGGCGCGCGCAGCAGTGAAACCCAGCGGGGCAGTTCGTCGGCAAGCGCCGCCACCGCCCCCGTCACGTGCCCGCTCATGGCTGCGATCGTACGACCCCGCCCGCCACACCCCACGATCTTGCACTTGCTGCCCCTGATTCATCCCAGTTCAGGGCTTTCGGTCGAACAGCAAGTGCAAGATCGCGGGGTGCTGGGGACGCGTCAGGCGACCTCGACGATCAGTTCGATCTCCACCGGGGCGTCCAGGGGCAACTCGGCCACACCGACGGCGCTACGCGCGTGCCGGCCGGCCTCGCCGAAGACGATGCCGAACAGGTCGGAGGCGCCGTTGATCACGGCGGGCTGGCCGGTGAAGCCGGGCGCGGAGGCCACGAAACCGGTCACCTTGACCACCTTGACCACGTTTTCCAGGCCGACCAGCGAGTCGACCGCGGCCAGCGCGTTGAGCGCGCACCGCTGGGCCAGATCCTTCGCCTGCTCGGCGGAGATCCCGGCGCCGACCTTGCCGGTCGCGAGCAGCTTGCCCTCGGCCATCGGCAACTGGCCGGAGACGTACACATGCTGCCCGGACTGCACGGCCGGGACGTAGCTGGCCACCGGCGGCACGACCTCGGGCAGTTCGAGCCCCAGCTCGGCGAGCTTCGCGTGCGGACCGTTGCTCACTGCATCACCCCGTTGTTCGCGACTGCGGGGCTCCGCTTCGCTGCACTCCTCGCGCTCACTGCATCACCCCGTTGTTCGCGACTGCGGGGCTCCGCTTCGCTGCACTCCTCGCGCTCACCGCATCACCCCGTTGGTCGCGACTGCGGGGCCCCGCCGCGCTGCGTTCCTCGCGCTCACGCCTTCGGCCGCTTCAGGTAGGCGACCAGTTGGTCCGGGTTCGGGCCGGGGACCACGGCGACGAGCTCCCACCCGTCCTCGCCCCAGTTGTCGAGGATCTGCTTGGTCGCGTGGACCAGCAGCGGGACCGTGGAGTATTCCCACTTCTGCATCGCTGAAGGGCTCCCTCTCGGTGCGGAATTGTTCGAGGGACAGCCTACGGTCCGCTGGCCGGACGAGGCACGGGACGCTGCTCCGGCGTGGCTGGCAGCTCACCGCAGAGCCCTTCATGCTCGTACCCCTGGGGGCAGCGGGACCGGTCGGGCAGCAGCAGGTCACAGAAGACCCGGTGCCGGTTGTTCTGATCGTCGGCGTTGGACACCGTGGTCTCGCCGGCATCCAGCTCGGGCAGGAAGCCCAGGGACACCGCGACCCGGCCGGCCAGCACGGTCGCCGCCGCCAGATCCGGCACCCGGATCGGCAGGTGGATGACGAAGCCCGGTTCGTCGTCGTCACGGGTCCGCTCGGCGGGTTGGCTCGGCACCCGAGCCGTCTCCGTCTGCTCCGGCATCCGGCGGTACGACCGTTCGTTGATCGGCTGGCTGGTGACCTGCCCGCCGGCCTCGACCACGGACCCGGGCCGGCGCGGCCGGTCGTTCGTCGGGAACTGGGTGCGAGGGCTGTTGTCCGCGTCGCGCATGCACTGCCTCCGGTCGTACCGCTCGGATCATGCTTCCGGCTCGGACCCATTCGTCCGTTCCGGCCCCCCGCACGGGGACGAAGGTAGGTCTGTGGCCGCAGTCCCGCCAACAGGACGCGCACAAGGGTCACCAACAGTCACATATGCGACACATCGCAGGTCGAGGGCCCGATATCGGTTTCGACGCCGGTACCGCCGGCCGGATCGATGGACCGTGCGGCACGGCCGGGGCGACACCGATCCGGTCATCGACCGCTACCCTTCCGGTCGGACGGGTCGAGCAGTGCCCGGCCGCCCGCTCGATCACGCTCGGCGCCAGGGGTGGCGGCGGGCGCCGCACCCCTGGGGGAACGACATGACCCAACCGCCCAGTGGCGACCAGGCCGGCACACCCGCCCACCCTCCGGCCCACCCTGGTCCCGACGGTCAACCCAGCGCGCCGGCCATCCCCAGTCAGCCGACCCCCGCCGCGCCCGGGCAGCTCGCCCTCCCCGCGTCCCCCGCCCAGCCGGCGCTCCCCGCGCACCCCGCCATCCCCACCTCGCCGGCCTTTCCCGCCCACCCCACCTCGCCGGCCTTCCCCGGGCAGCCCAGCGCCGCTGGCAGCGGGCTGCCGGAGGGGCCTGGGGGCCTCACGTCGGCGGCCGCGCCAGCGGGGCCGGGCACCCCGAACTCCGCGGCGATCCCGCCACCGCCGCCGGCCTATCCGCCCTACCCGGGCACGGCCGAGCCGAAGAAGAAGCGCGGCCTGTTGATCGCGGCGATCGCACTAGTCGTGATCATGGTGCTCTGCGTGGGCGGTGGCGTGCTGGCGTTCCTGACGCTGCGCAATGCCGAGACCGGCGAAGGGGCCAAGGAGCCGACGGTCGCCGTCGACGAGTTCCTCACCGCGGTCTACAAGGACCGCGACGCGACCAAGGCGGCCAGCCGCGTCTGCGCCGCCTCGCGCGACGACGACAAGATCGCCGCGAAGGTGGCCGAGGTGCAGAAGTACGCCTCCACCTACCAGAACCCACGCTTCCGGTGGACCACCCCGAAGGTGGACAACCAGACCGGGGAGCGGGCCACCGTCTCCACCCGGCTCACCATGACCACCGCCGACGAGAAGGTGGCCGACCAGGAGCTGCGCTTCACGGTGGTGCAGAAGACGGGTTGGTGGGTCTGCGAGGTCGCGTGACGGCCGAGCCTGGATAGGCTCGACGGGTGTGTGCAGCTGAGCGGCCGATCGACCCGGCCGGTACCGGATGGCCCGCCCGTCTCCACGTGGTGACCGGCAAAGGCGGCACCGGCAAGACCAGCGTGGCGGCGGCCCTCGCCCTCGCGCTCGCCGCCGGCGGCCGGCGCACCCTGCTGGTCGAGGTCGAGGGACGGCAGGGCATCGCCCAGCTGTTCGGCATCGACCCGCTGCCGTACGAGGAGCGACACCTCGCCGACGCCCCGGACGGCGGTGAGGTGCGGGCGCTCGCGGTGGACGCCGAGGAGGCGCTGCTGGAGTACCTCGACATGTTCTACAAACTGGGCGCGGCGGGTCGGGCGCTGCGCAAGCTCGGTGCCATCGACTTCGCCACCACCATCGCGCCGGGCCTGCGGGACGTGCTGCTCACCGGGAAGGTCAAGGAGGCCACCTCCCGCACCTCCGGGCAGCGGCGCGCGTACGACGCGGTGGTGCTGGACGCCCCGCCGACCGGGCGGATCGGCCGGTTCCTCAACGTGACGGCGGAGACCGCCCGGCTGGCCAAGGTGGGCCCGATCAAGACCCAGAGCGAGGGGGTCGCCGCGTTGCTGCGGTCCCCGATGACCGCGGTGCACGTGGTCACGTTGCTGGAGGAGATGCCGATCCAGGAGACGGTCGACGCGATCGCCGACCTGACCGCACTCGGCTTCAACGTCGGAAAGGTGCTCGTCAATGGCACCCGACCCCCGCTGCCCGCCGGCCGGGCGGTCACCGCCGCGGAGTTGGAGCGGGGGCTGGTCGCCGCCGGGCTGCCGGCCGATCGCGACATCGTGGCCGGGTTGCACGATGAGGCGCGCGACCAGTTCATCCGGCGCGAACTGGAGGATTCGCTCCGCGCCGACCTGGTGGAGTTGGCGCTGCCGATGATCGAGCTGCCGTTGCTGCCCGACGGGGTGGACCGGCCCGGGCTCGCGACGCTGGCCCAGGCGCTCGTCCGCGCCGAATGACTCACACCTGAGCGCAGCACGGGCGCGCGGACCCGCCGGCCCGATACGCTCGATTGGTGCCTTCCGAAGACGCGGCGCCGCAGCTGGACGTCGACCAGATCCTCGCCGACCCCGGCGTACGGATCGTCGTGTGCTGCGGTGCCGGCGGAGTGGGAAAGACGACCACGGCCGCGGCGTTGGCGCTGCGGGCCGCCGAGCAGCACGGCCGGCGCACGGTGGTGCTCACCATCGACCCGGCCCGCCGGCTGGCCCAGTCGCTGGGCCTGACCGAGCTGGACAACACCCCTCGCCAGGTCAAGGGGATCGACGTCGAAGACAGCGGCGGCGAGTTGCACGCCATGATGCTGGACATGAAGCGCACCTTCGACGACGTGGTGTTGCAGCACACCGACCCGACGAAGGCTGCGGAGATCTTCGCGAACCCGTTCTACCAGGCGATGAGTTCGACCTTCGCCGGCACTCAGGAATACATGGCGATGGAGAAGCTGGGCCAGCTGCACGCCCGGGGCGAATGGGACCTGATCGTGGTGGACACGCCACCGTCCCGCTCGGCCCTGGATTTCCTGGACGCGCCGGCTCGACTCTCCCGTTTCCTCGACGGCCGGATGCTGCGACTGCTGCTGGCCCCGGCGCGCACCGGCGGGCGGAGCATGTTCAGCCTGGTCACGGCCTCGTTCGGGATGTTCTCGAAGGTGGTGCAGAAGGTGCTCGGCGCGCAGCTGCTCACCGACCTGTCCGGTTTCGTGGCCGCACTGGATTCGATGTTCGGTGGTTTCCGGCAGCGTGCCGAGCAGACGTACCGCATCCTGCAGGCACGGGAGACGGCCTTTTTGCTGGTCGCGGCGCCGGAGCCGGACGCGGTCCGGGAGGCCGCCTACTTCGCGGGTCGGCTGCGGGACGAGCGGATGCCGCTGGCCGGCCTGGTGCTCAACCGGGTGCACCGCCCGGCGGTCCCGGAGCTGGACGCCGAGCAGAGCCGGGTTGCCGCCGAGCGGCTGACCGAGCTGGGTGGGCATGACGCCACCGCCGACGTGCTGCGGGCGCACGCGACGCTGGCTCGCCAGGCGGTACGCGAACAGCAGGTCGCCGCGCGCTTCACCGAGGCGTTCCCGGCGGTGCCGGCGGTTTCGGTGACAGCGCAGCCCGCCGACGTGCACGACGTCGACGGGCTACGGACGATCGGCGCGGCGATCAGCCGGCCGTGACCGGCGTCAGTTGGCCGCGCTGACCAGAATCTTGTCCTTACCGGACTTGTCCTTGCTGTTCTTCTTCATCGCGGCCTCGAACATCTTGCGCCAGCTCGTCACCTGCGGGTGACGACGCAGCAGCGCCCGCCGTTCGCGTTCGGTCATGCCGCCCCACACACCGAACTCGATCCGGTTGTCCAGCGCGTCGGCCAGGCACTCGTACCGAACTGGGCAGCTCCGGCAGATCCGCTTCGCCACGTTCTGTTCGGCGCCCTGTACGAACAACGCGTCCGGGTCCCCGTTCTGACATGCCGCCAGTGACGGCCAGTCAGTGATCATGCCCATGTGTACACGTCCCCCCTTGCAGTACCTACCGACCTCGTCGATGCACGTCAGCCGGCAATTCCCCCCGATCGCCCGACTCGCCTTCCCCAAGGCGGCGCGGACGACATGTGGCGCTGTCGCCGCCCCCATCATGCTCTGTAGTCGCCTGATTACGCAACGTTGTCGGCGAAATCCATCATTCCGGACACTCCCGGCTTCCCGGGCCTTCGACCGCCGGTTACCCCGCCGAGGTCAGCGATAACGCTGCGCCGCCTCCCTGAATCGGAGGAGACTCACGCCAGGTCACACGCAACCAAGCACCGGGGGTCGTGCGTTTAGCACAACGAGGGCAGCGCGCGCAGGAAATGGGGAAAGAACGCCCCAGCGCCCCTCGTTCCCTACTCGCGTACCCTGTCGAGGTGACCTGGATGCGGAAACGTGACCACAATGTGCTGACCAACGCCGCATCGCTACTCGTGTGTGGCCTGCTGGCCGGCGTAGTGGTCGCTGCGGCGGCCTTCCCCGCGGTGGCGATGTCCGGCTTGGCGGCGAAGGCCGGTGCCGAGACATTCGGCGCCCTGCCCACGGAGCTGACGGTGGCCCGCGCGCCGCAGATCAGCTACCTACTGGCCTCGGACGGCAAGACACCGCTCGCGACGATGTACGACGAGAACCGGCGCGACGTCAAGCTCGCCGACATCTCGCCCTACATGCAGAAGGCCATCATCGCGGCCGAGGATCACGACTTCTACAAGCACAACGGCGTCGACATCAACGGTGTCGCCCGCGCGTTCGTCAACAACCAGAACGAGAGCGCCGGCCGGCAGGGCGCCTCGACGCTGACCATGCAGTACGTCCGGCTGGCCATCGCCTACTCGGCCACCCACCCGGCCGACGTGGTGGCGGCGACCGAGGACACCAGCGCCCGCAAGCTCCGCGAGATGCGGCTGGCCCTTCAGGTCGACAAGGAGTTCTCCAAGGACGAGATCCTCACCCGCTACCTCAACCTCGCCTCGTTCGGCAACGGCGCGTACGGCGTCTTCGCCGCCAGCCAGGTCTACTTCGGTAAGCCACCGAGCAAGCTGAAGATCGAGGAAGCGGCCCTGCTGGCCGGCATGGTCAAGGCGCCGACGACGAACGACCCGACCACCGAGGCTGGTTATCCGCTCGCCAAGGATCGTCGCGACTACGTCATCCAGAACATGGTCGATATCAAGGCCATCACCCAGCAGGAGGCCGACGCCGCCAAGGCCGTCGAGCTGAAGGTGAAGGACAAGCGCACCCCCAACGGCTGCGTCTCGGCCAACGTCAACGAGTGGGGCTTCTTCTGCGACTACTTCTACCGCTGGTGGATGCAGCAGGAGACCTTCGGTTCCACCACGTACGACCGGGAGCGGCGGCTGAAGAGCGGCGGCTACACCGTCGTGACCACGATCGACGTGCAGGCGCAGAGGGCCGCGGACAAGGCGGTCCGCAAGGCCAAGAGCGAGAACAGCAAGGAAGCCGCCATGGTCGCGGTGGTCGAGCCCGGCACCGGTCGGGTCCGGGCGCTCGCGGTCAACCGGCAGTTCAAGCTGGACGACCCGAAGAACCCGAAGAACAAGATGTCCAGCGACCCGGCGAAGAGCAGGAAGGGCATCCGGGGCAACTACCCGGCGACGGTCAACCCGCTGCTCAGCGGCGGTGACGGCATCACCGGCTACCAGGCCGGGTCGACGTTCAAGATGTTCACCATCGTCGCGGCGCTGGAGAAGGGCATCCCGCTCAGCTACACGATCAACGCGCCGAAGCAGTTCAAGTCGGAGTACATCATCCGGCCTGGCAAGGCGGCCTGCCCCGGGACCAACTTCTACTGCCCCACCAACTCGACCGAGAGCATGGCCGGCGTCCACAACATGTGGAGCGCGTTCGGCCGGTCGGTGAACACCTACTTCGTGCCGCTGCAGCAGCAGGTCGGTGCCGAGAACGTGGTCAAGGCCGCCAAGCGGCTGGGCATCAACTTCCGGTCCCAGGAAGACCTGGACCTGGAGAAGGGTGCGCACCAGTGGGGCGCGTTCACCCTGGGCGTCTCGCAGACCACCCCGCTGGACCTGGCCAACGCCTACGCCACCCTCGCCGCGGACGGCAAGTACTGCGAACCGATCCCGGTGCAGGAGATCCGCGACCCGGAGGGCAACAAGCTGGACATCGCCAACCCGCGCTGCGAGAAGCGGTTCAGCACCGAGGTGGCCCGCGCCGCGGTGGACGCGGCCCGATGCCCGGTCGGTGACAAGTCGTCGTCCTCCCGGTGCGCGGGTGCCACCGCCCCCAACGTACGCGGCGACGTCGGTTACCCGGTGGCCGGTAAGTCCGGCACCACCGACTCGGAGAAGACCGCCGCGCTGGTCGCGATGACCAGGCAGTACTCGGTCGCCGGCATCATGGCCGACCCGGACTGGCCGCAGACCAACGTGAAGATGAAGCACGCGGAGAAGGACGGCATCAACCCGCCGGTGTGGGAGACGCTGCGGGATGCGATGAAGGGCAAACCGCGGATGGATTTCGAGGCACCGGGCCAGAAGATCTCCGAGGGTGACCAGCGCAGCATCCCCGACGTCAAGTGCGTGTCGGTGGATCAGGCGAAGTCCCGGATCAAGGGCGCCGGCTTCGAGCCGGTCGTCTCCAGCGCGCGGGTGCCGTCCTCCTGCAAGGAGGGCGACGCGGCCGGCACCATGCCGGACGGCCGCACGATCAAGGGTGGTGTGGTCACCATCCAGGTCAGCAGTGGCGGCGGCACGCCGGGCAACACCGACAGCACGCCGAGCAACCCGCCCGGCAACCAGCCCGGCCGACCCGGCAACGGCCGTCCGGGCGGCTGAGCCGACGAGTAGAACACAACGGGCGGGCACCCTCCTCGGGGGTGCCCGCCCGTTCGTCTGTCCGGACCAGCGAGCGGCCGCGTCGACCGTCGCGTCGCCCTACTGATCCTGCGGAGTCAGAGACCGAGCTGGCGGCGTACCTCGGCAGCGACCCGGCCACCCTCGGCCTGGCCCGCCACCGCGGCCTGGGCCGCCTTCATCGCCGGGCCCATCTGGGCCTTCCCGGTGAAGCCGCCCGCGGCGAGTGCCCCCGACACCAGCTCGGTCAGCTCGGCGTCGGAGAGCTGCTTGGGCAGGTAGCGGTCCAACACCTCACCCTCGGCGCTCTCCTTCGCGGCCTGCTCGGCGCGGCCGGCGTCGGCGAAGGCGGCGGCCGCCTCCCGGCGCTTCTTGGCTTCCTTGGTCAACACCGCGAGCACCTCGTCATCGGTGAGCTCGCGCTTGGCCTTGCCGGCGACCTCGGCGGTGCCGACGGCGGCCAGGGCCATCCGCAGCGTGGAGGTGGTCAGCTCGTCGCGCGCCTTGAGCGCGGAACGCATGTCGGCGGTGAGGCGGTCCTTCAGCGTGCTCATGGACGGTCAAACTACCCTGAACGCCATGCGAAAGCGCACACTATTCCGGCTCGCCGCCGGAACCGCCACGATCGGCGCGGCCACGCTCGCGTACGCGTCGCTCATCGAGCGCAATATGTTCACCCTGCGGCGGTACGACGTGCCGGTGCTCCCGGCCGACGCGGAGCCGCTGCGCGTACTGCACCTGTCGGACCTACACATGATGCCCGATCAGGCGCGTAAGCAGCGTTGGGTGGCGTCGCTGGCCGCCCTCGACCCCGACCTGGTGGTGGTGACCGGCGACAACATGGCCCACCCGGGCGCGGTGCCCGGGGTGCTGCGGGCCCTGCAACCGCTGCTGGACTACCCGGGCGCGTTCGTGTTCGGCTCCAACGACTACACCGGGCCGGTGTTGAAGAACCCCTTCACCTACTTCCTGCCCGACCGGGAGTACACCGAGGGCGTCGAGCTGCCCTACGAGGAGCTGCGCCAGGTCTTCACCGGTGCCGGCTGGGCCGACCTCAACAACGCCCGGACCATGCTCAAGGCCGGCGGCCGGCAGCTCGACCTGGTCGGGGTGGACGACCCGCACATCGACCGGGACGACTACCCCTCGGTGGCCGGCGCGGTCTCGTCCTCGGCCGACCTGTCCATCGCGGTGACGCACTCCCCCGAGCCACGGGTGCTCGACCAGATGGCGGCGGACGGCTTCGGGCTGCTGCTGGCCGGGCACACCCACGGCGGTCAGGTCTGCGTACCGGGCTTCGGGGCGCTGGTGACCAACTGCGGCCTGCCCCGCTCGATGGCGCGCGGTCTGCACCGGTGGCCGGGGTCGGAATCCTGGCTGCACGTCTCCGCCGGTCTCGGCACCCACCCGACCGCCCCGGTCCGCTTCTCCTGCCCCCCGGAGGCCAGCATCCTCACCCTCATCCCCCGCTGACCCGGGTGACCCGCCGCGCGTCGCCGCGGCGGGTCCGGACGCCGTTGATCGACTCGGGTTCCTGAAAGTTGGGGCGTCCTGGTCACGTCGACAGCCCGGCTTCCTTGACCCCGAGTCGATCATCGACCCAGCCCGGATGCCGGTCGCGGTGGCGAGCCGGGCGGCGGGGGTACCGAGTTTGACCATCGGGGCGGGTGGGCTACTATTTGTCGGCACGCCTCGGGGTGTGGCGCAGCTTGGTAGCGCGCTTCGTTCGGGACGAAGAGGTCGTCGGTTCGAATCCGGCCACCCCGACCAGAGGCACGAGGGCACATCCGATCCATGGATGTGCCCTCACGCATTTCTACGACCTCACGAGACCACGGCACCGGTTCGCCGGCCACTCCCGCCGGCAAGTCTCCTCGGCTGCGGGCAACAGCTGGACCACGATGAGGCATCGTCTGGTGCCGGCCTTCAACCTTTGGACCCTCGACGGAGTCGTGAGGGGTAACCAAGACAAGGCGGGGGCTTATGGCAGACGACGAGCATTTTCGGGAGTTCGTCGAGACGCGCTACATGGATCTCCTGCGCGTGGCTTACCACCTCACCGGGTCAGCGCAGGATGCCGAGGATCTGGTGCAGGCGGCGCTGGTGAAGGTGATGCGTCGGTGGCGGCGAATCGATGATCCCATGGCCTACCTACGGCGCGTCATGATCAATCAACACATCAGCATCTGGCGCCGGCACCGGCTGCACGAGGTGGTGACGGCGGTCCTGCCGGACCGGTCCGCCCGGGACATGACAGAAGCGGTAGCGGAACGGCATGCCCTGTACGAGGCGATGCGGGCACTGGCGCCCCGCACCCGGGCCGTGATCGTGCTCCGGTACGTGGTCGATCTGCCGGAGGCGGAGGTGGCTGCCACCCTGGGCTGCTCCCTCGGGTCGGTCAAGAGCCGCGCTTCGAGAGGTCTGGCTCGACTGCGGCTGGCGCTGTCGTCGGACGCGTTGCCATCGACCCAGTCACCGACATCAGCTGATCCGGCACCAACCGGGACGACGACAATGACGGGGGTAACACGATGACGGTCGATGAGGAGCTGGGTAGGGCCCTGACCGAACTGACCAAGAGACTCACCCCGGAACCGGATCCGTACGGTCGGGTCAGGGCCCGGTACCGGCGGGGCCGACAGCGACGTCTCGGCGGCCTGGCCCTGGCCCTGGTGGTCGCCACAGGCGGCACGGCCTTCGCCGTCGCCGGACCGGGCCGGACCACCCAGCCACCACCAACTGACTCAACCGAGTCCATCGCGCCCGTGGTGGCGTGGTCGAACAAACTGCTCCAGTCGCCGCCACGCGGTGCCGTCGCCCAGGACAGCCACTATGTCCGCCAGCTCTCCGACACCCTGTTGTCGGCCCAACGTCGTGGGGACTTTCCACGTCTGTCAGTGCCACTCACCGACAGTCTTCCTCCTGAGCCGGTGCCGGTGAGCGCGGTGAAGGTCATCTTCGTCGACGACGTCGGCGGCAAACGGATCGCGCTCGCCGCCTTCGTCCGCGAGAAGCCCGATCAGGTCACCGGTTGGCCGAGCGCCGCGGTGTGGCTGGTCGCCGACGCGGGCGCCAGTGCCGCGAAGCTGGCCAGCACCGCCTCCGTACAGGGCGTCAGCGACGCTCTGGAACCCTACGAGAGCCTGGCCGTGGACGGCGCCGGTCCGGGCAAACCACTTCAGCTGGCGATCGCACCAGCCGACTGCGTCTTCCTCAGATCACCGTTGCCCGACGGCGGCACGTTCCAGTGGACCCCGGAGCCGACCGGGTCCTACCTGATCCGTTTGCCGCAGGACCAGCGACCGGAGTGGTGGCGGGTCGACTGCGGCGAGGTGACTCGCCTGATGACCGCCGCACCTGGTTCGCTGGTGTCCAAGCCGATCACCGATGACCAACTCGTGACCGCGCTGGCCGGTGGCCGCGGCACCGTGGATGAGCCGCGCGCCCGAGAGTTGATGTACCAGTGGGCCCAGTCCGCGGGCTACCACCTGACCGCCCTTCCGCGGGTGGTGTGGGGTGGGAAGGGTGTTGGCGTTCCGAGCGGGACGGCCAACGGGCCGCAGAGCCCGGGAGAGCCGTCGGTAGGGAGTGCACGGGTGACGGTCCTGGCTGCTCCCGCAGTCGGCGGCGGTTGGATCGGCGAGGTGACGATCGACCCCGATCGACCAAGGTCCGACGGCGCGGTCAGCACCGGAGCCTCCTTCACGGTGATGACGGATCCGACCGATCCCGGCAGCCTGCTGGCCGTGCAGGTCGACGATGACGCGGTCAACGAAGAGGGCCGGCAGTCCGTGCTCGTGGTGACGCCTACTGCCGCCACCTCGGTACGGGCCCTGCGGGACGGACAGGAGATCGCGAGGGCTGACGTCGTCGGCTCCGGGGCGATGTTGACCGTGCCCGGCCCCACGGCGAACCTCGTCGTGGAGGCACTCGACACGGCCGGTGCGAAGCTCACCGCTGGGCGGGTCGCCGACCGGGGTGCACAGGCGGCACCGGCGGTGGACGCCTGGAATCAGGACTGATCACGAGCAGGTGGTCCGACGGAACGCCTGGAAGTGGTGGCCACGCGGTCGGCCTGACCTGGGGTCGTCCCCGGAGAGCCCCGGGCCCGACACCGTCAAGCGGTGCCGGGCCCGGGAACGGCGTTCAGGACGCGGCGGCGATGAAGTAGCCGGCCTGGTCGACGATCACGTCGGTGCTGCCCGAGCTGGCGTTGTACAGCGACGCCGAACCCGCGCTGGTCCCGATGACGGCGAGGTTGGAAGCCGTCTCCCCGGCGACGAAGTTGACGTTCGACGCTACCGGCCGCGGATTGTTGAACGGGTACCCGATGAGCAGGCCGGCCTTGGTCGGCCTGGTGACCGTCAGGTTGGTCACCACCGCGGTCGGGCAGTCCAGCGTGGTGCCGCCGCAGACCCGATTCGGCACGTTGGCCGGGATGACGCCGATCGACGAGTTCGGGTCGACCGGACCCACCGGGCGGTACGACAGGCCGGTGCCGTCCCGGGTGTCGGCGATTCGGCGCGGACCGTACGGCACGTAGGTCTGGTCCGCGCCGGACGCCGCGGACCCGAAGTAGCCGGCCAGGTCGGCGAGCACGTGCACGGTGCCGGAACTCTGGTTGTAGATGTTCACCTTGCCGTTGACGACCGGCACCATCACCAGGTTGGGGATCGTCTGCCCCGCCACGAAGTTCAGGTTGGACGCGAGCGGCACCAGGGAACCGCCCGGGAACACCTTCAACACGCCGGCGGTCGTCGGCGCGGTGGCCGTCACGTTCAGGATCACAGCGGTCGTGTCGGCCGGCACCTTCGACGACAGGTCCAGCTGCCGCGACGTGTCCGGCAGGTACGGGCCGCCGGTGCCCTCACGGCTGTCCGCGACCCGCACCGGGGTGAGCGGCTTGAAACCGGACCCGGAAGCGCCGAACCAACCCTGCAGGTCCGCGATGACGTGTGCGGTGCCGCTGCTGCTGTTGCGGAATCGGATCCCCCCGCTCGTCAGCGGCACGGTGACCAGGTTCGGCACCGTCTCCTTGGCAACGTAGTTGATGTTCGACGCGGTTGGCGCCGCGGCGCCGTTCGGGTAGACGGTGAGGAAGCCGGCCGTGGTCGGTTGGGTCACCGTCACGTTCAACACCACCGCGTCGATGTTCGCCGCTGGCACACCACCGATGCTCGGAATTGGCAGCAGCACCTCGGAGTTGGGCCCGACCGGCACGGAGGTGCCGACCCCGATCCCGGACCGGGTGTCCAGCAGGCGGGTCGGGGTGACCGGGTTGTACCGGGCGCCGACCATGGTGCAGCCGCTTCTCGGCAGATCGAAGTCGGGAATGGTCCGATAACCGTCCGGGCTCACAAACACCCGGATGCAGGCCTGGCCAGCCCGACGCACCGTCTGCTCGTGCACCGGCCCACCCGCCATCTCTACGAAACGTTCGCCGAGCAGCTGATAGCCGAAGGTGCCGGCGACCGTCTCCACCGGCCATTCGTAGGTCACGGGCAGCCGGGTCACGATGTCGTACGGGCCACCGCCCACCTTCCGGTTGACGGTGGCGGCGGTACCACCGCTGGCCCACGGGCTGCCGATCTCGACCGCACCGCGATCGCGGTACCCGGAGCCGGTGCCGGTGTTCGGCACCTCCGGCACATCGGCACGGGACTTGCCGAGCAGGTCCACCGGGTCGGAGCCGATAGCGCCGGCATCCGCCGAGTCGACCGCCGGCGACGTTCGCTCAAGATCGATCCACGGCCGCTCGGTGCCCTGCTGCGGCTTGAGCTTCGGATCGGCGGCGATGTCGTGGGCACCCTGGCCGGTCGCCGCCCGGAACGCCGCGAGGTCGGCGTAGTCGGTGCCTCCCCAGGCGTACAGGGCACCACCGCTCGCTGGGTCGATCAGGTTGTAATCGGCGACGCTCTGCCCGACCGACCCGGAAGCGAGGTCGATGGCGGTGGCCGTGGCCGGGTCCGCGCACGCGGCGGGAGCGCTGCCCGACACGTCGGCTGTCTGCACGATGTTGTTGCGGATCGCCACCCCCGGCGAGGCGCCGGCCACGGTGATGCCGGACGTGCAACCGGTGACCAGCGTGTTCCCGGTGATCGCCGTGCCGGGCGCGTCGGTGACCGTGAGGCCGCCCCGGAACTGGTTGCCGCTGACGACGGCACCGGCCACACCCGCGCCGATCGTCACCCCGGGCGCACCGGAGGCGGCGAACCAGCCTCGGCTGACGGTCACGTCGCTCGACGCTCCGGTGACGCGTACCCCGACCACGCCGGTCGGCGGACGGACCGTGAGCTCGTTCACAGTCACCCGGGTCGCGCCATCGATCAGGACCGGCTCGGCAGTGCCGACGACCGCAGTGAGAAGCCCTCGACCCTGACGTCATGCACCCCGACCAGCGAGAACGCGTTGCCTCCCGAGGGCCCGCTCAACGTGACGAAACCGTTCGGGCCATTCACCGCCCGGATGGTGATCGGCGCGTCGCTGGTGCCCGAGCGGTTGACCACCACCTTCTCCACGTAGGAGCCCGCCTGCACGAGGACGGTCTGACCCGGTTGTGCCACCGCCACGGCGGCCGAGACCGTGCAGTACGGGCGATCAACCGAGCCGTCCGCGTTGCTCGCTGGGAACGGACAGTACGTCTTACTGACGTACACCTCGGAGCCGGACGCGGCCTGTGCGGCGGCCGGCGCCGCTCCCGCAGGCGTCATCGGCCCGACCAGGCCAACCCCACCAACCACTGGTACGACGACCAGTGACCACAATCTTCTTCTCACCACAGCCCCCGCTGAAAGTAGATCGCCTATGCGCGGGGCAGCTTATACCGACGTTCGGCTATGTGTCGCCGCCGAGCGGCGGACGGTCCGGAGCGCGCAGACGGCCGTTCGGTCCGAGCGGGTCAGTCGTGCCGCTCGGTGCGTTCGATCTCGGCGAACGCCGCGCTCAGGTAGCCGTCGAGCGGTCGGCCCGCCACCGTGAGCAGATCGACCACCAGCAGTGGGGCGTGCCGGGCGAGCGCTGCCGGGTCGGGTGGGGAGTCGTCCTCGCCAGGGTCGTACACACCGAGCGCCCCGGCCAGCAGGACCAGCACGACGTGCGGGTCGACGTCCGGTCGCCACGGGGCCGCCGCCCGGACGCACCGCTGGAGCACCTGCCGTACGTCGTCGCCGTCCAGCCCGTCCGGATGGGTCGACTCCAGCAGCAGCCGCACCACGGCACCGAGCACCAAGCCCGATCGTTCGGCCGCGGCGAGCCGAGCGGCTGCCACCTCGTACGCCTCGGTGTCCTGGTCTTTCGCGGCCTCGACCGCGGCGGTGGCGGCGCTGGCGATCTCGCGGGCGGATGCGGGCAGATGTCGCCAGGTCACGCTCACCGGGCCAGCATGGCAGAGCACACCGACAGCCGCCGACGCGGTAAACGATTGGCGGACCGTCAGACCCGGCGAACAGAATGCCGGTCATGTTGCGACGCGCCCTACCCCGCCGCCCGGAAGCTCGCCGGCTCCTCGTCGGCACCCTGCTGTCGGCGATCGGGCGTGGCCTCACCCTGCCGTTCCTCTTCATCTACCTGACCGACGTCCGTAACCTCACCGACACCCGAGCCGGCCTGGTGATCGGCTGGTACGGCGCGGTCACCCTGGCCCTGTCGCCGCTGGGCGGGACGCTGATCGACCGGTTCGGGGCCCGCCGGGTGGTGCTGCCGTGCCTGCTGATCGAGGCGGTGGGCACCGGCTCGCTGGCCCTGGTCGACTCGAGCGCCTCCGCGTTCGCGGTGATGACGGTGATCGCGGTCGGCAGCTCGGCGATCTGGTCCGGGCAGAACACCATCCTCGCCTCGCTGACCGACGACGGCGAACGGCAACGCGTCTTCGGGCTGAACTTCGCGCTGCTCAACCTCGGTATCGGGATCGGCGGTATGACCTCCGGTGCGATCATCGACACCGGTCGACCGGGCACCTTCCAGACCGTCTACCTGCTGGACGCGGTGAGCTACCTGATGCCGGCGTTGATCCTGCTCACCCTGCCGGGTGTCGGGCACCGGCTCGGCGCCCGCCGGGCCGCTGACCAGCCGTCGCCCGGCGGCTACCTGACCGTGCTCCGGGACCGCCCCTTCCGCCGGCTGGTGATCTTCGGTCTGATCCTCACCACCTGCGGGTACGCCCAGATCGAGGTCGGCTTCGCCGCGTACGCCGTGCGGGTCGCGGAGGTGAGCCCCCGGGTGGTGGCCTGGGCGCTCGCGGCGAACACCGTGACGATCGTGCTGGCTCAACTCCTGGTCATCCGTCGGATCGAGGGCCGCAGCCGCACCGCCGCGCTGGCCCTCGTCGGGGCGGTGTTCGCCACCGCATGGCTGGTCCTCGGTGCCGCTGATCTGGTCAGCACCGGGGATGCCGTGGTGGCCGCGCTGTGCGTGGTGGCCTGCTCGGCGATCTTCGGCTTCGGTGAGACGATGCTGTCACCGGTGATGCCGGCGCTCACCAACGCGCTGGCCACCGACGAGCTACGCGGTCGGTACAACGCCATGAGCTCGATGATCTTCGGGATCAGCGGCGTGATCGGTCCGGTGACCGCCGGCCCGCTCATCGGCGCCGCCGACGGCAAGGTCTGGGTGGCGACCGTGGTCGGCGGCTGCCTGGTCGCCTCGCTCGTCGCGCTCTCTCTGCGCCGACTGCTCAACGCGGAGCAGGACGGCCGCGCCACGACCGCTCCGGCCTCCCCCGACCCCGCACCCGCCCCGGCCTGACCCCGGGACACCCGCGCGGCCGCAAGCGGGACGGCGGCGCGCGGGCGCCTGGGACGGGTCGGGCCCCGGAGCTGATGCTCCGGGGCCCGATGTCGAGGGGTCGGCCGTCAGGCGGCGGGGACCTCGGCGGTGGTGCGGATCCGGTCCAGCGCCGGTGCGGAGACCGGCGACTGGGCGGTCAGGTACGCCACGAAGGCGTCCAGGTCGATCTGCCCGGTGACCTGGTTGGTCCCGGCGGTGAGGGCGCTGAAGCCGTCACCGCCACCGGCCAGGAAGTTGTTCACCGTCACCCGGTAGGTGGCGGCGGTGTCGACCGCGGTGCCGCCGATGGTGAGGCTGCCCCGGACCACACGGGTGCCGACGCACGGGTCAGCCACCGTGCCGGTGGTGCCGTTCGGGTCGACCACGTAGCCCACCGTGGCCGACGGGTACAGCGTCCGGTTGGTGACGAACTGCTGCTCCAAGACGCAGTAGAGCTGCGCGCCGGTCAGGTCCAGGGTCACCAGGTTGTTGGCGAACGGCTGGACCGTGAACGCCTCCTCGTAGGTGACCGTGCCGGCGTCGAGGTCGGCCCGGACCCCGCCCGGGTTCATGAAGGCGGCGACGGCGCCCTGCTCGTCGTCGGTGGCGGCGAGCTGCGCGTCGGCGATGAGGTTGCCCAGGGGCGATTCGCCCAGACTCGTACCAAAGAGGGTTTCCTGGCTCCGGGTGATCGCCTCGCTGGTCACACCGACCTCGCGGCCCGCGACCGGGCCGAGCACCGTCTTGTACCGGTCGATCAGAGCGGTCTGCCTCGGGTCCTTGGCCACGTCCCGGGTGACCACGACGTTGTTCGCGGCGGCGGAGAGCACGTCCCCGCTCCGACGGTCGATCTTGAGGTCGATGTCGGTGACCAGGCGACCGAACGAGCTGGCACTGGTGACCAGCTTGCCGTTGATGTTGCAGTTGTACGCCTGGTGGGTGTGCCCGCTGATCACCACGTCGATGGAGGGGTCCATCCGGTTGGTGATGTCCACGATGGGCCCGGTCATGCCGACGCAGTCGTTGATCCCGCCGGTCGCGGCCTGGGCGCCGCCCTCGTGCAGCAGGACGACGATCGCCTGCACGCCCTTGCGGAGCAGCTCGCGAGCGTACCGGTTGGCGGTGTCCGCCTCGTCGGCGAAGCTAAGGCCGGCCACGCCCTCCTGGCTGACGATCTGCGGGGTGCCCTCCAGGGTCATCCCGATGAAACCGACCTTGACGCCCTGCACCTGGTGGATCGCGTACGGGGCCAGCAGCGGCTTGCCGGTCGCGGTCGTGAAGGCGTTCGCGGACAGGTACTGGAAGCCGGCGCCCCGGTACGGGGTGCCGTCGGCGCAGCCGTCCACCGGGTGACAGCCACCGTTCTGGATCCGCAGCAGCTCGGCGGCACCCTCGTCGAACTCGTGGTTGCCGACGCTGGCGTAGTCCAGCCCGGCCATGCTGAGCGCCTCGATGGTCGGCTCGTCGTGGAACGCGGCCGAGAGCAGCGGGGACGCGCCGATCAGGTCACCGGCGGCGACCGTGATGGTGTTCTTCTTCTTGGCTGCGGCGCGCAGCTCGGCCAGGTGGGTGGCCAGGTACTCGACGCCACCCGCGGTCTGCCCGGCGATGGTGCCGCTGGACCCGGTCGGCGGTTCGAGGTTGCCGTGGAAGTCGTTGAGGGCCAGCAGGGTGACGTCGACCGGCTGCGGCCGCGCGTCGGCCTGCTCAGGGCTGGTGGCGACCGCGCCGAAAGCGGCCACCGCGAACGCGGTCAGGCCGACAGCGGCCCGACGCATCCCGGGTATCAACATGGATCTCCTCGTGAGAATCGGCGCGTACGGTGCCCGGCCTCTGGGTCGACCAGACCGCCGATCGACGCCGTCGGAAGGGTCGCGGTTGGCGGCGGTTGA
Source organism: Micromonospora sp. NPDC050276 (assembly GCF_044459545.1). Classification (NCBI taxonomy): domain Bacteria; kingdom Bacillati; phylum Actinomycetota; class Actinomycetes; order Micromonosporales; family Micromonosporaceae; genus Micromonospora; species Micromonospora sp. NPDC050276. The sequence continues at coordinate 70,601 of NZ_JBITJA010000011.1, read as the reverse complement.
GCATGTCCGCCAGCCCCGACAGCCTCTCATCCGGACGCCGAGCGGTCGAGCCGAGCAGCACATCGGCGCAGCCCCCGATGGCGGGGTCGGAATCGATCGTCGTTTGTTGCGGTCTGCCGGACACGGTCGGACCCGGGGTCTAGAAAGGACGGGACAGCCAACGCGGACAGGGGGCGGCATCGTGAGCGGAGCGACATCGGTGGAGCAGGTGCGATCGGCGGATGGCACACCCATCGCCTTCGAGCGGTCCGGTGCCGGGCCGGCGGTCATCCTGGTCGGCGGCGCGTTCAGCGATCGCAACGCGACCCGCGAGCTGGGTGCGGCGTTGGCACCGGATTTCACCGTCTTCGGCTACGACCGCCGAGGTCGGGGCTACAGCGGCGACACCCCACCGTACGAGGTCGGCCGCGAGATCGACGACCTGGCCGCCCTGATCGCGGTGGCCGGCGGTTCCGCCGCGGTCTACGGCATCTCCTCCGGGGCGGTCCTGGCCGCCCTCGCCACCGCGGAGGGTCTGCCGGTGACCGGGCTGGTCCTCTTCGAGCCACCGTTTCAGGTCGGTTCACACGTGGGCGTCCGCAAGGACATCACCGCACAGCTCATCGAGCTGATCGCGGCCGACGACCGGGACGGCGCGGTGGAGACCTTCCTCAGCGCCTCGGTGGGGCTGCCGGCCGAGGCGATCAGCGGGATGCGGTCGCAACCGATGTGGGGTGGGCTGACCGCGATCGCGCACACCCTGCCGTACGACGCGATCGTCACCGCTGGCGGGCGGCTCCCCGCCGACCAGTTGGCGGCCATCACCGCGCCGACCCTCGCGGTGGACAGCACCGGCAGTCCACAGTGGCTGCGGGACGCCAGCCGAGCCGCCGCCGAGGCGGTCCCGGGCGGCCGGTCGATCAGCCTCGACGGTGGCTACCACGACGTGCCGCCGGCGACGTTGGCCCCCGCGCTGCGGGAGTTCCTGCTCAATTGACGGCACGCCCGCCCACCGGCCCGACTCGGTGACGGCCTGACCGGCGGGTCAGACGTTGACCAACGCCTCGGTGACCAGGGCGGTTACGGCATCCGGTAGCCAGGCGTCCGGCACGCCGGGCCGGCCCGCCAGGTAGGTGGCGATCCGCTCGGCCGGCCAGCCATGTGACTCGTGCAGCCCACGGGCGATCATGCTGAGGTAGATCGGCGCGGGTGGCCGGCATCGCACCGCCGAGGCCCCCTCGGGTGCGGTGAAGGTGAGCATCGGCACGCCGTCGCGGCTGCCCGGGCAGACCAGCGTCTCGTACCGCCCCGGGCCGAGCGTGGCCCGTCCGGTGGCGACGGCGGCGTCGATGGCCGCGCCGGTGGCCGAGATCAGCTCGGCGGTGTCACCCGCTGGGCGGTACATCTCCTGTGCCGCGATGTCGGTGAACTGCTCCAGGGTGACCAGGTAGGCGCGGGCCGCGGCTCCAGGCCAGCCGGGCGGCGTGCATGTTCGACCCGTACGCGACATACCAGACCAGCACGACGGCACCCTCAGAAGCCGCAGGTCCGGCCGGCGGAGTGGCTCACCTGCACGGTGTGGGTCACGCAGCCGCCCGCCTCGACCGAGTGCAGCAGGAAGGCGGTGGGCTCGTGGACCCACCCGATCTGCTCGTCGGCGCTCATGGTGAGGGTGCTCTGCTTCCACGTGCTGGGGGCCACGGTGAGGACCGTGCCCGCGTACGCGGTGGTGACCGGGCGGTGCAGGTGGCCGGCGGCGACCCGTACGACGTGCGGGTGCCGGCCGATCACCTCGGCGAGCGCGTCACCGTCGGCGAGCCGGATCGAGTCCGCCACGGGGATGCCGACCGCGACCGGCGGATGGTGCAGGAAGAGCACGGCGGGCACCTCGGGTCGCCCGGCCAACACCCCGTCGAGCCAGCCGAGTTGCTCCTCGCCGAGCTGACCGCCGTCGCTGCCGGGGACGAGCGAGTCGAGCACCACGACGGACGCCGCCTCGTGGTCGACGTGGTAGTAGGCCGAGAAGCCACCGCCGAGCCACGGCGTACCCCCGAACGCGTCGAGCAGCGACTCCCGGTCGTCGTGGTTGCCGGTGGTCAGGTGCACCGGCAGCGGGAACCGGCCAATCACCTCGCGCAGCGCCGCGTACTCGTCGGGCTGCCCGTGGTCGGCCAGGTCCCCGGTGATCACCACGCAGTCCGGTCGGGGCCGCAACGCCAGCACCCGGCCGAGCGCTCGGTGCAACCCGGCGGCCGGTTCGGCGGCGAGCAGGCCGGTGGTCAGGTGCGGATCACTGAGCTGGGCGATGAGCATGGGCTCGCCTCCTCGGCGCCGGGATGCTCCACGCTATCGCCGCGTGCGGCGTCCCGGGGGGTACCCGCCCACAGGCTGCGTCCACAGCCTGTGGATAGCACGTGTGTACGAAGCCAGGTTGGTCCCAGCAGCCGTGAGTACGCTTGATCGCGCGGCTCGGCGCCGGCCGGGCCCCTCCCCTACCTGGAACGACGTGCGAGTGGATCATCAGCGAGTCATCCGTGACGTCACCGTCCGCCTGCCGATGGCGTCGAGCACGCCGGAGGCGTGCCGGTGGACGGTCACCGCGCTGTCCCGCCACACCCCGGCCACCATCTCCGTGCTGCTCGCGGTCCACGACCGCCTGCGCTGCGTCGCGGCGACCGGGGCCTGGCAGGTCTTCGCCACCGTGCCCGCGCGGACCGGCATCGTCGGCCGGGTGTACGCCACCGGCGCTCCCGCCGTCGTCCCGGACGTCACCGTCGACCCGGACTACCTTCCGGTACGCCCGGACGTGAGCGCCGAGCTGTGCGTACCCGTGCTGGACCCGACCGGCCGGGCGATCGGCGTGCTCGACCTGCAATGGAGTGAGCCAACCGACCTGGAGCCGTGGCGGGAGACCGCGCAGCGGGTGGCCGACCGGCTCGGTTCGCGGATCGCCGCCCTCGGTGGCCCACCGGCGGAGAGCCGCAGTGAGAAGCTGCTCCGACACGCCGCCGCGCTCTCCGCCGCACCCACCGAGGGTGCGGTGCTGGGCGTGGCGGCCGACGCCGCCCGGGAGGTCTCCGCCCTCTCCACGGCGCTGCTGCTGATCGGCGGCCAACTCGGCCCGACTCCGGCGGTGCCGAGCGACCTGGAGACCCGGATCCGCGCCGAGCTGACCGGGGCCGGTCCGGCCGCCCTGGACCGGATGGTCGACCGGGCACACCGCTACGGTGCCGGCTACACCCTGGGCGAGGCCGGGCATCCGCCGACCGAGGACTACCGACCACTGACCCGTGCCGGGGTACGCACGCTGGTCGCCGTGCCGGTCGGGCCGCCGGATGCCGGCGGTGTGTTGCTGGTCGCCGACGATCGCACGCTCCGCCCGGACCCGACCACGGTCAGCCTGATGGAGCTGCTCGCCGGCCAGACCTGGACGAGCATCGACCGGCTGCGCACGCTGGCCCGGCTGCGCGAGCAGGCCAGCTCCGACCCGCTGACCGGGTTGCGGCACACCGGCCCGTTCGGGCAGCGGATCGCAGCGGCCACCCCGGGGCGTACGGCCCTGCTGGCGATCGACGTGGACGGCTTCAAGACCGTCAACGACACGTACGGCCACCAGGCCGGCGACCGGGTGCTGGTCGGGTTGGCCCGGGCGCTGGAGGGGGCGCTGCGGCACGGCGACGAGTTGTACCGGATCGGCGGCGACGAGTTCGTCGCGGTGATCGAGGTGAGCCGCCCCGAGGAGGCGGTCCGGATCGCCGAACGACTCACCGAGGCGGCCCGACGCGTCGGCCGCACGATCAGCGTGGGTGTCGCCCTGCCCCGCCCCGGCGAAACCCCCGACCGCACCCTCAAGAGAGCCGACCAAGCCCTCTACGCGGTGAAACGCCAAGGCCGCGACGGCGTCCTACTCTCCGCGGCGTAGCCCCCACCCCGCCCGCCCCCACCCCGCCTGCCCGCACCCCACCCGAGCCTGCCCGCGTCGATCATGCAGTTGTGGTGCCGGACATAAGCCTTGCTAAATCCCATTTCGCCCACCACAACTCCATGATCGACGCCCAGGGCGGGGCGGGGCCGGGCCGGGCGGGAGGCCGGGGGGATGCGGGGGGATGCGGGAGCCGTTAGGGGGTGCGGAGTTCTTTGGCTAGGAGTTCGGCGATCTGGGCCGTGTTAAGGGCTGCGCCCTTGCGGAGGTTGTCGCCGGTGACGAAGAAGTCGAGGGCGCGGGGGTCGTCCAGGGCGCGGCGGATCCGGCCGACCCAGGACGGGTCGGTGCCGACCGCGTCGATCGGCATCGGGAACTCGCCGGCGGCGGGGTCGTCGACCAGGATCACCCCGGGCGCGTTGCGCAGCGCCTCGCGGGCACCCTCGGCGTCGACCTCGGTGGCGAAGACCGCGTGCACGGCCACCGAGTGCGCGGTGACCACCGGCACCCGGACGCAGGTGGCGGACACCTTGAGGTCGGGGAGGCCGAGGATCTTCCGCGACTCGTTGCGGATCTTCATCTCCTCCGAGGACCAGCCGCTGTCCGCCGGGGAGCCGGCCCAGGGCACCACGTTGAGCGCCATGGGTGCCGGGAACGGGCCCAGCTCGTCGCCGACCGCCTGGCGTACGTCGCCGGTCCGCGAGCCGAGCGCCCGATCACCGGCGACCTTGGTGAGCTGGTCGTGCAGGATGTCGACGCCGGACTGACCGGCTCCGGAGACCGCCTGGTAGGAGGCGAGTACCAGCTCCCGGAGGCCGTACTCGCGGTGCAGCGGCGCGACCGCGACGATCATCGCGAGGGTGGTGCAGTTGGCGTTGGCGATGATGCCCCGCGGCCGGTTGCGGACCTGCTCGGGGTTGATCTCGGGAACGACCAGCGGAACGTCGCGGTCCATCCGGAACGCGCCGGAGTTGTCGACCGCGATCGCGCCCCGGGCGACGGCGATCGGCGCCCACTCGGCGGAGACCTCGTCGGGTACGTCGAACATGGCCACGTCGACACCGTCGAACGCCTCGGGGGTCAGCGCCTGGACGACCAGCTCCTCACCCCGGCAGCGCACCCGACGCCCTACGGACCGCTCGGAGGCCAGCAGCCTGATCTCGCCCCAGACGTTGCGTCGCCCGGTGAGCAGCTCGCACATCACGGTGCCGACGGCACCGGTCGCTCCGACCACGGCGAGGGTGGGCAGCGCCGTCATGGGCGCTACCTACCCGTCCCCGCGTAGACCACGGCTTCGGTGTCGCCGCCCAACTCGAACGCGTCGTGGATGGCGCGGACGGCGGCGTCGAGGTCGGTGTCCCGGCAGACCACGGAGACCCGGATCTCGGAGGTGGAGATCATCTCGATGTTGACCCCGGCCGCGCCGAGCGCGGCGAAGAAGCCGGCCGCCACCCCGGGGTGCGAACGCATGCCGGCGCCGATCAGCGAAACCTTGCCGACGTGGTCGTCGTAGAGCAGGCCCTTGAACTTGACCGGCTCCTGGATCTTGCTGAGCGCCGCCATCGCGGTCGGGCCGTCGGCCTTGGGCAGAGTGAACGAGATGTCCGTCCGGCCGGTGCCCTCGGTGGAGACGTTCTGCACGATCATGTCGATGTTGATCTCGGCACCGGCGACGGTGTCGAAGATCCGCGCGGCGGCACCTGGCTCGTCGGGCACCCCGACGATCGTGATCTTGGCCTCGCTGCGGTCGTGCGCGACCCCGGTGATCAGTGCCTGCTCCACGGAAAGGTCCTCCATCGATCCGGTGACCATCGTGCCGGTGTTGGTCGAGTATGACGAACGGACGTGGATCGGCAACCCCGCCCGACGGGCGTATTCCACGCTACGCAGGTGCAGCACCTTCGCGCCGCACGCGGCCAGCTCCAGCATCTCCTCGTAGGTGATGTGCTGAATGTGCCGGGCGTTGGGGACGATCCGCGGGTCGGCGGTGAAGATGCCGTCCACGTCGGTGTATATCTCGCAGACGTCGGCGTGCAGGGCGGCGGCGAGCGCCACGGCGGTGGTGTCCGAACCACCGCGGCCCAGCGTGGTGACGTCCTTGGTGTCCTGCGAGACGCCCTGGAAGCCGGCCACGATGACCACCGACCCCTCGTCGAGCGCGCCCTTGAGCCGCCCGGGGGTGACGTCGATGATCCGTGCGCGGCCGTGCACCGAGGTGGTGATCACGCCAGCCTGGGAACCGGTGAACGAGCGGGCCTCGTACCCCAGGTTGTGGATGGCCATGGCCAGCAGGGCCATGGAGATCCGCTCCCCGGCGGTGAGCAGCATGTCCAGTTCGCGGCCCGGCGGCAGCGGGCTGACCTGGTTGGCCAGGTCGAGCAACTCGTCGGTGGTGTCTCCCATCGCGGAGACCACCACCACCACGTCGTCGCCGGCCTTGCGGGCGGCGACGATGCGCTCGGCCACCCGCTTGATCCGCTCGGCATTGGCGACGGAGGACCCGCCGTACTTCTGCACCACGAGTGCCACGACGGTGCACTCCCTCCCAGTGACCCTGAGCGTGCCGACGCCGCCGGAACCGGGGCCGGCGGCGCGTGTCAGACCCCTTGAGGGTATCCGGCCGGTAACGACGCCGGGTCAGGTGATCCCACCATCCGGCCCGCCCGGGGCCGTCCGGGCCGGTCCCACCAGGTCCGGCGGTACGCGGGGACGGCCCCGCCCGACACGCCGGAACGAGCCTGGTACGCCTCGGCTCCCACCAATCGCCCGCACCCCCCAGAATGGGCCGATGCCCGTCCTCAACCGCTCGGCCGGCCGTGTGCTCGGGCCGCTCGCCCTCGCCCTGCCGGCACTGCTGGTCGCCTGCACCAGTGGGCAACCGCCGACCCCGCCGCCCGCCGATCCGGGGCCGGTCGCGGTGGATGCCGCGCGGGACGAGCTGGCGGCGCTGGCCGCGGCCGCCCGGGACCGTCACCTGGTGGCGCAGTACGTGTACAGCCAGGCGGACCAGCCGGACCGCACCATCGTGTTCACCAGCGCGAACGACGGCAGCTGGCGGGTCGACGTGCCGGGGGGCGCGTTGGGTGGCACCGTCGACGTCTCGATGGCCACCACGGCCGACGGGCTGTTCCAGTGCGCCCTGCCATCAGCCGGGCATCCGGAGTCGGCGAGCTGCGTACGCCTGGGTGAGCGCGACGATGCGATCCCCCGCCGGTCGGACCCCCGGGTCCAGCACCCGCTCACCGACTGGCTGGACGTGCTCACCGATCGGCGCGCACCCTTGGCGGTGGCCCCGGCCAAGGCGCCCGAGGGCCTCACCGGCACCTGCTACTCGGTGGACTCCACCTCGGCGTCGCTCAACGCCCCGCTGGATGTGGGCATCTACTGCTACGACCGGGACGGCACCACGACCGGCGTCCGGACCGGGGCCGGGACGCTGAGGCTGGCCGCCCCACCCGGCCCGGCACCGGCCACCGTGCAGTTGGCCGGCCCGGTGGTGGTCGACCGGGAGCCGCTGGAAACGGCAGCGCCACCGACCCCTGACCCGTCGGACAGCCCGGACGCGGGAACGTCCTGATCTTCGTACGGTTATGGGTGCCCTTGACCACATTTAGCCACCCCCGCCTTCAGCAGAGAATCACCCATACAGGACGATATGTCCCATGGTCGACCTCACCCCGCTGCTCGCCTACCGCTGGAGTCCGCTGGCGTTCCACCCCACCGAGGAGCTGACCGCGGCCGACGCCTCCTCCCTGTTGGAGGCGGCCCGCTGGGCACCCTCCCTGGGCAACCGCCAGCCCTGGCGGTTCACCCTCGGCTACCGCAACGACGAGACGTGGAAGCGGATCCTGGTCAACCTGCCCGAGCGCGACCAACGCTGGGCACACCGGGCCGCCGCGCTGCTGCTCGCCGCGCACGTCGACCCGGACGCCGCGCCGGCCGACGGGATCGCGTACGACCTGGGCCAGGCGGTCGCCCATCTCACCGTGCAGGCCACCGCGCTGGGGCTGCACGTGCGGCAGGTGCTGACCGTGGACCGCGCTGGGCTCGCCGCCGACCTGCACCTTCCCGCCGACGTTCGGCCGTACGCGGTGCTCGTCGTCGGGCAGCTCGGCGACCCGCTCAGCCTGCCGGCGGACCTCGTCGCCGAGGAGACCGGCCTGCGCCGCCGCCGACCGTTGGCCGACCTCCTGCTCGGCTGACCGGTCACCTCGGCTACTCGCCGCGGCTGAATGTCGAGGCCACAGCGCCGCCCATGACCTCGGTCCCATAGTCCGGACCCGCCTTTCCACCCCCCGTTCCATCACGTAGGGTGACCTGGTCATGTGGCGGGCGCTTCTCCTCCTTAGCCGCCGCGACGAGGCCTGACCGGCCGGCACCTCGTCGCGGAGTCGCATCGCGCCGTCCAGCACATCTGAGCTTCCCCTCGGCACCGCCGCGCATCGTCGCCCGGCATCTCGCCGACACCTTCCGATCTGCTGACGCCACATGTTCCAGGGAGCACTCTGAGATGGCTCAACCTGTCACCGACGCCGAGACCGATCCGATCGCCCGGCAGCAACCCAGCCGGATGCCGTACCACCGCTACCAGCCGTACCAGGAGCAGTTCCGGGTCGAGCTGCCGGACCGCACCTGGCCCACCCGCACCGTCGATGCCGCCCCCCGCTGGTGCGCGGTGGATCTCCGGGACGGCAACCAGGCCCTGATCGACCCGATGTCGCCGGAGCGCAAGCGCCGGATGTTCCAGCTGCTGGTCCAGATGGGCTACAAGGAGATCGAGGTCGGTTTCCCGTCGGCCAGCCAGACCGACTTCGACTTCGTCCGACAGCTCATCGAACAGGACATGATCCCGGACGACGTCACCATCCAGGTGCTCACGCAGTGTCGGGAGCACCTGATCGACCGGACGTTCGAGTCGCTGCGCGGCGCGAAGCGGGCCATCGTGCACTTCTACAACTCGACCTCGACCCTCCAGCGGCGGGTCGTCTTCGGCCTGGATCGGGACGGCATCGCCGACATCGCCACCACCGGGGCGCGCCTCTGCCAGAAGTACGCGGAGATCCACACCCCGGACACGGAGATCTTCTACGAGTACTCGCCGGAGTCGTACACGGGCACCGAGCTGGAGTACGCGCTGGAGGTCTGCTCCCGGGTGATCGACGTGATCGACCCGACCCCGGACCGGCCGCTGATCATCAACCTGCCGGCCACCGTCGAGATGGCCACCCCCAACGTGTACGCCGACTCGATCGAGTGGATGCACCGGCACCTGCCGCGCCGGGACAGCGTGGTGCTGAGCCTGCACCCGCACAACGACCGGGGCACCGGCGTGGCCGCCGCCGAGTTGGGCCTGCTGGCCGGCGCGGACCGCATCGAGGGCTGCCTGTTCGGCAACGGTGAGCGCACCGGCAACGTCGACCTGGTGACCCTGGGGCTCAACATCTTCTCCCAGGGCATCGACCCGATGATCGACTTCTCGAACATCGACGAGATCCGCCGAGCCGTCGAGTACTGCAACCAGCTGCCGGTGCACGAGCGCCACCCGTACGCGGGCGACCTCGTCTACACCGCCTTCTCCGGCTCCCACCAGGACGCCATCAAGAAGGGCTTCGACGCCCTCGCCGCCGACGCGAAGGCGGCCGGCGTGCCGGTGGACGAGCACACCTGGGCGGTCCCGTACCTGCCGATCGACCCGAAGGACCTGGGCCGCACCTACGAGGCGGTCATCCGGGTCAACTCGCAGTCCGGCAAGGGCGGCGTCGCGTACATCATGAAGAGCGAGCACCAGCTGGACCTGCCGCGCCGGCTCCAGATCGAGTTCTCCGGGGTGGTGCAGCAGGTCACCGATCACGACGGCGGCGAGGTCGACCCGGCCGCCATGTGGGAGATCTTCGCGACGCACTACCTGCTCGACCACCAGCCCGACCCGGCGGTCCGGCTGGCCGGCTACACGATCGGCACCGCGGACGGCAAGGTCGAGATCGAGGCCCAGGTCGGGGTGGCCGGTGAGCAGCGGTCACTGCCGGCGGTCGGCAACGGCCCGATCGACGCGTACGTCAACGCGCTCCAGTCGGTCGGGGTGGGCGTGCGGGTGCTCGACTACCACGAGCACGCGCTCTCCTCGGGTGGTGACGCGCAGGCCGCCGCATACGTGGAGTGCGAGGTGGACGGGAAGACCGTCTGGGGTGTCGGCACCGACGCCAACATCGTCACCGCGTCGATCAAGGCGGTCACCAGCGCCGTCAACCGCGCACGCCGCTGATCGCACGCGCTGCGCCCCCGAGGTGGTTCGCTACCTCGGGGGCGTGGCGGCGGGCAGCGAGTGGCAGGGCTGGGACGGCGGTGCTTCCCGGGGCGGTCGGTGGACCAGCACGAGGGCCAGCACCGCGCCCGCCACGAGCAGCCCGGCACACCACTCCATCGCGCCCCGGAACGCGTCGGTCAGCTCGGCCTTCTGCTCGTACCCGCCGCCGGAGAGCCCGACCAGCAGCGGCAGCGCCGCCACCGCGAGCAGGCCGCCGGCCCGGGACGCGGCGTTGTTGAAGCCGCTGGCCACCCCGGAGAACCGGTCCTGCACGGCGGCCAGCACCGACGCGGTCAGCGGTGCCACCACCAGGGTCAACCCGATGCCGAAGAGCAGCACCCCGGGCAGCACGTCCCGCCAGTACGACGCGCCCGGTCCGACGCCGCGCAGCAGCAGCAGGCCGACCGCGGCGACCACCGGCCCGATGGTCAGCGGCAGCCGTGGGCCGATCCGCGCCGACAGCGCACCGGCCCGGGCCGACCCGGCCAACAGCAGCAGGGTCATCGGCAGCAACGCGATGCCGGTGCGGAAGGCCGACCACTCGACCACGTTCTGCAGGTAGACGGCGAAGAAGAAGGTGAAGCCGCCGAGCGCCGCGTAGACGACCACGGTGAAGAGGTTCAGCACCGAGAAGAGTCGGCTGCTGAACAGCCCGGTGGGCAGCATCGCGGCGTCGCCTCGCCGCCGCTCCAACAGGATGAAGGCCACTGCGGACAGCAACCCGACCACTGCCGCGATCACCACCTCGGCCGAGTCGAACCCGCGGGCCGGCGCGTCGATGAGGGCGTAGGTGACGCCGGCGAGGGCGAGCGCTCCGAGCAGCGCTCCCGCCACGTCGAACCGTCGGTGGGCCCGACCCCGTCCCTGCGTCCGGGAGGCGCTCTCGTCCCGGCTCTCCGGCACCCAGCGGATCACGGCCAACACCACGAGCACGGCGATCGGCAGGTTGAGGAAGAAGATCCAGCGCCAGGAGAGCGTGTCGATCAGCCAGCCTCCGATGAACGGGCCCAGCGCGGTGGACACCCCGGACAGCCCGGCCCAGGCACCGATCGCCCGGCCCCGGTCGTCCGGGTGGAAACTCGCCTGGAGCACCGACAGCGACCCGGGGGTGAGCAACGCTCCGCCGGCGCCCTGGAGGAACCGGGCCCCGATCAGCCAACCGGTGCCCTGGGCCAGCCCGCACAGCACCGAGGCGGCGGTGAACCAGACCACGCCGACGAGGAAGAGGCGTCGCCGGCCGAAGCGGTCCCCGAGCGCGCCGCCGAGCAGCACGAACGCCGCCAGCATCAGCAGGTAGCCGTTGATGGTCCACTGGAGATCGGACACGTTCGCGCCGAGGTCCTGCCCGAGCTTCGGCAGCGCCACGTTGACGACGGTGCTGTCAAGGAAGACCATGCCAGAGGCGAGTACGGCGGCGAGCAGCGTGCCCCGGCCGGCGGTGGTCCCCATTCGGAGGGCGGACGCCGGTGCGGGTGCGGTCATCCCACCAATCTGCCTTGCATCATGTGGGAGACGCCACGAAACGCCGAAACCCTGCCCGGGTACTGTGCGCAATCGCCGGGAGCCCCCAAGCTGGAGAGGTGTCGTCTGTGCGTACCAGATCAGGACCGCGAGCGGCGGTGGCCGCGCTCACCGCGGCGCTGGCGCTCGGCGTTGCCGGTTGCGTCCCGCAGGATGAGCCGACCGCGCCGCCGCCGAGCGACGGCGGCAATGCCGCGGAGCAGCTGAGCGAGCTCACCGTCGCCACCGCCGGCTCGATGAAGGGCTACAGCCGGGAGCGCTTTCCGCACTGGCGGGACACCGGCAAGAACTGCGACGTTCGGGACAGCATCCTCCAGCGCGACGGCAAGGACGTGAAGCTCTCCGGCTGCAACGTGGTCGGTGGGCGCTGGGAGAGCGTGTACGACGGCCGCAGCGCCACCGATCCCTCCCAGGTGGACATCGACCACATGGTGCCGTTGGCCAACGCGTGGCGCTCGGGTGCCGACGAGTGGGACAACGCGAAGCGCGGCGATTTCGCCAACGACACCACCCGTCCGCAGCTCATCGCGGTTTCCGCCTCCTCGAACAGGGCAAAGGGTGACCAGGACCCGTCCCAGTGGAAGCCGGCAAACCGATCGTACTGGTGTAAATATGCCCAAGACTGGGTGACGGTCAAGCACTACTGGCGGTTGACGGTGACCAGCGCCGAGAAGGCCGCCCTGACCGACATGTTGGAGGGTTGTTCAGTGGGGAGCGATTCGTGACCGCCGCCGGGGAGAGCGGCCCGGCCGCCGCCGGGATGACCGCGGACGGCACCGCCGAGACTCCCGCCGCCGTGCCGGGTGCCGGCATGGTCGCCGATTCGGGCGGCGCGGCCGGCCCGCAGAGCCGCACCACCGACATCGTGCCCGGCCCCGGCGGCGTGATGACCGACGAGGTCGGTGTCGTCACCGGCGATCTGACGCTGCGCACCGAGTACGCGGACGGCAAGGTCACCCTGCGCGTGCAGTACAAGGACGCCGACGAGTGGTACGCGGTGACCGGCGCGTCGGTCGCGCTGACCGACCCGGCCGCGCTGGACGCGGTGCACGGCGTCGCGGTGGGGCTGCTGAACCGCCCCGAGGGCTGACCACCTCCGACACGGCGTCCAGGGGCCGCCCTGGACGGGACGGCCCCTGGCGGCGTCACGGGGTGGGGATCAACTCGCCCGGCGGATCGACCGGCCCGGTGCCCTCCGTGGGGCGGACCAACTCCACCTCGACCTCGTGCGGCCGAATCCGACCGGCGGTGATGTCCTCGGCGAAGTGGCAGGCCACCCGGTGCCCGCCGACCACGTCGCGTAGTTCCGGTCGCTCGTCGGCGCACCGGGTCGGCTGCGCCCACGGGCACCGGGTGTGGAACCGGCAGCCCGACGGCGGGTTGGTGGGCGAGGGCAGGTCGCCGGCGAGCAGGATGCGCTCGCGGCGGTCCTCCACCACCGGGTCGGGCACCGGCACCGCGGACATCAGTGCCCGGGTGTACGGGTGCATCGGCTCGCGGTAGAGGTCGTCGCTGGACGCCTCCTCCACCAGACCGCCCAGGTACATGACGCCCACCGTGTCGGCGATGTGCCGGACCACAGCCAGGTCGTGCGCGATGATCAGGTACGTCAGGCCGCGCTCGTTCTGCAGGTCCTCCAGCAGGTTGAGCACCTGGGCCTGGATCGACACGTCCAACGCGGAGACCGGCTCGTCGGCGACGATCAGGTCCGGGTTGAGCACCAGCGCCCGGGCGATGCCGATCCGCTGGCGCTGGCCGCCGGAGAACTCGTGCGGGTACTTGCCGAGGGCGGAGGCGGGCAGGCCGACCGCCTCCAGCGTCTCGCGCAACCGCCGGTTGGTCTCCACCTTGTCGCCGGCCAGCCCGTGCGCCTTGAGCCCCTCTACCAGCAGCGACTCCACGGACTGTCGTGGGTCGAGGCTGGAGAGTGGATCCTGGAAAATCATCTGCATGCGCCGGCGGGCTCGCCGCATCGCCTCGCCCTTGAGCGCGCGGACGTCGGTGCCGTCGAAGATGATCTCACCGTCGGTGGGTTCGACGAGCCGCAGCAGGCCCCGGCCCAACGTCGACTTGCCGCAGCCCGACTCGCCCACCAGGCCGTACGTCTCACCCTTGCGGATGCTCAGTGACACACCGTCCACCGCGTAGACGTACCCGACCGTCCGGTCGAAGAGCAGGCCACTCTTGATCGGGAAGTGGACCTTGACGTCGCGCAGCTCAATCAGGGGACCGGTCTCTTCGGTCATCGGACCGCCACCTCCTCCGAGACGGGGTTGTTGCAGCGGAGGTCACCGCCGCTGGCGGTGGGCTCCAGCGGTGGAGGCCCTTCCAGGCACGCGTCCACGACGTTGTCGCAGCGTGGCGCGAACGCGCACCCCTCCGCCCAGGGAATGTTGTCGGAGACCGACCCCCGGATCGCGTGCAGCCGCTCGCCGCGTGGTGAGTCGAGCCGGGGCACCGAGTTGAGCAGCCCGTGGGTGTACGGGTGCCGGGCGTGCGCGAACAGCTCGTGCCGTCGCGCCCGCTCGACGACCTTGCCGCCGTAGAGGACGTTGACGGTGTCGCAGAGCCCGGCCACCACGCCCAGGTCGTGCGTGATCATGACGAGGGCCGTGCCGGTCTCGTCGACCAACTGCTTGAGCAGGGTGAGGATCTGCGCCTGGATGGTCACGTCGAGCGCGGTGGTCGGCTCGTCGGCGATCAGCAGTCGAGGCTTGCAGGCCAGCGCGATGGCGATCAGCGCGCGCTGGCGCATCCCGCCGGAGATCTGGTGCGGGTACTCGCTGAGTCGCCGCTGTGGGTCGGGGATGCCGACCGCGTCGAGCAGATCCCGCGACTCCCGCAGCGCCTGCTTGCGGTCACGGCCCTGATGGCGCTCCAGCACCTCGGCGACCTGGACTCCGATCGGGATGACCGGGTTCAGCGACGACAGCGGGTCCTGGAAGATCATGCTGATCTCCCGGCCGCGCCGGTCGCGCATGTCGTCCGGCCGCAGCTTCAGCAGGTCGGTGCCCTCGAAGAGCACCTCTCCGGTGACCTTGTTCCCGCGCTTGGGCAGCAGGCCCATGATGGCCAGGCTGGTCACACTCTTGCCGCAGCCGGACTCGCCGACCAGGCCGACGGTCTGCCCCGGCTCCACCGAGAAGCTGACCTTGTCGACGGCGGTGAAGGGCCGCTCGCCGCGTCGCTGGAACACGACGCTCAGGTCACGGACGTCGAGCAGGCTCATCGAGTCACTTCCTCTCGCCGGCAGGCGCCGGCCGGGCTTGTTGCACGCACCGCTGTCACCGCCGGTTCTTCGGGTCGATCGCCTCGCGCATCGCCTCGCCCAACAGGGTGAAGCCGAGCGCGACCACGATGATCGCGAGCGCCGGGTAGTACGCCAACTCCGGGCGGACCTCGAAGTAGCGCTGACCGTCCACGCCGAGCATCAGGCCCCACTCGGCCCGGTTGATGTCCGGGTCGCCGAGGCCCAGGAAGGAGAGCGCAGCGGCATCCAGAATGGCCACCGCGAAGGTCAACGTGGCCTGCACGATCACCGCGGTCAGCGAGTTGGGCAGCATGTGCCGCAGCACGATGTTGCGCTCCTTGACGCCGAGTGCGCGGGCGGCGAGCACGTGGTCGCTCTCCCGCTGGGCCAGCATCGAACCGCGCAGCAACCGAGCGAAGATCGGCACACTCACGATGGCCACCGCGAAGATGACCGTCCACTGGCTCGATCGGCTGGCCATCGCGACCAGGGTGATCGCCAGCAGCAGGCTCGGCAGGGCCAGCATCACGTCGGTGAGTCGCATCAGCACCACGTCGACCCAGCCGCCGAAGGCGCCGGCGATCGCGCCGATGAGCACCCCGAGCGCGAGACCGATGAGGGTGGCGAGCACGCCGACGAAGAGCGTCTGCCGGGCGCCGTAGATCATCCGGGACAGGAAGTCCCGGCCGAGCGGGTCGGAGCCGAGCGGGAAGTCGCCGCTGGCACCGGGGATGGTGTCCACGGTGAGGTTCTTCGTCAGCTCGTCGAAGCGCTGCACCGGATCGTGCGGCGCGATCAGCGGAGCGAAGACCGCCATCAGGACGAACAGCCCGACGATGGTGGCACCGACGATGGCGACCGGGTTGCGCCGAAGCCTGCGCACGGCGTCCCGGACGAGGCTGATTCCGCCCCGGTCGGCGGCACTCGCCCGGGCCAGCTCGTCGAGCCGTGCCTTCTTGCGGTCACCGAGCAGGCCGATGCTGCGCTCGCTCATGCCGGGGCGCGGCTTGTCGTCCCCGCTGCGAGGGGCCGGCGTGCCGGCCTGGGTGGTCGGGTCACTCATCGCACACGCACCCTCGGGTCGATGAAGGCGTAGGAGAGGTCGACCAGCAGGTTGACCACCACGAAGACCAGCGCGGCGAGCAGAATGATCGCCTGGAGCACCGGGTAGTCCCGGCCACCGCTGATCGAGTCGGTGATCAGCGTGCCGATGCCGCCCCAGTTGTAGACCTTCTCGGTGAGTACCGCGCCGGAGAGGAGCGCGCCGGTCTGCAACCCGATGGTGGTGACCACCGGCAGCAACGCGTTGCGCAGGATGTGCCGGCCGCGGATGGTGCGGTGCCGCAGGCCCTTGGCCTCGGCGGTCCGTACGTAGTCCTCGTTGAGCACGTCGAGCACGCTGGCCCGGGTGATCCGGACGATCACCGCCAGCGGGATGGTGGCCAACGTGATCGCGGGCAGGACGAGGTGCCACAACGCGTCCGCGCTGGCATCGAACTCACGGGTGAGCAGGCCGTCAAGCACGAAGAATCCGGTGACGTTCGTGTTGTCCAGACCGGTGGTGAGCCGCCCCGACGGCGGGAACCAGTGGATGTTCTGGGTGAACACGTCCTTGAGCAGGTAGCCCAGGAAGAAGATCGGGATCGAGATGCCGAGCAGCGTGCCGGCGATGGTGAGGTTGTCCGGCCAGCGTCCCCGCCAGCGTGCCGCGAGATACCCCAGCGGAACGCCGAGACCAACGGCGATGATCATCGCGGCGAGGGCCAGCTCGATGGTGGCCGGGAAGGCGCGGCTGATGACCTCGGTGACCGGGTCACCGGTCCGGATCGAGTTGCCGAAGTCGCCTGTCACCACCCGCTGCATGAACTTGCCGTACTGCACCAGGATCGGCTGGTCGTAGCCGAGCGCCTTGGTCAGCAGGGCGCGGCGCTCGGGGGTGGCCCGTTCGCC
The DNA here is from genome assembly GCF_044459545.1 of Micromonospora sp. NPDC050276. Lineage (NCBI taxonomy): Bacteria > Bacillati > Actinomycetota > Actinomycetes > Micromonosporales > Micromonosporaceae > Micromonospora > Micromonospora sp. NPDC050276. The sequence continues at coordinate 53,675 of NZ_JBITJA010000011.1, read as the reverse complement.
GAGCAGCGCCTCGACCGTGCCACCGGGCAGATTCCGCAGCCAGATGAAGATCAGCGCCGACAGCGCTATCAGGGTCACCACCAGCTGGAGTAGCCGGCGGACTATGACTCGCAACATCTCTCACACACCAGACTCTCGATGGTCGCACGATCGGCCCGGGCCGGGAGAACCCCGGACCCGGGCCGATCACGCCTACGGCGTCAGCCGGAAAACGTCACTTGCTGACGCTGACCGTGTTGAACCGCTCGTCGGTCAGCGGGCTGGCAACCAGACCCTTGACATCCTTCGTGACGACGATCGCCGGCGGGGCATGCCAGACCGGCACGGCCGGCAGCCACTTGGCGGCGATGTCCCGGTTGACCTGCTCCCAGGCCGCCTTCTTGCCGGCGTCGTCGACGGTGGCGTCGGCCTTGGCGATGGCGTCGAACATCTCAGTCATCGCCTGGTCGCCGAACTCGGCCTTGGCCCGGCCGAAGAACGTGCCGACGAAGTTGCCCGGGTCGTTGTAGTCACCGGTCCAGCCGAGGATGTGCAGGTCCTGCTTGCCGAACTGCTGCACGTCGTCCTTGAAGCCACCGTTCCACGGGCGAGGCACACCGTTGACCTTGATGCCCACGGCCTGCAGGTCGTTGGCCAGGACGGTGAAGATCTCCTGCGGGTTCGGCATGTACGGCCGGGAGACGTCCGGCGGGTAGTAGAAGTTCAGCGTCAGACCCTCGGCGCCGGCCTCCTTGAGGAGCTGCTTGGCCTTGTCCGGGTTGTACTCGTACTTCTGCACGTCCGGGGCGTAGCCGAGCACGGTGTCCGGCAGGAACTCGTCGGCGACCTTCGCGCCACCCGGGCCCTTGGTCTGCACCAGCTGCTGGCGGTTGAGCGCGTAGGCGATCGCCTGGCGCACCCGCAGGTCCTTCAGCTTCGGGTTCTTCTGGTTGAGGCCCAGGTAGAGGATGTTGAACGCCGGGCGGTTGATGACCTGGAAGCCCTCACCCTCGAGCGCCTTGCGGTCGGCCGGGGCCGGGAAGTCGATGCCCTGCACGGTGCCGGCACGGAGCTCCTGCTTACGGGTGCTCTCGTCCTTGATGACCTTGATGATCATCTTGTCCACCTTGGCCTTCTCGCCAAAGTAGTCCGGGTTGCGGTTCAGGGTGATCTCGTTCTTGGCCTTGTCCCAGCCACCGAAGGTGAACGGGCCGGTGCCGACCGGGTTGGTGGTGGCGAAGGCGCTGTACTCGAACGAGTCGCCGTTCTGCTTCACCGTGTCGGCGTCGTACTTCTTCAGGGCGTCCGGGCTGGCGATCGAGAGCGAGGTCAGCGCGAAGGCACCCGGGAAGGCGCCCTTGTACTGGTTGAGGGTGACGATGGCGGTGCCGTCGTCCTTCGCCTCGCACTTGTTGTAGATCGGCTTGCCGGCGTCCTCGTTCTCGTTCTTCGCGAAGCCGCCGAAGACGTCCATGTAGTAGATCATCTGGGACTGGGCGGCAGCGCCCTTCATGTTGTACCAGCGGTCGAAGTTGAAGCAGACCGCAGCGGCGTTGAACGGCGTACCGTCGTGGAACTTCACGCCCTGGCGGAGCTTGAACGTCCAGACCTTGCCCTCGGGGTCGTGCTCCCAGCTCTCGGCCAGGCCGCCCTGCAGCTCGGCGGTGCCCGGCTTGTGACTCACCAGGGTGTCGAACATCTGCCGGACCGGCCGGAACGACTCACCGTCATCGTTGAAGATCGGATCGAAGTTCTTCGGGTCACCGGCACCCGCGAAGATGAAGGTGCCGCCAGTCTTGGCCTCGCCACTGTCACCGTCGCGATCGCTCTCCGCGCAGCCGGCCGCGCCGACCGCCAGTGCGGCAACGGCCGCGATGGCCACAGCCGTTTTTAGCCTTCTCGCCTGCATCTCTCACCTCTGTCATGCGGATGACCACACCGAGTTGTGGCTCGGTCCGTGTGCGGGAGGCTATGACATGTCACACGGGAAGCGGAACGGGCGTTAGGCAATCGCTATCAAGCCGACACCTTGCGCCGCGGGTCTGACAGTCGACGGTTCGGCGAATACATCGAGCGACACAAACCCGGGCGCCACGAAGCCAGCCGTCGAACCGCGCGCTGACGAACGTCGGGACGCTCAGGAGGGCGTCGGCTCGGGCGCGGGCGGTGGGCAGTCGGCCAGCCGCTCGACGACGGAACCCGCCGCGGCCGTGCCCAGGTCGTGGAAGGTCACGCGGTGGCAGGCCGCAAAGCTGCCCGCGCCGAACAATGTGCCGAAGCGGGCCGAACCGTACACGATCACCAACAGATCGGGCTGCCGGCGGACCTCCCGGATCTGCACCCCAGTGCCCTCCGCGACCGCCGCCAACCGGTCGTCGTTAGGTGCCGGTTCGCCGGCGGCGACCACCGCGGCCGCGTACGCCTGCGCGTCACGGGTCACGTCGGCTTCCGCCCGAGCCTCCTTCGCGCGGCTGTCCGCGGCCAGTCGCCCGGTCCCCACCTCGATCGCCACGGCGACGCCGACGATGGCCAGGGCCAGCACGACCATCAGCACCACCGGAGGCCGGGACCGCCCGACCGGCCGCCGTGTCGTCACACGCCACCTCCCAGAGGCACGCCGGTGGGTCCGCGCTCGTCACGCGGACCCACCGAACCACTCAGTTGTAGCCCACCGCCGACAATCGTGACGTCACGGCGTTGGAGTATGTCACCGCGCCGGTGTCCTTCGGGTGGAAGGAAGCCCGGCTGATGCAGACGTTCAAGCCGGCCGTGATCCAGCCGACGCAGGTCGCGTAGTCGTCATTGGCAACCATCCGGAAGTCGCCCTCACCCTCGGGACCGGCGACCACCCCGTTGATGTCGTCAGGTACGAGAATGTCGTGGCCGAGGTCGTACTTGCGGCACGTCCCGTGGTCGAGCATGCCCTCAACCATGTCGGTGAACTGCACCTTCCGCCCGGCCGCACGCGCCGTGTCGACCATGGTCCGCTGCGCGTCCCGCATGTAGATCGCCAACCTGTTGATCATCCCCATCTCACCTGCCGTGTACCGGCCGAAGACACACGAGTCCTGGTAGTAGCTGGCAAAGATCCGCGGATAGCCAACCAGCATGATCGTGGCGTTGGACGCCTTCGCGGCCACCGCGTCGATCAACTGACGCACCTCGAACTGCGCGCTGTCGATCCGCTGCTGCACCAACGTCTCGTAGCTGGCGGTGTCACAGGCCTCCTCCGCGCACTTGGTCATGGTGCCGGGGAAGTTGGCGTCGTTGCCGCCAGCCGACAGCAACACCAATGTCGTGTTGCCGTCCAGCACGCCGGACTCGATCTGGGACATCTCCCGGAACTGCCCCTCCGCCTCGTATCCGTAGTCACCGATGGCACTGGGTGGGTTCTGCCAGTAGCTCGGCGTACCCGTGCTTTGCATCTGGTCCGCCGTCGCCCCCGAGCAGCTGACGAACTGGAAGTCCAGGCTCTGGTCGTGGCTGGCAAGCCGACTGGAGATCGAACTCGACGAACCGGGAAGACGGGTCAACAGCGGCCACGCCTTGGTGCTCCGGCGGCAGGCGTTCCAGGCCCGGCTGCCGTAGTTGTTGTCCGTCTCGTAGTAGTAGCTGCCCACGCCCTCGCCAGAGCCGTACGAGTCACCCATGGCCACCACGAAGTGTCGGGGTTTGGCGCTCAGGGGGACGAACGCGAGGGCGTCCCAGGCCACGTCCTCGGTGCCGTTGCCGTCCTCGCTGATGTTGTTCAGCTCCACCGACTGGGCACCCGTGTTGGAGAACTGATACGTCCCGAGGGTCACCCAGCGGTGCGCCTCGGTCCGCGTGGGGATGTACCGGGTCTTCTGCCCCGACCCCGTGTTGATCACGTACTTCGCCTGCTGGGTGTGCGCTCCATGGTCGGGTATGTGCACCATGACCTTGGCCCAGCCGTTGAGTCGGGTGGTGGGCGTCCATCGCCCGGTGACCTTCTCCGGCGCCGTGTCGGCCTTTTGGGTGTGCGTGAACCAGAAGTGACCGCCGAAGCCGCCGCCGATCTGGTGGGTGTCCACCTTGCCGGGGTAGATGGTCACGTTGTTCGGCCCGACCCGGGACGGGTAGTTGAACGAGAACTTGCCCCCCGGCGTGTAGTCCCGTTGGCAGCCCTGCGGCCCGAGCGGGGAGGCACTGTCGATGTCGTCGATGATCAGCGCGTTGCTCGGCAGTCCGTCTCGGCTGCACTGCGAGTCGTAGATGCTGGAGCCGTACGGGCGGGGCTCGACGCTTGTGTATCGCCGGTTCTCCAGACCACAGTTGACCGAGCAGTCCGTCCAGGTGACCGGCGAGTGCCACCAGCACTTGAGGTCGTCCCGGGTGCACGGGCCCGGCTTCTCCGTCGGATAGTCGCCCGGCACCTCCGACACGTTCGGGTCACAGGCGTTCTGAGCCGGCACGCAGAAGGTGAACCGCTCCGGCTGGGCGACAAGCTTGTTGCGCTCCTGCGCGGTGGCGTACGTCGCGCTGTAGTTGCCGGTCTCGTAGTTGTAGCGGCGCAGCGAGGTGTAGGCGAAGCCCATCACCCGCTCCGGATACGACCAGTGGTTCGGGTGCTTGGCATTGTCGTAACCGACCTGGTCGTCGACGGGCGGGGTGGCGCCCGGCACGTCCAGCGGCTGGGTCAGGAACATCTTCCGATCAGCCGGGTAGTTGGGGTTGGAGGGGTTGTTGGCCCAGCCCACCCCCCAGGGCAAGGTGGGGCTCTGTGGGATCTGGCTGTAGAAACCGGTGTTGTACGCCCAGATGGCGAACCACCAGTTCTCGATGTACCTCGGGTCGCCGTTGTTCGCGATCAGCCCGGCGTTCCGGGTCTGGTTCCACTTGTCCTGCAGGATCCGCAGGCCGGCTGCAACGTTGACGGTGTAGTCCAGTGCCACCGCCTTCTGCTTCGTCGCGTCCCACTGCACGCCCGCCAGCCACTGGTCGGTGTCACTCTTCTTCATCCCCGACGTCACCTGACCGACGCCATAGCCACAGTCGGTCTTCGTCCAGTCAATCTTGGTGTAGTCCGGGCTCATCAGATCCAGCCCGTAGTAGCCCAGGCTGGTCAGCGGGTTCCCGGCCAGACCGTCCACGACGTGGAAACTGGCCTGCCACAGGTTCGACTCCTGCGCCAGGATCCCCAGGAACACCTGCGCCGGCACGTTGCCGCCGCCGGTGAGCGTCATCGACGGGAACATCCCCTGCGGCGAGTACGCCGGCAGGCCGTTGTTGGCCCAGTTGGCCGCCCGCTGGAAGGTCAACTGCCCGCGTACCGCCAGGTCGGCCGCCCACTCCACCTGCTCACGGGTCGGTTGGTACACCTGGATGGCCGGATCGTTGCGGCGCACCGCGCAGGAGCCGTCGAGGTCGTACGCCACGGTCTCCGGACTGGGGTCGGCGAAGGTGGTCGCGTTGCCCGTCCTGCCCGCGCCCGCCGCCGGAGCCGCCCGCCCGGTGCTCCCACTCGGCAGCACCGTGAAGGCGACCTCACCGCCCGAACGCAGCCGGGCTGTGATGTCGACCCGGTCCGTCCGCCCGTCGCTCGGCGCACCCCCGATCGACCCGGCGGCCTCCCGACCGGTGACGGCCCTGCTCACCACCAGGTCACCGGTGCGGGAGACGTCGCTGTCAGGCAGCGCGTCGATCGTGCTCCACCCGGCGGGCAGGCGCTTGCCGACGAGCCGGCCTGCGGCCTGGCCGCCCACGGCGAAGACTCGACCGTCGCCACCGGCACGCAGCTTGACCGTGCCCGTCGGGACAGTCGCCACCGAAGCCAGCTTGCCGCCGGACATCCGCGTGAGATCGACCTCGTCCCCCCGGGCCACCTGGAGGGCCACGTCCCGGCGACCGTCCGCCATCAACCGGAACGGCGACCCGCCGGTCCGGAGGGTCGCCCGGACCGCCCCTCGGCGGTCGAGGGTGAGCAGAGCGTCGCCCTTGGCCGCGACGATCTCGTCACCGACGGGGATGGCCGAGGTGAGCTGACCAGGCGACACCATCTTCTGGGCGGCGGCCGGCTTGCGGGTGTCCACTCTGGCCAGCGTGGTCCGCGCCGCCGTTCCGGCCCGCTTGGATGCCGGCAGCTCCAGGCGGGACAGCACCGCGGCCTCTCCCGCCCCACAGCCGGGATTGTGATAGGCCAGGGAGTAGCGCTCAGGCAGCTTGGTGACAGCGCCCGTGTCCAGATCGATAACCGCCGCGAAGGCTCCCGCGTTGAGCAGGTTCTCCCGGTTCGTGAATTCACGCGGCGCGTAGACCGCCACCGCGCGTCGACCGGAGCCGGTCAGGCAGACCTGCCCGATCCACTGGTCCGTCGGCAGGCCGGGCTCACCGAGCGTGGCGGCCGTCCGCCAGCGGTACGCCTCCTTGCCGTCCGCCACCAGCACGTGCAGACCGGTTTCGTCGGACGAGGTGGTGACCACCCGGTCGGCGGAACGCCGCCAGGTGGTGCCGAGCCGCCGGTCGGGATCGATGACCCGGTCCGGGTCGGCCGGTCGGGTCGGGCCAGCCGGTCGGGTCGGGCCAGCCGGTCGAGTCGGGTCAGCCGGTCGGGTCGGGTCAGCCGGTCGGCCAACGGTGGTCGACGTGGAGGGGACGACGGAGGCGGCCGAGGCCGCCTGTGGGGACGGAACCAGCGGCGTCAACACCGCGAGTCCGAGTAGGGGAGCCAGGAACCGGCGCACGGCGACCTCCGTCGCGGAATGCGGGAGAGAAGAGTCCACATCCTCCCGACGGAGGTCACCTGAGTGCCATCACCGGCTCACCGTCCAGCCATCATCGCGATGGCGGTCAGACGGCCCGGCGGCCCTCGAAGGCCCGACCGAGGGTGATCTCGTCGGCGTACTCCAGATCGCCGCCGACCGGCAACCCGCTGGCCAGCCGGGTCACCGAGATGCCCATCGGCTTCACCATCAACGCCAGGTAGGTGGCGGTCGCCTCGCCCTCGGTGTTCGGATCCGTGGCCAGGATCAACTCCCGTACGCCGCCGCCACCGAGCCGGATCATCAGCTCCCGGATGCGCAGATTGTCCGGGCCGATCCCCTCCAACGGATTGATCGCGCCGCCCAGCACGTGGTAGCGACCACGGAACTCACCCGTCCGCTCGATGGCCACCACGTCCTTGGGCTCCTCCACCACGCACAGCACCTCGTCGGTGCGACGCGGGTCGCGGCAGATCCGGCACTGCTCGGACTCGGCCACGTTGTAGCAGGTCGTGCAGAACCGGACCAGCTCCTTGACCTTGCGCAGCGCGCCGGCCAGCCGGTTGACGTCGGCCGGATCCGCCGAGAGGACGTGGAACGCGATCCGCTGAGCACTCTTCGGGCCCACGCCCGGCAGACGACCCAGCTCGTCGATCAGATCCTGGATGGCACCTTCGTACATCTGCCGGCTCAGAAACCGGGCAGGCCGAGGCCGCCCATGCCGCCGGCGACCGGACCCATCTTGCGCTCGGTCAGCTCCCGGGCCGCCTCGGCGGCGTTGTGCACGGCCGCGACGACCAGATCCTCCAGCGTCTCCACGTCGTCCGGGTCGACGGCCTTCGGGTCGATCTTGATGGCCTTGAGCTCACCGGCGCCGGAGACGGTCGCGGTGACCAGCCCGCCACCGGCGGTGCCGGTCAGCTCGGCCTCGGCCAACTCGGCCTGGGCGGCGGCGATCTGCTGCTGCATCTTCTGCGCCTGCTTCAGCATCTGCTGCATGTTCGGCTGTCCACCTGGGCGCACGGGATGGCTCCTTCTCGCACTCGTCTGCTCGACCGCCGCTCAGCCTATCCGCTGGGACCGACCTCGCCCCGCCCGGTGCGTCCGCCCACGCCGGGCCCTTCCGGGTACGGCTACCCCTACCTCGAACCGGCCATCTGCTGGTAGTGCGCCGCGACCCGCCACGCTGGTCTGCTCGTGGCATGAACCTCAACCGCATCGGCCGGGTCGGCGCGTTGTCCTGGGTCGCGGCCGCACCCATCTTCCTCGTCGCCAGCCTGATCACCGGGCTGCGGTGGCGCGAACCGACCTACAACTGGGCCATCCACAACATCAGCGACCTCGGCAACACCCACTGCGGCGGCTGGGACACCACCCGCCCCCGCTACGTCTGCTCGCCGTGGCACCCCCTGATGAACGCCGCGACCCTGACCACCGCCGTACTGCTCGCCACCGGACTACTGCTGACCTGGCGGGTCCTCGGTCGCGGCCCAGTGGTGCGCTCGGCCCAGACGCTCCTGCTGCTGGCCAGCGGTGGATACGCCCTGGCAGCCGCGTACCCGGCCGACGTCGACGAGAACCTGCACGTCCTCGGCGCATTCCTGATCATGGGGGTGGGCAACGTCGGCCTGCTCCTCGCCGGCTTCGCGCCGGGCACCACCACGCTGGGCCGGCGGCGACGGCTCACCCTCACCGCCGGGCTCATCGCCCTGGCCGGCACAGCGCTGTTCTTCGCCCAGCAGGGTGTCGGTATCGGCGTAGGCGGCTTGGAACGCGTCGCCGTCCTACCCTTCCCCCTCTGGGCCTGCGTCCTGGGAGTCCTCCTAGCCGAGCCCCCACCCCTGCGCGATCTTGCACTTTCTGCCCCGACATAAGAGGGCATTCTGCGCAAGACGGCGACCGAAACCGCAAGATCGCCGACACGAGGGGCGGGGTGGGGTGGGGGTTTAGCGGGCGTCGGTTTCGTTGATCTTTTCGGCGCCGAAGGTTTCCCGGAGCAGTCGTACCGCCTGTTCCTCGCTCGACTCCCGCGCTGTCTTCTCGTCGATGATCTCGTCCAACGGCTCGTCGCCCGGGTCGAACCCCTCGTAGGCCGGGGTCGCCGCCGGTGCCGCGCCGCCCGGCCGGCCACCCCGCGCCGGGCCGTCGAAGTCCGGGTCGTAGGGCGGCTCGCCGGCCCATTCGGCGTCCGCGATGGGTCGGGCTGCCGCTCCGGTACGCGCACCGCGCCCCGCCGCCGCCGCGCGAGCCGCGGCGATGGCGCTGCTCACCGGTGCACCACCGGCTGTCGCCGGCTGCCGGGCCGCCGGTGCCGGGTTACCCCGCCCGCCCGGCTTGCCGGCGCCGGCCGCTGCGCCGGGGCCGCCCGAACCGCCTGGTCCGGTGCCGTTCGCGCCACCGCTGGTGGTGGTGCCACCGCTGATGCCGCCGCCGTTCGCGGCGCTGCCGTTTACGCCGCCGCCGTTCGCGCCGGTCGACGTCGGTGCGGAGTGGGAGCCGCCGGGGCCCGACTCGGCCGACGCGCCGCCGGGTCGGGCGGCCTCTGGCCAGTCTTCGTCATCAGTCGCCTCGGCGGCCGGGGCGCTGCCGCCGGGGCGGGCCGCCTCCGGCCAGTCGTCCTCGTCGTCCGTCGCCGGGGCGGACGGCACCGCGCCCTGCCCACCGGCACCGTGACCGCCGGGACCCGCGCCGACACCGCCACGCGAAGCTGGGCCGGCAGCACCGGTCGGGTTCGCCGCGGTAGGCAGCGCGGCGTTCGAACCATGCGCGGCGTTCGAACCATGCGCGGCGTTCGGAGCTGGCGCGGCACTAGAAGCAGGCGCGGCGTTCGAGTTCGCTGCGGTGGGCGGTGTGCTCGTCGGGGCGGCGGCGGCAGGCGGAGGCCCGGCGGGCCGCGTGTCCGGCGTGGTTGGCGGCGCGGCGGGTCGGGCCGGTGCGGTGGGTTGCGAGCGCGACGGGCCGGATAACGACACGCCCCCGCGCTCGCCGGCCACCTCGCATCGGATCTGCCAGCGCCCGCCCAACTCCTCGTAGAGCGCGTCGGTGAGCACCGCCGCGTGGTCGGCCATCATCTTGGCCAGCACGGTGGACTTCACCGTCAGGACCAGCATGTCGCCGTCGAGTTCACGGACCACCGCGTCGCGCATCAGGGCGGCGATCCGCTTGTTGGTCCGGTTGACCTTGCCGACCACGTCGGGCCAGACGCGGCGGACCGCGACCGCGTCCAACGCGGCGGCCGGCGCACCCGGCCGGGGCGGCGCGGGTGTGGCCGGGTCGGGAAGCACCGCCGACGGTGGCACCACGCGACGCGGGGCCGGCCCGGCGGGCGCGACGGGTGCGGCCTGGTCGGCGGGGGCCGAACCGGTCGACACACCAGGGGACGCCGGGATCGGCGAGTCGGCCGCCGAGACGTACGAGGCCGGCGCCCCGGAGACCGAAGCAGCCGAGGCAGGAGCAGCCGAGGCGGGAGCGCCCGAGGCGGCAGCGCCCGAGGCGGCAACGCCCGAGGCGGGAGCGCCCGAGGCGGCAGCGCCCGAGGCGGCAACGCTCCGGGTCGGTGACGCCGCAGGGTCGACCGTCCACGGCGGTGCGGACGTCGGGGCGTTCACCGGTGCCGGGGTGGCGGCAGCCGGGACCGGGGTGGCGGGCTGTGGGCGTACCCCTGGGTGGGTGGCGGGCGCGGAGCCGGCGGCGGCCGACGGCGCGTCGGTGCCGCCCAGGGTGAGTCGGCGTTCCATCCGCTCCAGGCGCTGGAGCAGGCCGCCGGTGGAGTCGTCCACGCCGGGCAGCAGCATCCGGGCGCAGATCAGCTCCAACAGCAGCCGGGGCGCGGTGGTGCCGCGCATCTCCACCAGACCGTCGTGCACGATGTCGGCGCACCGGGAGAGCGTGGCCGGGCCGAGTTGCGAAGCCTGGGCGGCCATCCGCTCGATCTGGTCGGCCGGGCCGTCGATCAGGCCCTTCGCGGCGGCGTCCGGTACCTGCTGGAGCACGATCAGGTCGCGCAGCCGCTCCAGCAGATCCGACGCGAACCGGCGGGCGTCGTGCCCGGCCTCGGCCACCCGGTCGACGGTGGCGTACGCGGCGGCGCCGTCCCCGGCGGCCAGCGCGTCGCACATCTCGTCGATCAGCGCCGCGTCGGTGACGCCGAGCAGCGCGGCGGCCCGGGCATAGGTGACGCCCTCCGGGCCGGCACCGGCGATGAGCTGGTCGAGCACGGAGAGGCTGTCCCGGGCGCTGCCGCCGCCGGCGCGGACCACCAGCGGGAAGACCGCCGGCTCGACGGCGACGCCCTCGGCCTGGGTGAGCTGCTCCAGGTACGGGCGGAGCACCTTCGGTGGGATCAGCCGGAACGGGTAGTGGTGGGTCCTCGACCGGATCGTGCCGAGGACCTTCTCCGGCTCGGTGGTGGCGAAGATGAACTTGACGTACTCGGGAGGCTCCTCGACCAGCTTGAGCAGGGCGTTGAAGCCCTGGGTCGAGACCATGTGCGCCTCGTCGATGACGTAGATCTTGAAGCGGCTGCTGGCCGGCGCGAAGAAGGCGCGCTCGCGCAGCTCTCGGGCGTCGTCGACACCACCGTGGCTGGCCGCGTCGATCTCGATCACGTCGATCGAGCCGGCGCCGTCGGTGGCCAGTGAGCGGCAGGACTCACACTTGCCGCACGGCTCGGGAGTGGGGCCCTGCTCACAGTTGAGCGAGCGGGCCAGGATCCGGGCGCTGGAGGTCTTGCCGCAGCCGCGCGGGCCGGAGAAGAGGTAGGCGTGGTTGAGCCGTCCGCTGCGCAGCGCCTGCGACAGTGGCTCGGTCACGTGCTCCTGACCGATTACCTCAGCGAAGGTACGCGGCCGGTACTTGCGGTAGAGCGCCAACGTCACTCGTCCCGCCTCCTCTCGACCGAGCCATTCTGCGCCGGTCGGGCGCGGGTGACCACCCACCACCCCGGGGCGCCTGGGCCTTCAGGCTTGATCGACTCGGCTTCCTGAAAATCGGGGTGTCGGTGTGCCCGGGACACCGCGACATCACGGATGTCGAGTGGATCAACCGGCCCACAGACGAAAAAGGCCTCCCGTGCACCCGGCAGAGCTCGCTTATCCTTGCTGCCTTCCGGCCCTGGGGAGGTTCACGAGATACCGCCGCACGGGAGGTGACGCCAAGCCTACCCGACCGCCCGTCGATCTTCAGGGGGTGGTGGGGTGGCCCGGCCGACAGCGGCCTGTATCCTGGCTCGCGGAGGATTCGCCTAGAGGCCTAGGGCGCACGCTTGGAAAGCGTGTTGGGTTTACACCCTCACGAGTTCGAATCTCGTATCCTCCGCTCGCCTGAGCAGCACGAACGACAGGGCCGGCCCCAACGGGGACCGGCCCTGAGTCGTCTGTGCGGTGGCGTCAGCCCACCACCTGGACGTGCTCCGCGCCCTGCCCCGAGAGCCACGCCTCCAACTCGGCGCCGCCGACGGACCGGGTCGCCTCCTCGTCGACGAGGACCGGGCCGACGACGGCACCCTTCGCGCCCTCGAGCTGGCAGCCGAACATCCTCGCGCCGGTCAACACCGTCGGCATGCTCGTGCCGCCCAGCGTGCACCAGCGCAGGCTGGCCAACTCAAGATTGGCGCCGCGCAGATCGGTCTTGTAGAGCTTGGCGGAATTGAGAATGGCGTGCCGGAGATCCGCCCCCTCCAGAACGGCGTCGTCGAGTTGCACAGCGAACAGCCGAGCCGAGCGGAACAGCGCTTTACCGGCCGAGCAACCCACCATTTCCGCCTTGGCCAGGTCGGCGAAGGAGAAATCCGCGCCCTGCAACTCGGCGTTGGTCAGGTTGGCGTCGCCGAGGTTGGCCTCCTCGAATCGGACGCCGACCAGGTGGGAATTGGCGAGATAGGCGCCGGCCAGGTCGAGACGGCTGAGGTCCGCCCCGCGAAAATCAAGAAAATCCCCGGAGAGGTACGCCGCCGGCGCCGGGTCGGCGAACCACTCCTCAAGCGCTTCTCGCGCGTCCGGGCTGTCTGGCCAGCGGATCACGTCACCGCTGGCACGCTTATATCTGCTCATTTGTCGAACACCACCTTGCCGTCCCATTCCGGTCGACCAGCGACCCGCGCCTTGAGATCGGCCAACGCACTCGGCGACAGGCTCCGGGTGTTGAGAATGACGTTCTGGCCACCGGCGACCTCGTCGGCGAGTTTCTGCTCGAACTCCTCGCCATCGTAGCGCCCCTTCATACCCTCGGGCATCGGCTCACCGGCCCGCCGCCCAGCGGGGAACAAATCATTGGGAGACTTGACGTCCCAGTTCTGCCCGTTGGAATCGAAGAACTCACCCTGGTCCTTCTGGAATGCGGGATCCGAGTTGTCGAGTTCGGCCCGCCGGATCGGCCCCGGGATCTTCCCGTCCGCCTCGGCCGCGAGCCCGACCTCGGCCTCGATCCGGGACTTGGCGCTGATGTTGCCGTTGTGGGCCGGGTCGGCGGCGAGTTCCTCCAACCGCCGCTCGTACTCGGGCGTGCCGGGCTTGGGGGTCTGGTATCCGTCGTCCCCGCCGGACGGGCGGCCCGGCGGGTCGCCGGAGTCGCCGCCCGGCCGACCGAGCTTGAACTCCTCGGTGGCGAAGTCCTGCCCGCCGGTGACGGTTTCGGGCACCTCGCTGGAGGTGCGGTGCCGCTGTCCCGGGATGTCACCGTCGCCGTCACCGGGACGCGACGGAGTGCCACCGTCACCGTTCCCGCCGGGAGGCGTCTTGGGCTTCGCCATCGTCTGCGCCCTAGCCGTTCAGCAGCTTGGACAGGTTGGTGAGGCTGGAGATCAGCGCCCCGACGTAGGTGAGGATGCGTCCGGCCCACTTGACCACAGCCGCCACGATCGACGCGGCGATCGCCGGGATGGTGACCACGAAGATCGCCTCGATGGCCCACACGATCACGCGGGCCACCAGGTCGGCGATGAGGTCGCGGACGATGTCGCGGGTGAACGCCACCAGGTTCCCGGCGGCCTGGGTCGCGGCGGCCATCGCGGCGGAGATGCCGCTCAGCGCGTCGATCCCGGTGACGTTGTGCGCCATCAGCGCCTGGTACGCCGTGGCGGCCTGCCCCTGCCAGCCGGGCATGTCCGCCCCGAGGTGTGTCTTCAGGTCGGTGGCCATGCTCTCCAGCTCGGCGGCCATGTTGTTCCAGGTCGCCGCGTGTGAGGTGACCACGTCGGGCATGCCGGTGAGTTGGTCGAGGATCTCGCGCAGCGGCTCGAAGTACTCCATCGCCCAGCCCAGCCCGTTGGCGAGCAGAGCGCTGAACGGGTCCAGCACCGTCGCGACGGCTTCGACGCCGAACGCCGCGCCGGCCAGGAGGTCGTCGACCCAACCCTCGCTGTGGATGGCGTCGACCAGACCCTGGAAGCTGTCCGCCGCGGCCGCGCCGGTCCAGGGCTTACGGGTCGACACTACGTCGGCGATGAGCGAGGCGTCGGTCATGACGCCGGGTCCAGTTGGCTGCCGACCTGGCGGATCGTGTTGTGGGAGTCCACATCCGCGTTGGCGTAGTTGTCGGCGGTGGTGCGCAGGCCCTGCACGACCAGGGACAGGTTCTCCTCGGCGTACGCGATCAGCTCGTCCTGCCGACTGTGCCGGCTCTCCAGGATCCCGGAGATCCACCCACACAGCAGCCCGTACGCCGCGTCGTCCTGGGTGATGTGCGCGCTGGCGTTCTTGACCGCGCCGAAGCGCGCCCGCAGCGCCTCGATGTTGCGCGCGTGCTGGCGGATCTGCTCGGCGTCGACCTCGAATCCGCCGGTCACCGCCTCACCACCGGCCGTGCTGCTCGTCCTGGCCACCGACCGAGGGCTCGGCATCGCGCAGTTGCTGCCCGACGCGTTCGGCGATGGCCCGCGCGGCGGGCGAATCGGTGCCCAGCGTGTCGCCGATGATCTCCTGAGCGCGGTCGGCGAGTTGCCGCTTGGCCGCGGCGATCGTGGCCATGATCGTCCGGGCGACGACATCGGGGGCGACCCGTTGCACCCGCTGGCCCAGTCGCAGATCGACGAGCGCGCCCACGGAGTCGACCGTGACCTCCACCAGCCCGTTGTCGTCGGCGGCCGTCACTCGTAGTTCCTGGATGCGGTCGCTCATCGCGTCGGTGGCGGTCGCCAGCTGGTCCAGGCGACCCTTCCACTCGGCGAGCCGATCCATGGCGCCGCCCGGATCCAGCAGTCCCCCCGCAGGTGGAACCTCGGCCGTCATGTGTCCCCTCGGTCGCTCAAGGTGATCATGCTTAGCTGAGGGAGATTAACATGAGAAGGTCGGCACGACCGTCCACCTGGGACGCGGTGGCCACCCGTACGGTCCGCCCTGTGGTCTCATCGACGTCATGGCTGCTGCGACGTGGGAGTGGGACGAGACCCTGTACGCGGGCAGCGCCAGCCACTACAGCGTGGGCCGGATGCCCTATCCGCCCAGCCTCGCCGAGGCGATCGGCGCGGCACTCGACCTCGACGGCACCGGCCGGCTCCTCGACGTCGGCTGCGGCCCCGGATCGGTGACGCTCCTGCTCGCGCCCCTTTTCGAGGCGGCGGTGGGGGTCGACGCGGACCGGGACATGCTCGCCGGGCCGGGCAGGGGCTGCTATCGACGGGCACCCCCTCCGGCGAGGCGGAGATCATGCGGGCGGCGGGCTTCGCCGGCCCCACCCGCTTCACTGTCGAACAGGGGATGGTGGTGGAACGCTCGGTGGATGAGGTCGTCTCGGCGGTGTTCTCGCTGTCCAGTGCGGCACCGCACCTGTTCGCCGACCGACTTTCGGCCTTCGAGGCAGACCTGCGCCAACTTTTGATGACGGCGGCACGGCACGGCCGCTTCGCCGAACGGCGGCGCGACATCGACGTGGCGATCTGGCGGCCCCGACGCTCGGGGGCGCACCGGGGGTATGCCCCGGATGCTCACCTGTAGAGCTGCCCCATCTGCGGGGCAGCCGGGCCCCGGGGGCCCAAGCTCGGTCAGGCGCGGGCGCGGGCCCAGGAGAGAAAGCGGTCGGTCAGTCGGGCCGGCTCGACGTCGGCGAGCTGCTCGGCGGCCTCTGTTCGCAGCGTCGCCAGGTAGACGGTCAACGCGAGCCGGTCGTGCCGGTATTCGCCGAGCAGCCGCAGCTTCGCCGCCGAGCAGGGCCAGGCGATGCCGCAGGCGGCACAGCGCCAGGTGGGCCGGGTCGGCAGGTGGTTCCGATAGCGGCGGCGGGGCATGGGGCGGACCTCCTTCGCGGTGGGCGGGGTCGCCCCGCCTCCCCGTCGGGGCGACCCCGGACTGACGCGGACCGCCGGGCTCTTGCACCTCCACCGATCGCGCCGTCTTCTATGGACCACCCTTGGGAGAGTTACGAGACAGATACACCGCGTAGCGATATGGTCTCCAGATATCCAAGACATCCGATGGAGGAGCCGTGAACGACGCGCTTCGGGTGGCGCTCAGCGACACCGGGCACACCACCGAATCCCTCGCCGAGACCGTCGGCGTCGACCCGAAGACCGTGGGGCGCTGGCTGACGGAGGACCGCATCCCGCATCCGCGGCACCGGTTGGCGGCGGCGGAGGCGCTGCACAAGGACGTGTCGGACATCTGGCCGGACACTTCAAGACGTCGTGACCCCATCTGGTTTCGTCCGTGGCAGGAGATCGAGCGCGAGGCGGTGTCGCTTCGTTGGTTCGAGTCGACAGTCCTGCCGGGGTTGCTCCAGACCGAGGCGTACGCCCGTGCGGTGCTGGGCGGTGCGGGCCTGATCCCCCGGGGTGAGATCGACCGGCATCTCACCGTCCGACTGGGCCGGCAGGGCGTGCTCAAGCGGGATGACCCGCCGCAGTTCACGGCGGTCGTCGACGAGGCGGTCATCCGCCGCCCGGTGGGCGGTCGGGCGACGATGCGCGAGCAACTGTTGGCCGTGGCGGCGGCGTGCGCCGAGCCGCACATCCGGGTGCACGTCGTGCCCAGCACGGTCGGCGCCTATGCCGGCCTCAACGGGCCGTTCGTGATCGCGCACGGCCACGACCACCGGGTCGCCGGCTACCTCGACAACCAACTCCAGGGACAAGTCGCTAGCGACCCCGAGGACATCGCGGCCATGATGGCGGCATGGGAGAACGTGCGCGGGGAGGCGTTGTCCCACTGGCAGTCGGTCGACCTCATCCAGGAAGTGGCGGAGTCATGGAGCTGAACGGCGCCCGGTGGCGCAAGAGCAGCCGCAGCAGCGGCAACGGCGGCGCCTGTGTCGAGGTCGCCGACAACCTGCCCGGCGTCGTGGGCGTACGGGATTCCAAGGACCCAACCGGCCCGGCGCTCGCCTTCGCGCCCGCGGCCTGGCGCGCGTTCGTCACTCAGCTCGCCCGGCGGGCCTGACCGGTCCCACTCCGTCGAGATCTTGGTCGCCGGGAAGCGACCGGTAGCGTTCGAGGGCCGACGGCCACCGGGATCCGTCGTACACATGTTCTATCCACAGGCTGTGGGTGGCGGAGGGTTCGATGGGTTACCAGCTCAGCGCGGTGGTCGCGGACGCCGAACTGCTTCGCGACCAGACCGCCGAGCTGGATCACGCGGTCCTCGGTGAGCTGCGCCAGGACTTCGCGTTGCTGCCGATCACCCCGCAGTTGGTGGTGGAGCTGACCGGATCGCTGCCGGATTTCGCGACGGACGACCGGAGCGCCGAGCGCCCGTTCGGCCTGGTGCTGTCGCCAGCGCTTGTCGAGTTGCTGAGCCGCTGGTCACAGTCGGGGCCGGTGGCGTATCTGGAGGCGGAGTTCGGTGGTGGCGTCGGCTACCAGTCGGCGGCGGTGTGGTTGGGCGGCGTGCTGTCCTGGGGTCCACGCTTCGACGACGAGTTGAACGCACCGCGCGAGCAGTGGCCGATCAACGGGGCGCTGACCCGACTCGGCGTCGAGCCCGGCACCTGGATCGACCCGTTCGCCGAACTGGGGTTGCACCTGGAGCGGAACACCGACGGCTGGCTGGCGCACGGGCGGCGTCGACTCAGCGCCGACTACTGGGACGAACTGGTCGAGCAGTGGGAAAATCAGTAATCCGGCTACCGGCAGCAACCTGAACGCTCCCACTCCGTTGGGGACTGGGGGATTCCATGAAATTGCGACAATTTGCGTTTATCGCCACGCTGATGACGGCTGCCTCGATCGCTGGCAGCGGCGTACCGCCAACCGGGCCGATTCCGGACGGCCGGCCCGCCGGCAGCGTGGAGATCATCGACCTGAACGGCCTGCGCAACATCGAGTTCGGTGCCACCGAGGACGAGCTGACCCGACGCGGCATCCTGCGTACCAGCCTGGATGCCTGCGGGCCGGTGCTCGCCGGCCACGACACGGTCAGCCCGGTCTTCGTGGAGGACAAACTCGTCCTGCTCTGGGTCGGCGACCCGATGCGGACACCGGAGGGCATCACGGCGGGCTCACCCATCGACGAGGTCTGGGACCGCTACCCCGAGGTCAGCCGCCTTCGCGCTCCACAGGGGACACACCGCCTCGACGGGCTCCTCGCCCGCAGCGGCGACCGCGCGTACCTGTTCCTGCACGACGGGCGCACGGTCCGAAAAACCATCGCCGGGTACGCCGACTGGGCCCGCCGCCTCTTCGACGAGGGCGCCGGCCCGTGCTGAACCTGAACCGTGCGCCGAGCGGGTCGGTCGGGAGTGGACCGACCCGCTCGACGCGTCAAGCAACGCCGTCGTGACAACAGCGTCGTCGTGACAACAGCGTCGTCGTGACAACAGCGTCGTCGTCACCCGCGCGGCCTGTTGTGAATCACCCGCCGGAAGGTGCGAACGAGCCAGAGGGCCGCAACTGAGTCTCGGACAGCCACTGGGCGGCGAGATCGGTGATGATCGCACCGCCCCGGTCGTTCAGATGGATGTGGTCGACGAGCAGTTCACGTCCACCGTTGCGGGCGACGTCGTCCCAGCTATGTCCGAACAGGTAGTGCTGGGTCGCGGCACCGAACGCCAGTGCAAAGCTGAAGTCGTACGGCGCCGGGTCGCTGCCGCGCTGCTGGAGGAACTCCACCATCTGCTCGTACACGGGCAGGTAGTCGGCCTGGGCGCGGGCGGCGGCCTCTTTGATCGCGGTGTTGTATGCAGTGAGCTTTCGATTGATCGCGGTGTCCAGGTCCTCCCCGAGCGGGGGCAGGGACATCAACGCGATTCGGGCGGTGGCACGGGATTTGATGAGGTCCACGATCGCGTTGAGATTGTCCCGGTATTGATTCAGTGAGACGCCATCGCGCACGTCGTTGGTGCCGACGAGGATCGTGACCGCGTTCGGGTGGCACGCCAGGATGTCGGTATCGACCCGCTGCCGAAGGTCGGCGCTGGTGCTGCCGTTGACGCCCGCGTTGACGAACTCATATCCGTGAAGTTCGGGCCGGGCGCGGAGTGCGCCCACCCAGTCCGCGCCGAGCGTGCCCTGGGTCATGCTGGCGCCGGCCGCCACAACGACGGGCCGCGAGTCTGACGTGTGCTCATCGGCACAGGCTTCAGCCGGCGGGTTGACGGGCGCCCGAACGAACGTGAGGAACCCGACGGCACCCCCGGCGCCGAGCACGCCGACCAGCAGGAGGCACAGGGCGGTGAGTACCAGTTTCTTCATGATCAGTACCCCAGGCTGATGGTGTGGCCGACGGTGGTCGGGTCGGGTTCGAGTCGGGGGTGGTCCGCGTGGTGCAGGCGGGCCGGGTCCCGGACGACAGCGGTGACGTGATGGCCGACGGCGAGTGCCTGACGCATGAGGTGTTGTCCGGTGCCGCCGGTCGCGCCGAAGACGGTGACGCGCATACATACCCTCCGGGGGGTTAGTGATTACTAACCCCCATACTGGGCTAGTAATCACTAACCTGTCAATCAGCGAGATGGGGCGGCATGAGCACCCGGGAACGGATCCTTGACGCGGCTGCGCAGATTCTGCGAACACGGGGAGTGGCGCTGGCCACGACCAAAGAGATCGCGCAGGCGTCGAAGGTCTCGGAGCCCACGCTCTACAAGTACTTCGAAGACAAGGAGCGACTGCTGCTCTCCGTCCTCCAGGAGAGGCTGCCCGGCCTGTCCCGGGTCTCGGTCCTCCCCGGTGCAGGCGACGTCGAGGACAACCTCGCCGAACTCGCGCACGCGGTCCTGGACTTCTACCAGCAGTCGATCCCGATGCTGGGGGCGCTTCTCGCCGACCCGCAGCGAATGGCGGCGCACCGGGTGGCGATGAGCCGGCACGGCGGCGGCCCTGACAAGGCGGTCGCCATCTTCGCCACCTACCTTCGGGCCGAGCAGGCCATCGGGCGTATCAACGCGGACGCGGACCCGGACGCGGCCGCGTCTCTACTGATCGGCGCGTGCTTCCACGAGGCGTTCCTGCGCTACTACGCCAAAGGGCCGGACGCGGTCGCGGCCCCCCGCACGTTCGCCGAGGTGCTGGCCCAGGCGGTTGTCCGCCCACTGACCTGATCCTGCGCCGGCCGCAGCCCGAGAGCGATGAGACCAGCGATCTCGAAACGACGGAACGCCCGGCCGATCCTCACGGATCTGCCGGGCGTTCTCGCATTTCAGAGCGGTGGCGGAGGGATTTGAACCCTCGGAGGGCGTTAACCCTCACACGCTTTCGAGGCGTGCTCCTTAGGCCGCTCGGACACGCCACCGCCGACGAGGGTACAGGACCGCCGGTTCGGACGCCGAACCGGTATCGCCCGGGCCGGCCTGGCAGGATCTTTGCCATGAGTACGCACATCGGCGCGAAGCCGGGCGAGATCGCCGAGCGGGTCCTGATGCCGGGCGACCCCCTGCGGGCCAAGTGGATCGCGGAGACCTACCTCGAGGGCGCCACCTGCTACTCGACGGTTCGGGGCATGCTGGGCTTCACCGGCCGCTGGAACGGCGTCGAGGTTTCCGTCCAGGGCTCCGGCATGGGCATGCCGTCGGCCTCCATCTACGCCCACGAGCTGATCAACGAGTACGGCGTGAAGACGCTGATCCGGGTCGGCTCGTGTGGCGCCCTCAGCACCGACCTGCAGTTGCGGGACGTGGTGGCGGCGATCGGGTCGTCCACCGACTCGAACATGAACCGGATGCGCTTCGACGGGTTGATCGACTACGCCCCGGTGGCCGACTTCGGGCTGCTGCGTACCTCGGTCGAGGTGGCGGAGCGGCGCGGCATCACCATGCACGTCGGGCCGATCCTGGCGGCGGACGCCTTCTACACCGACCGGCCGGACCTCTACGACACCCTCGCCGACTACGGGGTGCTGGCGGTGGAGATGGAGTCGGCGGCGCTCTACACGATCGCCGCTCGGTTCAAGGCCCGCGCGCTGACCGTGTTGACCGTCAGCGACCACATCAAGACCGGCGAGAAGACCACCTCGGAGGAGCGGGAGCAGACCTTCAGCCAGATGGTCGAGATCGCCCTCGACACGATCATCGCCTGACCTGTTCGGGCGGCAGCACCGCGAAGAGCGTGATGACTGTGTGGCATAGATATGCCGGACAGTCATCACGCTCTTGCACAACAAGCCGTAGAGGTCAGACGGCCGCCAGCGCCTCGGTCGGCGCGAGGCGGGCGGCGCGCACCGCCGGGTAGAGGCCCGCGAAGCCGCCGATCACCAGGGTCGCGCCCACCCCGCCGAGCATCGCCCAGGCCGGCACCACGGTTGGCCAGTGCTGCGACAGCGCGTAGCCCGAGGTGACCAGGATGCCCAGCACCACCCCACCGACCCCGCCGAACGCGGAGAGCAGCAGCGACTCGGCGAGGAACTGGGTGCGTACCTGACCCCGGGTTGCGCCGAGCGACCGGCGCAGACCGATCTCGGCCCGCCGTTCCAGCACCGAGATCACCATGGTGTTCGCCACGCCGACCCCACCGACCAGCAGGGCGACCGCGCCCAAGCCCAGCAGCAGGCCGGTGAACGCGTCGTCGGTCGCCTCGGCGGCGGCCAGCGCGTCCGAGGGCCGGGACACCTCGACCTCGTTCGGCGCCTCCGGGTTGGTGGTCGCGCCGAGCACCGACCGGACCGCCTCGACCTGCGACTCCTGCGCCCGGGTGTAGACGGTGGTCGGGTGGCCGTCGAAGCCCAGGTAGTCGGTCGCCGCCGGCCAGCCGACCAGCGCCGAGGTGTCCAGTTCCGGGGCGAGTGGCGCGGCGGCGAGGGTGCCGATCACGGTGAACGGCCGCCCGCCCAGCCACACCTGCACCTGCGGGTCCGCCGCGGTGATCCCGAGCCGCTGCGCCGCGGTGGCGCCGAGCACGACCGCCGGATAACGGGCGGTCGCCTCGTTGAGCCAGGTACCCGTGGCCACCTCGGCCCCGACGGTGCCGAGCAGGTCCAGCCGGGCCGCCTGGGTGGCGATGCCACCGGTCTCCGCCGCCGGGATCCGGTCCGAGCGGTACACCTTGGCGTCGGAGACCTGCCCGGTCGCGGTCACCTCGGTCACCGGGCCGATCCGGCCGATCATCGCGATCGACTCCTCGGGCAGTTGTGCGTCCTCGCCGAACAGGGTGTTGCCCGGCTCGACGGTGAGCAGGTTGGTGCCGAGCGCGTCGAGCGCCCGGTCCAGTTCGGCCCGC
This sequence comes from Micromonospora sp. NPDC050276, assembly GCF_044459545.1. Lineage (NCBI taxonomy): Bacteria > Bacillati > Actinomycetota > Actinomycetes > Micromonosporales > Micromonosporaceae > Micromonospora > Micromonospora sp. NPDC050276. The sequence goes on along the minus strand of NZ_JBITJA010000011.1, from coordinate 31,406 downwards.
GACGACGAGGAGATGCCGACGACCGCGATCATCGCGGCGATGCCGATCGCGATGCCCAACGCGGAGAGGAACGCCCGCAGCGGACGGGTCCGCAGCCCCACTGCGCCGACGCGCAGGACGTCCGCCGGTCCCAGCCGGGCCGGCGTCAGTGCCGCCATCAGCCGACCCCGCCCGACGCGAAGGCCGAGTCGTGCCGCACCGCGCCGTCGCGCATCCGCACCTGGCGGGGCAGACTCTCCGCGATCTCCCGGTCGTGGGTGATCACCACGACGGTGGTGCCGGCCCGGTGCAGATCGTGCAGCAACTCCAGCACGCCGGCACCGGAGTGCGAGTCGAGGTTGCCGGTCGGCTCGTCGGCGAGGAGCACCGCCGGCTCACCGATCACCGCGCGGGCCACGGCCACCCGCTGCCGTTCACCGCCGGACAGCTCGTGCGGTCGGTGCCCCAACCGGTGGCCCAGGCCAACCCGCACCAGCGCGGCCTCCGCACGGTCGCGCCGCCGCCGCAGCGGTACGCCGGAGTAGAGCAACCCGTCGGCCACGTTGTCCACGACCGGAACTCCCGGAGCCAGGTGGAACTGCTGGAAGACGAAACCGATCCGGGTGGCCCGCAGCGCGGACAGCTCCCGGTCGGTCAGCTTCGCCACGTCGTACCCGTCGATGAGCACGCTGCCCGACGACGGCCGGTCCAGGGTGCCGATCAGGTGCAGCATGGTCGACTTACCCGAGCCGGACGGACCCACGATCCCGACCAACTCGCCGTAGCCGATCCGCAGCGACACGTCGTCCAACGCGACGACGTCGCCGGCGTACCGCTTGCTGACCCGGTCCAGCACGATCACCTCGCCGCTCACCTCGGCACCACCACCGTCGTGCCCTCGGTGATGCCCGTGCCGCTGATCTCCACCCGGCCGTCGGCGAACAGCCCGGTGGTCACCGCGAGGATCCGGCTCCCGTCGCCCTCGGCGGCCTGGACGCCGTAGCCGCCCTCGGCGAGCGCCAACAGCGCCGCCACCGGCACGGTGAGCACGTCGCGGCGTTCCGAGACGGTGAAGGTGACGTCCGCGCTGGCCTGGTCGAAGCCGGTGAGGGCCTTCGGGTCGGTCACCGCGACGGTCACCTCGATCTTCGTCTCGGCCTCGCCGGACTGCCCATTGGCGCCGGCCGCGCCGGCCTGGACGACCGTCTCGACGGTGCTGATCGTGCCCCCCACCGCGCGACCGTCCGGCAGCCGCACGGTGACCTTCGCGTCACGCTTGGCCAACCGCTGGTCGTCCACGTCCAGCTCGACGGTGACCACCCGGCTGGTGCCGGTGTAGGTCAGCACCGCCTGGCCGGGCTGGGTGAGGTCGCCGACGTCGGCCTGGTGGCTCTCCACCCGGACCTCCCGGTCGGCGTAGACGATCCGCCCCGGCTCGACCCGACCGGTCTCGGCCAGCCCCAGGTCCTCCTGCCACTCCCGGACGGCGTCCGCGGTGGCACCGGTGTACTCGTCGTCGACGGTGAAGCCGGTGTAGCCCAACGCTTCGAGGTTCCGCTCGAACTGCGTGACGTCGGCACCCTCCACGCCGGGGGCCAGCGTCCGGTACGCGGGCAGCCCGCCGTAGAGGAGCACCACCTCCTCGTTGTCGACCAGGTAGAGCGGCTTGCCCCGACGTACCGTCGACCCGGTCGCGGCCAACCCGGTGACGGTGCCGCTGAGCTTCGCCGTGGCGGTACGCGTCGTGCCGTACCCCAGCTCACCGTCGGCGGTCTCCGAGTCGGCGAGGGTCTGCCGGGTGACAGTGGCGGTGGCCGGTGGCGCGCCGCCGGCCTCGGCGCGGCTTCCGTCGGCACCGCCGCCGAAGCCCACCGCGGCGACCACGCCCACGGCGGCGACCAGCAGCACGACACCGCCGGTGACGGCGGCGCGCAGCCGCGAGCGTCGGATGGTGCTGGTCACCGGCCACCCCCGAACTGCGGCGCGTGCTGCCGGCACTTCTCCAGCGCGGCCTTCATGGCCGGGTCGCCGATGTTGATCGCGTTGTCCGCCGCCCCGATCCGGACCCGTCCGTCGGCGTCCGGGTCCGGGAAGTCCGGCACGCCGTTCTCCCGCATGCACTTGGCCAACGTGCGCATCTGCTCGGCCTGCTCGGGGTTGAGCTGCGGCCCCTGCCCGCCGTTGGGCAGCTTGTCCTGGCACTTCTCCATGGCCGCCTGGACCTTCTGCTGATCCACGTTCGCGCCGAACCGGAAGCCGGGGCGGCTGCCCGGCTCCGGGTCGGGCAGGTCCACCCCGTTCTCCCGCATGCACCGGGCGAAGGCCAGTTGCCGGTCCGAGTCGCTGACCGGTGTGCCGTTGGCCGTGGCACCGGCCTTCGCCCCACCGGCGGTCGCGACCCCGCCGCCGTCGTCGCCTCCCGCGCCGCACCCGGCCAGCGCCAGGGCGAGCAGGACGGGGATCGCGAGCATGTGTCGTCGCATGGTGTCCGCTTCCGCTCAGGTCCGGCGCGGTTCGCCGAACATGGCACAAGTGCACGGCAGCGGACGTATCCCCGGCGTTACCGTCGGCGGTTATGCCGCCGTTACCGCACCCCGAGCACCATGGAGGGGTGAGAGTGCTGGTGGTCGAGGACGAGAACGTGCTGGCGGACGCCATCGCCGAGTGGCTGCGCCGGGAGTCGTTCGCGGTGGACGTGGCGTACGACGGGGACGCCGCGTTGGAACGGCTCGGCGTCAACGAGTACGCCGTGGTGGTCCTGGACCGGGACCTCCCGGTGGTGCACGGCGACGACGTGTGCCGGGCAATCGTGGACGCGGGCGGGGAGACCCGGGTGCTGATGCTGACCGCGTCGGCGGCCGTCCGGGAGCGGGTGGCGGGGTTGGCGCTCGGTGCCGACGACTACCTGACGAAGCCGTTCGCCCTGGTCGAGCTCTCGGCTCGGGTGCACGCGCTGACCCGCCGGGCCCGTCCGGCGGCCCCGCCAACGCTGCGTCGCGCCGGCATCCAGCTCGACCCGGCCCGACACGAGGTACGCCGGGACGACCGGCACGTGGCGCTGTCCCGCAAGGAGTTCGCGGTGCTGGCCGAACTGCTCCGCGCCGACGGCGCGGTGGTCTCCGCCGAGGAGCTGCTGGAACGCGCCTGGGACGAGCACATCGACCCGTTCACCAACGTGGTCCGGGTGACGGTCATGAAGCTGCGCCGCAAACTCGGCGACCCGCCGGTGATCGAGACGGTCCCCGGGTCGGGGTACCAGATCCGATGAAACGCCTGACGATCCGCGCCCGGCTCACCCTCATCTACGGGGGGCTCTTCCTGCTGGCCGGGGTGGTCCTGCTCGCCGTCACGTACGTGCTGGTGGATCAGCGGATGCCGCAGCCGTTCGGGGTGAAACTGCGGGACCTGCCGAAGACCCCCACCACGACCCCCAGCGGGCAGACCATCGACAATCTGCGCGCCCTGGTCCAGGAGGTGCAGGACGAGGCGAAGCGCAACGCGTTGGAGTCGCTGCTCACCCAGGGCGGCATCGCGTTGATCGTGGTGTCGGCGGTGGCGATCGCGTTCGGCTGGCTGCTCGCCGGCCGGGCGTTGCAGCCGCTGCACCAGATCACCGCCACGGCCCGACGGATCGCCGGCGCGGACACCGCCGGGCGTGGTCTGCACGAACGGATCGCACTCACCGGCCCTCCCGACGAGGTACGCGAACTCGCCGACACGTTCGACGAGATGCTGGAACGGTTGGACCGCTCCTTCGACGGGCAGCGCCGGTTCGTGGCGAACGCCTCGCACGAGCTGCGTACGCCGCTGGCGCTCAACCGCGCCCTGGTGGAGCTGGCGGTCACCCGCCCGGACGTCTCGGCGGAGACCCGGCGGCTGGGCGAGTCACTGCTGGCGGTCAACGAACGCCACGAGCGGCTGATCGACGGCCTGCTGACCCTGGCCGACTCGGAGAACGAGCTGACCGAGCGTACGCCGGTCGACCTGGCCGAGGTCTGCGCGCACACCACCGATCAGGCCGGGAAGCAGGCACCCGACGTGCGGGTTCGGCGGGCCCTGGCCCCGGCGCCGACCAGCGGTGACCCGGTGCTGTTGGAGCGGCTCACCTTCAACCTGGTGGAGAACGCGCTGCGCCACAACCTTCCCGCCGACGGCTGGGTGGAGGTGCGCACCGGGCTGGTCGACGGCCGGCCCACCCTCACCGTGACCAACACCGGCCCGGTCATCCCGGGCTACGACGTCGAGACGATGTTCCAGCCGTTCCGTCGGCTGTCGCGGGAGCGGGTCGCCGGCGCGCGGGGTTTCGGGCTGGGGCTGTCCATCGTCCGCGCGGTGGCCCGGGCCCACGGCGGCACCGCTGAGGCGCAGCCCCGTCCGGCCGGCGGCCTGATCGTCACGGTCACCCTGCCGCCGGCCTGATCGGCGGCCCGGCCGCAGCTCACGGTCACCCTGCCGGCGGGCCGACCGGTGCCGGGCCTCAGCGGAAGAACGCGCGCAGGACGGTGGCGGTCTCGGCCTCCAGCACGCCGCCGTAGACCTCGGGGCGGTGGTTGAGCCGACGATCCCGCAGCACGTCCCAGAGCGATCCGGCCGCACCGGTCTTGGGCTCCCACGCGCCGAACACGACGGTGGAGACCCGGGCCAGCACCAGCGCCCCGGCGCACATGGTGCAGGGTTCGAGGGTGACCACCAGGGTGCAGCCGTCCAGCCGCCACCGGCCGGTGCGGTCGGCACCGCGGCGCAGGGCCAGCACCTCGGCGTGGGCGGTGGGGTCGCCGGTCAGCTCCCGCTCGTTGCGGCCGGTGGCCAGCTCGGTGCCGTCCGGCCCGTAGAGCACCGCACCCACCGGCACGTCGTCGACGTCGGTGCTGACCGCGTCGTCGACCGGCGGGCCGGCGACGGCGATCTCCAGCGCGCGGCGCATCCACAGCTCGTGCCGCTGCCGTCGGCCGACCTCGCCCGGGTCGGCCAGGCCCTCGTGGGCACCGGGGCCGGCGCGGCCCACCACACCGGGGGTGGGCTGGCCCGGCCGGATCGACTCCAGCGACGGATCGGTGGCGTCGGCCGGCTCAGACCTCACGCAGCTCCTCGACCTCGTCGGCGCAGCCGAGCACCTGGCAGATCTCGGCGGTGACGTCCGCCGGCATCATCCCCTCGTGGGTGCAGAGGGTCAGCAGCCTCTGCGCGGAGATGCCCAGGTTGGCCAGCAGGTCGGCGACACCGACCGGGTCGGCCTCGGGATCGACGACGGGCTGCTCGCTCTCGTCGTCACCGGTGGTCACCGGGCGTGGCTCGTCGTCACCGTCGAGCCCGGTGACCGAGGTCTTCAGGTCACCGACCAGCAGCGACCCCAGCTGCGACTCCTCGGCGTACGCGGAGTCCGAACCGAACACCCGTAGGTCCTCTCCCTCGTCGAGGCGCAGGATCACCAGGTACGCGTCGTCGGCCTCGACGAAGAGCAGCGACACGTCGGCCTCCTGGTCGACGTCCCGCAGCCGGTCAGCAACCTCGTCGATGTCGGTGGCGCCACGCAGGCTGACCTCGGCGGCGGTCCAGCCACTGTCGTCGCGCACCACGGCCGCAGCGAAGTACGACACGGTCCCCCCAATAGCCCTCGACACAGCGTCGACTCGTTACGCGTGCACGTTAGCCGGTCGGGTCGTCGGGCGACCCGTCAACGCCCCGAAGGGCGGGTCATTCCTGACAAAGTCGGATCAGCCGGCGACCCGACGGCGGGTGGCGATGAGCTGGCGCAGACGCTCGGTGCGCTGCCGCTGCGGTCGGCTGCGCTGGCGGACCGCCCGGGCGCCCGCCAACTCGGCCAGCAACTGCAGGCGGCGGCGGCTGCGATCGGAATCCTGCCGCGGAGTGGTCCAGGCCATAGTCCTGAGCGTGCCGAGTCTCGGCGGCCACGTCAAGACGGCGTTCGCTACGCAGCCAACCGGGCACACCGTGCAGTCATCGGCGGCCGTTTCGAGGCCTGTCCGTGCCGGTCACCACAGCGGCCAGTCACCACTGGTGGCCCAGCGGACCGCCACCACGGCGGCGGCGATGCTCCAACCACCCGCCGTGACGATGGCGACCCCGGTGGCCACCCCCCGGTCCCCGTAACGGACCAACACCAGGGCGGTGACCCAGGCCAGCAGACCGGCGACCACCGTCCACCACGCGTAGCTGGCCACATCGGTGCCGAGCAGGCCGAACAGCAGCAGCCAACCGGCCGCCGCGCCGCCACCGGCGGCGACGCCACCACCGGTGATCGGGTGCGGTTCGCGGTAGGTGGGCCGGGCCGGCGGTCCGGAGGGGAAGAGACCCGACGGCGTATGCGGCACCGGGCGGGCCGCACCGAGATCGGGGCCGGGCTCGGGTCGGACAAAGGTCACCGTCGCTGCCCTCCCCTCACGCGTGCCGCTCGTGCCCACGGTACCGGCTCTGTCAGGATGACCGGATGTCCTCGCCGACGATCAGCCGCCGCGCTCGTCCGGCGTACCCGATTCTGCTGCTGCTCGCCCCGGTGCTGGCCGCCGGCTGCGCGACCACCCGGCCGGGGGTGCCGCCCGACGGCGCCGCGCCGACGCCACCGGCGGTCTGGGCGACCGCCGACCAGCCGGCGTCGCAGTCGCCCACGCCGACGGCGACCGACCCGAGCCGCCCGGCGCCGTCGTCGGCCAGGCCGTCGGCGACGGCACCCCGCACCGGGCTGCGGCATGTCTTTCCGGTACCCGCCGACGACGTCGACTACCACCCGACGCACGGGGCGTACCCGGCGACGGACCTGTTCGCCGACTGCGGTGAGCCGTTCGTGGCGGTGACCGAGGGGACGGTGCTGGAGGTGAGCCGCGTCGACCGGTACCGCAAGCGTGGGCCACAGGGGCCGGACAACGGCGGCCTGTCGGTCTCGTTGCTCGGCGACGACGGGGTGCGCTACTACGGTTCGCACCTGAGTGTCGTGTCCAGCGGCATCGACGCCGGGGCGCGGGTCCGCGCCGGGCAGCAGCTCGGCAAGGTGGGCCGCACCGGCAACGCGAACAACGTCTGCCATGTGCACTTCGGTATCTCGCCGGCGTGCACCGGTAAGGACGGCTGGTGGATCCGGCGCGGGGTGATCTGGCCGGCGCGTTACCTGGACTCCTGGCGGCGTGGCGGCAACGAGGAACCGGCCGCCGAGGTCACCGCGTGGCAACGCCGACACGGCTGCCCGAAGGCGCCCTGACATGGCTCGCGCGAGAGATCCCATCGCCGACCTGCGCCGGATCGCGTTCCTCCTGGAGCGGGCCAACGAGGCCACCTACCGGGTGCGGGCGTTCCGGTCGGCGGCGAAGGCGCTGGCCGGCCTGTCTGCGGCCGAGCTGACCGAACGGGCCGGCAACGGCACGCTCACCGAGTTGGCCGGGGTCGGTGACGTCACGGCCCGCTGCGTGGCGGAGTCCCTCGCCGGTGAGGAGCCGGTCTACCTCCGCCGGCTGGTGGCGACCGAGGGCAGCGACCTGGACGCCGAGGCCACGGCGCTGCGCGCCGCCCTGCGCGGCGACTGTCACACCCACTCGGACTGGTCCGACGGCGGCTCACCCATCGAGGAGATGGCGCTGGCCGCGGTGGAGTTGGGCCACGAGTATCTAGTGCTGACCGACCACTCGCCCCGGCTGACGGTGGCCCGGGGTCTGACCGCGGACCGGCTGCGCCGGCAGCTCGACCACGTGGCGCAGCTCAACGCGGCGCTGCCCGAGGGTTTCCGGATCCTCACCGGCATCGAGGTGGACATCAACGCCGACGGCTCGCTGGACCAGGACGACGACCTGCTGGCGCGGCTCGATGTGGTGGTCGGGTCGGTGCACAGCGGTCTGAAGGACGAGCGGTCGAAGATGACGCGGCGGATGCTGACTGCCGTCGCCAACCCGCATCTGGACATCCTCGGCCACGTCACCGGCCGGATGGTGTCGTCCCGCCCGGCCGGCGTGACCGGTCCGGGCGACCGGGGGCACCGCGCGCGTACCCGGGCGGAGAGTGACTTCGACGCGGACGCGGTCTTCGCCGCCTGCGCCGAGCACGACACCGCCGTTGAGATCAACTCTCGGCCGGAGCGGCAGGACCCCCCGAAGCGCCTGATCCGCCGCGCACTGGAGGCTGGCTGCCGGTTCGCCATCAACACCGACGCGCACGCGCCCGGCCAACTCGACTGGCAACGCTTCGGCTGCGAACGCGCCGCGCTCTGTGGCGTCCCCGCCGACCGTGTGATCAACACCTGGTCCGCAGAGCAACTGGTGGCCTGGACGCACGACCGCCGCTGACCAGCCCAAACCCAGCCCCTCCGGCGGCCCCTCGGCGGCCCCGCGGCGCTGGTCCACTCGGCGGCCCCGCGGCGCTGATCCACTCGCCGGCCCCGCGGCGCTGATCCACTCGCCGGCCCCTCGGCGCTGATCCACTCGCGTTTCTTGATATCGGGGCGTCCCGGTCCGTCGGACACCCCGATTTTCAGGAAGCCGAGTCGATCAGCTGGTCTGTCAGCGGCGGGCGGGTTCGGCGGCGGGAGCGGCGGGAGCGCCGACACCGACGACCGGGCTGCTCCGGCGGCGGCCGAACACTCCCTGCGAGACCGCGACCCCGATCAGCACGATCAACGCGCCGACCGGCTGGTGCCAGTTGAGTCGTTCGTCGAGCGCCACCGCGCCGATCAGCACCGCGAAGATCGGGATCACGTACGTCACGGTGGACGCGGTGCTGGCGCCGGCCACCCGGATGTTGCGCATGTTGATCACGAAGGCGAGCCCGGTGCCGAGCGCACCGAGGGTCAAAACGCTTGCCACCACCCCGGGCGACAGCTCGGTGGGCAGCGGCGGCAGGCCGGCGACGAACGGGGTGACGATGGCCAGTTGCACGGCGGCGAGCAGCAGCTGCGCGGCAGAGAGCGACAGCCCGGAGTGCGCGCTGCCGGCGACGAACCGCTTCTGGTACGGGATGGCGACGCCGTAGCAGGCCGCCGCGCCGAAGCACATGAGCTGCCCGGTGAAGTGCGCCCCGCCGATGCCCTCCCACACCCCGAGCACCACCAGCACGCCGACGAAGCCCAGCCCGAGCCCGACCGCACGGCGCAGGGTCAGCCGCTCGGTGCGGAAGACCAGCACCGCCAGCGGCAGCACGATCAGCGGTGTGGTGGCGTTCCAGATGCCGGCCAGCATCGACTCGACCCGCTGCTCGCCGTAGCCGAAGAGGGTGAACGGCACGGCCACGCCAAACGCGGCGACGACGGTCAGGTGCGCCCAGACCCGGGGCTCTCGGGGCAGCCGGTCGCGCAGCATGGCGAGGACCACCAGCAGGGTCAGCGCGCCGGCGACGACCCGGTAGAGGGTGAGTTGGACCGGGTGCAGCTCGGCCACCCCGACCTTGATGAAGAGGAAGCTCGAACCCCAGATCGCGGCGAGGGCGACGAAGCCGGGCAGCCAGGCGCGGACCGGCGCTTTGTCAGGAGTGGTGTCGGTGGTCACCCCTGACACTCTGCCGCAACCGTACGACAAAGTCGCGCGCCTTTCGGCCACCGCGCTGTGCCCCGACCCGCAGCTCGAACACGACAAACGCAGGCGACACCGGGGTGGGGTGGTCACGTAGGGTCGCAGCGTGGGACGAATTGATGAACTCGCCAACCGCTACGTGGCCGAGTGGGCGCCGTTGAGCCCCACCGGCGCGACCTTCGTCGGCATCGCCGGCCATGACGACCAGCTCGACGACCTCTCGCCCGACGGCTACCGAGCCCGTGCGGACCTCACCCGCCGGACGCTCGCCGAGCTGGAGGTGACCGAGCCGGAGACCGAATTGGAACGGACCGCCAAGGAGGCCATGCAGGAGCGGCTCGGCCTGGACCTCGCCCGGTACGACGCCGGCGAGGTGACCAGCGAGGTCAGCGTGATCACCAGCGGGCTGCACGAGATCCGCATGGTGTTCGACCTGATGCCGACCGCGACCAGTGACGACCAGGCCAACATCGCCGCCCGACTCAACGGCTTCGCCGGCGCGCTGGAGGGCTACAAGACCACGCTGCGTGAGGCCCTCGCCGCCGGTGAGGTCAGCTCGAAGGTGCAGCTGGTCGAGGTGGCCAAGCAGTGCGACATCTGGGTCGACCCGACCGGGGACAACTTCTTCCACGGGCTGGTCGAGCGGCTGGGCGCCGAGGGCACGGTCGGCTCGGAGCTGCGTCGGGGTGCGGCGGCGGCGACCGCGGCGACCGCCGAGTTCGGCCAGTTCCTGCGTACCGAGCTGGCCCCGCACGGCCGCGACAAGCAGGCCGCCGGCCGGGAGCGGTACGAGCTCGCCTCGCAGTACTTCCTCGGCGCCAAGATCGACCTGGACGAGACGTACGCCTGGGGCTTCGCGGAGCTGGCCCGCCTGGAGGCGGAGATGCGCGTCGTGGCGGGGCGGATCGCCGGCTCCGGTGCCACCGTCGACGAGGCCGTGGAAAGGTTGGACGCCGACCCGGCCCGGACCATCCAGGGCAAGGAGGCGTTCCGGGACTGGATGCAGGCGCTGGCCGACAAGGCGATCAGTGAGCTGCACGGCACCCACTTCGACATCCCGGAGCAGGTCCGCCGCATCGAGTGCTGCCTCGCCCCGACCAGCGACGGTGCCATCTACTACACCGGCCCGAGTGAGGACTTCTCCCGGCCGGGTCGGATGTGGTGGGCGGTGCCGCAGGGCATCAGCGACTTCTCCACCTGGCGCGAGGTGACCACGGTCTACCACGAGGGCGTGCCCGGTCACCACCTCCAGGTGGCGCAGACCGCCGTCCGGGCCGACCTGCTCAACCGCTGGCAGCGGCTGCTCTGCTGGGTCTCCGGGCACGGCGAGGGCTGGGCGCTCTACGCGGAGCGGCTGATGGACGAGCTGGGCTACCTGGAGGACCCGGGCGACAAGCTGGGCATGCTCGACGGCCAGGCGATGCGCGCGGCCCGGGTGATCGTGGACATCGGCATGCACCTGGAGCTGGAGATCCCGAAGGACAACCCCTTCGGTTTCCATCCGGGCGAGCGGTGGACGCCCGAGCTGGGCTGGGAGTTCATGCGGGCGCACTGCCGGGTGCCGGACGAGAATCTGCGCTTCGAGCTGAACCGCTACCTGGGTTGGCCGGGGCAGGCGCCGTCGTACAAGGTGGGTGAGCGGATCTGGCTCCAGGCCCGCGAGGACGCCAAGGCCCGCAAGGGCGCGGACTTCGACCTGCGGGAGTTCCACCGGCAGGCGTTGGACCTGGGTGCGCTGGGTCTCGACCCGCTGCGGCGGGCGCTGGCCCGGCTCTGACCGAGTCACGGCTGCGCGCGTCGGCGGTACGACGGTTCCGTCGCCGCGCGCAGCCGCCCGTCAGCCGAGGGTGAGCGCCAACGCCGGGCGGGCGGTCAGCGTGTCGCTGGTGACGTACGCCAGGTCGATGGCCGGATCGGTGAACGTGATCGGGATGGGCGAGGTGACCGGAATGCCGTCCGGCAGCGGCAGGTCCGGGGTCAGTGTGATCTTGATGCCGAGCAGTCGGCCGACGAACCGGGTCGCGTAGAAGGCCACGTCACCCCGGACGGTCAGCTGGTCGGTCGCGTACCGCTGGTTGCGCCCTTCGGGACCGTCGGCGCGCAGCAGGAAGTCGGCGGTCACCGCCTCCCGCATGCTGAACTTCAGCACCTTGAGGTCGCCCTTCACGGTGTGCAGGTCCGTGATCCCCTCGAACCGCAGACCGGTCATCCGCACCGACGACCCGGTGAGCTTCGACGGCGTCTGCGCCACCGTGGGCAGGGTCGGGTCGGCGGCGATACGCGGCAACGGCTTGCCCGGTTGCACCGCTCCCGGCTGGCCGGGCGGCGTCGTGCCGGGCTGGCCCGTGCCCGGCTTGCCCGGAATCTGCGGGGGACAGTCGATCGGCCCGGGGCGAGGCGTCGCCGTGCCGGTCGGCCGCGCTCCGGGCGTGACGGTCGGGCTCACCGAAGGAGCGGCCGAGTCCTCCTGTCCGACGCCGAGCAGATCGCCGATTCCGTCCAGGATGTCGGTGAGCACGTTGCCGTCCCGCTCCGGGCTCGGGGTGGGCGCCGGCGTGGCCGCGCTGCGGCTGGGCGACGGGGTGACGGTCCGGGGCGGGGTGGGGCAGCCGGTCGAGGCCGGTCGGTTCGGCGCGGCCTGCACCGCTCGGGGCTGGCTGGCCAGGCCGATCGCCGCCAGGCCGAGGACCACGAGGGCGATGGCGAAGGCCCGCGGGTCGGCGGCACGTCCCGGCCACTCGGGCGGCGCGCCCTCGTCGGACGCCCGGACCACCGGATGATCGGCCCGCTCGACGCCTGGCGACTCGGCACCTGACCGCTCAGCACCGTCCCGGTCGACCTCAACCCGTTCGACACCGTCCGGGTCGACGCCAACCCGGTCGGCGTCGGCCTGGCCGACCTCAGCCCGGTCGGCGTCGCCCTGGTCGACACCGTCCTGCTCCAGTTCGGCCTGCTGGGTGCTGGAGGGTGCGGGGCGGGCTGGCGTCCAGGCGAAGGCGAGCGCGCTGCCGACGATGCCGAGTAGGAGGCCGACGAAGAAGCCGCCGAGGTTGAGCCCGATCAGCGAGTACACCGCGGTGACCGCCGCGACGACCGAGTAGAACAGCCGCTGCGCCGGGGTGAACCAGAGCAGCGCGCCGCAGGTGACCAGGATGACCGGGATCAGCAGCGAGAGCAGGCCGGTCGCCCCACTGCGGAAGCTGAGGCCGTTGAGGGTCATCCGGGTGGAGGCGAACATCTCCAGCCCGGCCAGGACGATGAGCAGTCCACCCCAGAACGGCCGGCTGCGCTGCCAGCGGCGAAAGAGCCGCCACGCCTGAGCCGGACCACCGGGCCGGGCGTGGGACGGGTTCGCGGTTGTCACGTACTCCTCCTGGCCGAGCGGAAACGGGGACCTGGGCCCGGCCCGCGGTGTTGACCACCGCGGGCCGTGGCTCAGCTCAGAAGCACTCCTTGCCCTTGGCGTCGTCACCCACGTTGACCTTGAGCCGAAGGCCGACCAGGTTGAACGTGGCCGCCGTGGTGTAGCGGGACACCTGGCGCAGGTTGGTGATGGTGACGTGGTCGGAGTTCTGGCCGAACGAGCCGGCCTGCGCGGTCGGGTTCAGGTCGGTGGCGTCCCGGCCGATCTTGATGTTGGTGAAGGTCGCGTTGCCGTTCAGCGAGTCCATCGCGATCAACAAGTCCTTGGCGCGGGCGGGTTCCTTGCCCTCGCCAGCGTTGATGGTGAGCACCACCGGCAGGCCCGGCAGGTCGGCGCGGACGGACTGGCAGAGGCTGTACAGCTCGGCGCTGCTGATCTCGGAGAGCGCGATCGGGTGGACCTCGCCGGACTTCCCGTCCTTGCCCTTCTCCCGGACGACGCCGCCGTACTGCTTGAAGCCGTCGCCCTCCAGGCGGTCGGCGCCAATCTTGAACGTCTGCCCGGAGACGGTGATGTCGGACGCGATGGCGCCGGTCGACATTCCAAACAGGATGGCACCCGCGGCCGCCGTGGCGGGCACCATCATGGCGGCGAACCGCCGCCATCGGGTACGACCCTGACTGTCAAACCGATCCTGCACGGGCTCCTCCTCGGGGTCGATGCGCGCGAGTGGCCGGTCCCGAACTGGCGGCCCGCACCGGGCCCGTCGTCTGTTACCAGCTGGTAACCATCGGGCTTGATGGTGCACCCGTTGCGGCGCAGGTCACAACCCCCGGATTACCGGGCGGTAACAGTCGGGCGACCCGACGGAGGGGAGGCATCACAGATCGTCAACAACTTCGCCGCCACGAACCTCTGATATGCCGACAAGACGGGCACAGTGCGGAGGTGAAGTCAGCGCAGGGTGACACTGCATTGACTAATTACAATCAAGTAACAAATGTAAAGCATGCAGGTGCATGGGTTGTCACATGACTGAGGGGTGGACCCCATCGCGGTCCACCCCTCGGTCGCACATCCAGCAGTACGCGCGTCAGCGCTGCTCCACCTCGCCCGGAGCCGGACGCTGGGTCGGCACCGTCGGGTCCTCCGACTTCCAGTTCGTCGAAGCCGGCGGGATCTCGTCGGTCAGCGGCCCGCCAACCGGCTGCGGCCGGGGCTGCTCGACGGTCTCCGTGTCGCGTACCGGCTCCTGGTCCACCCGGGTAGGCGCGGGGTCGGTTTCCGCCGGCTCGGCGCGGTGCCGGGCCGTCCCGCCCTCGGGTCGGGTCACCAGCCACACACCGAAGACGACCGCGAGCAGACCGAGGACACCAGCGACGATCGGACCCCAGAAACTGATCAGGCCGATCTTGAAGCGGTTGTCCTTGACCGTCTCGACACTGCGACTGACCGTTTCGTCGTTGTAGTTGAAATCCGCGTCGAGCAGCACCGTGGGGGTGCCGACGTTGGGACGCAACTCCTTGTGCTGCTGCTCCCGCACGTTCACGTAGGAGCCGGTGACCGGGTCGACCCACACCGTCCGGATGTTGCTGTACACGATCTGACCGCTGGTAGCCCCCGGCGCGAATTTGCCGACCAACGTCTGGAGGCTGCTCTCCGGCGTGGCCAGCACCTCGTTCTCGATCCGCTGCTCGAAGCGGTACGCCTCGATGCCCTTGATCTTTTCGGTGCCGACGAACTTCGCCGGGGTGGCCCGCTTCAGATCACGGTCGAAAATCTGGTAGTCGCGCTTGGCGGTGCCGAACGGGAACTTGTAGATCTGGCCGGAGTACTTCACGTTGCCGACCGGAGTCCCGTCCGCCCCGGTCTCGTTGAGCCACTGTTCCTTCCACGAAGCGGCCGCACCGGAGATCCGGTCGAGAGCGAGCTCGGTGCTGTACTGGCTGACCACCACCTCCGGGCTGTCGGTACGCCGGACCGTCTGGTAGACGTCCCAGATCACCGCCTCACCCTTGAGGTCCTTGGGCAGCCGGTCCCTGGTGTCCTCAGGCTGCGGAATGACCTCGACATTGGACGTGAGGTCGCCCTGCTGGACCTCGATGGTCGCCGAATCTCCGACGCGGGTGATCTTCAGGAACTTGGCGTTCTTCGCCTCGGCGACAGACGTCGTCGGCTCAAGATCATAGGGGAGCTTGGTCACGGCGGGGGCCACATAAAACGGCAGCCCGGCCGCGAAGACCAGCAATAAGACGCCAAGCCCGAAGAGCGCGGCGCCCACGCGAAGCTTCACTCATCCTCCTGTAACCTGCCGCCCTACGACCTGTTGTCCGGGGCACCCGATCCTTAACATGGCGGGAGGTTACTCCCCGGTCACCTTCAAAGCGACCCCCTGGATGTCCAGATGTCCACAGCCGCCGCGCCAACAGTTTCGGAGCCTTCGGTAACCGGCCGACTTCCCGCCCTCGACGCGCTGCGAGCAATCGGCGCGGTGGCGGTCGTCGGTCACCACGTCGGGTTCCAGACCGCCGTCACCATGAACACCATCTGGGGCGGCTGGCTGGCTCGGCTGGACGTCGGCGTCGCCATCTTCTTCGTACTGTCCGGGTTTCTGCTGTTCCGGCCGTGGGCCCTCAACGCCGCGACGGGCCGGGCCCGACCCCGGGCCAAGCGTTACCTGTGGCGGCGGGCGCTGCGCATCCTGCCCGCCTACTGGTTGGCGATCGCGGTCTGCCTGATCGTCCTGCCACAGAACGGGCAGGCGTCCGTCGCCGACTGGATCCGCCACCTCACCTTCACCCAGATCTACCAGCCCGGGCAGTTGCGCGCCGGGCTCAGCCAGACCTGGAGTCTCGCCACCGAGGTCGTGTTCTACCTGCTCCTGCCGCTGATCGCCGTACTCACCGTGGGCCGGTCCTGGCGTCCTGTCCGGACCATCGTGATCGTCAGCGGGAGTGCGTTGCTGACCGCGGGATGGCTCATCCTGATGGGGCTCGGCTGGCTCGACACCACCCTGCACACCATGTGGTTTCCCTCGTACGCCGCCTGGTTCGGCGCGGGCATGGCACTGGCGGCGGCGCACGCCGCCCTGCGCACCGGGACCGCGCCCGCGGTCTTCCGGGTCCTGGACGACCTGGCCTCGGCGCCGGTCACCTGCTGGGCCGCCGCCGTCGGCCTGATGGCGATAGCGACGACACCCGTCGCCGGCCCCCGCGACCTCGCCGAACCGACGGCCGCCGAGTTCGGCGTCAAGCTGGCCCTGTATCTCCTGATCGCGGCGCTGATCCTGATCCCGGTGGCCTTCGGCGGGCCGAGCCGGGCCAAGGAGATCTTCGGCAGCTCGTCCGCCCGGTGGCTCGGCGCGGTCTCGTACGGACTGTTCCTGTGGCATCCCATGGTCATCGAACTCATCTACCTGGTCGACGACCGACCGCTCTTCTCCGGCGGGCTGCTCAACACCTTCGCCCTCACCATGGCCTTCGGCCTGGTCTACGCCACGGCCAGCTACTACGGCGTCGAGCGCCCCCTGCAACTGCTCGGTTCGCAACGTCGGCACCGCCGAACCGGGCCTGGGCAGGCATCCGGGACCCCGGCCGCCGACGTGGCCGCACCGGCCACCACCGCGCCGACCGTCGCCGGCACGCCGGTGCCCACGGTCGGCGGGTAGCGCCCGGCACTGGCCCATCGGGGCATTGCCGGCCGGCACACCAGCCCCTAGTGTGACGCGGGTCGCTAAATTACTTGAGAGTAGGGTTCGCGTGGAGCGTCGCTTCGGCATGCCCGGACACGTGTTGTTCCTCAACTGGCGAGACACCCGCAACCCCGAGGGTGGCGGTTCCGAGGTGTACGTGGAGCGGATCGCCGCCGAGCTGGTGGCGCGCGGTTTCCGCGCCACCCTCTTCTGCGCCGCCCACAGCCAGGCCCCCGCCGACGAGGTCAACGAAGCGGGCGTACGGCTGGTACGACGCGGCGGCCGCCACAGCGTCTACCTCTGGGCGGCACTCTGTTACGTCGCGGGCGCGCTGGGCATCGGCCCGCTGGCGGCCCGCCGTGGCGGGCGACCCGATGTCCTGGTCGACGTCTGCAACGGGTTGCCGTTCCTCGCCCCACTGTGGGCCCGGCGCCCGGTGGTCAAGCTGATCCACCACGTGCACCGCGAGCAGTGGCCGGTCGTGCTTCCACAGTGGGCGGCCCGGTTCGGGTGGTGGATCGAATCGTCGCTCGCCGTACGCCTCTACCAGCGGTGCCGGTATGTCACCGTCTCCGAGGCGACCCGCCGCGAGTTGGCTCTGCTCGGCGTACCACCGGAGCAGGTATCCGTGGTGCACAACGGCACCCCGACGCTGCCCCACACCGACGTCGAGCGGGCGACGTTCCCGCTGCTCGTGACCCTGAACCGGCTGGTGCCACACAAGCGGGTCGAGGTGGCGCTACGGGCCGTCGCGGCCCTCGCCGACGAGCTGCCCCAACTACGTCTGGTCGTCGCCGGTCAGGGCTGGTGGGAGTCGCACCTGCGTGAACTCGCCGCGGAGCTGGACATCACCGAGCGGGTGGATTTCCGCGGCTTCGTGACCGAGGAGGAGAAGGCCGCCCTGCTCGCCTCGGCCTGGGTGGCCCTGACCCCGTCACTCAAGGAGGGCTGGGGGCTCACCATCGTGGAGGCGGGTTCGGCCGGCACCCCGACGGTTGCGTTCCGGGGAGCGGGCGGAGTCGCCGAAGCGGTCGTCGACGGGCGTACCGGCCTGCTGGCCGACGACATCGACGACTACCTGATGAAGGTGCGCACGCTTCTGCACCGGGATGAGCTGCGGCGGGAGATGGGCGCCCAGGCCCGGGAGCATGCGGCCAGCTTCACCTGGCAGGCTGCGGGTGGACGCTTCGAGGCGATCCTCAGGGGTGTGGAGTCGCCCCGCCCAGTGCGGCGGCGGGGCGAGCCGTCCTACCTGTCGCCGTAAACCGCGGGGGCGTACGGGTCCTTCTTCCCGGCCCGCTTGGCCGCCTCCGAGACGAGCTTGGCCTCGTTTGCGGCCTCCTCGTCGGTGGCGGTCGCGGCGGCCGAGATCCCGCCGAGAGCCAGGATCCCCAGCAACGCCGCCACCAGGCCAGACACGACCAGGGTCAGAGCTCTACGCATGCCAATCCTCCAATGGCGAGACGTGCGAGCGGACGTTACCACGCGGTAGGTCGCCGGTGAAGTGCCGAAACGGCGGCAGCGATGACCACCAGAAGGGCAGCGCCGAGCGCCGCCACCACGGCCAGTCGGGCCGGCCCGGACCCCGCCGCCTCCCGCACGGTCGCCGGATTGCGGTACAGCGTCAGGAACGGTCCGTCGTGGACGCGCTCCAGGCCGCCGACTACCTGAGAGTCCACCTCACCGGCGGACTCGTGCTGCACCAGGACCCAGCGCACCCCCGTGGTCCAGACCGGACGCCCCTCAGCCAGCGCTCGCCGAATCTCGCGGACGCGCGGATTCTCGCCGGCCACCACGACGTCGCCGACCCGGAGCGTGTCGTCGGTCAGCACCGTCCCCGGCAGGTAGCGGGGCGCCGGGTCCAGGACGACCCGGCCAGGGTTCCACGGGTACGCGCGGTAGGCGCTCAGCGGCAACGCGAGAATCTCCCCCGGCTCCTCCTCGATGTGCTCGGCCACCCGCTGCCACTCCGCCGGATAGCTCACCGGACGAAGCCGACCGGCACCGCCGAGGGCGAGGTCCGGCAGGACCGCCACCGGCAGGAACAGCAGACCGACCAGGATCACCCCGGCCACCTCCCGGTCGACCCGGGCCACCAGCCGCTCGGCCCCCAACGCCGCGCAGACCACCAGCAGCAGGGCATACGGGGGCAGGAACTTCTGGCCATCTCGCAGCAACCCCGCGCCCGGCAGGTGCACCACCGCCCAGCGCAGCGCGGCATCCCCGCCGGGGAGCACCCCGAGCGCGGCGAGCAGACAACCGGCCCCGGCGAGCACCGCCAGCCGCGCCGCCCCACCCGGGGGCAGCCGCCGCCGCAGCAGCCCCGCACCGACACCGGCCAGGATCAGCAGCACCGCTGTCGCCACCGGGACCAGTGGCGTGGCGCGACTGGCGGGGGTGGCCTGCGCGCTCCAGATGCCTCCGGTGCCGGCCAGCGCCACCAGCGGGCCGGCCCAGTTCTCCGACCGCGCCGCGAACGCCGCCACCCCGGCCGGGTCGGAGGAACCCCCGGCACCGGTGACCAGGGCCGCGACCACCCAGGGGGCGTTGAGCACTCCGACCGCGGCCAACGCCTGCCGCGACCGGTGCGGATGCATCCGCTGCGACACCAGTAGCGACCGGCGCGCACGCATCCGGTCCGACGTCAGCACCAGCACCGTGCCCAACGCGATCAACCCACCGGTCGGCGTGATGGCGGCGGGAGCGGCGGCGAGCACCACCCGGGCGAGCGCACCGGCGCGCCCCGCCCGCAGGTCCAGCGCCGCCCGCACCAGCCAGGGCAACGCGGCGTACGCGAGCAGCAGCCCCCACTGCCCGATCAGCAACCGCTCGGCGAGGTACGGCGTCCACGCGTACGCCACAGCGGCGAACAGCCGGACCGCGCGCCGGCCGGTCGGCACCAACCGGCCGGCGCCGACCGCGGCGAGGAAGACCGCCCCGGCGAGCGCGAGTCGCTGCACCACCCAGCCCGGCACGAGCTGGGTGACCAGCGAGACCAGTGCGTCCATCGGCACCGCCCGGGGCAGACTCTGCGCCGGGGCGACGAGATCCCAGGTCAACGGCTGCCGGGGTACGAACACCATGTCGTACAGCAACGCGTAGCCGGGCGCGGCCAGCGGGGCCAGCACCAGCACCGTGACCGCCGCCGCGACCGCGTACAGCGGGAGCGTGTCCCGCCTCCGCCGAAACGGTGCGGCCGCTACGCCGTCGGTCGGGTCAACCATTCACGACGCCGGCACCGCCCGGCCGACGGTGATCAGTTCGGTGCACACCCCGACCCCGGGCGTCCGCACGGTGACCTCGACGGCGTCCCCCGCACCCTCCAGCAGGAAGAACACATCGTTCAGCCCGCGCCGCAGGGTGATCTCGCGCGTGGCGTCCCCGAGCCGGAAAAGCGCGGTCGAGTCACCCGAGCTGAGGTAGCCGAAGTGCACCACGTACGGCCACTCCACCAGGTACCCGTCCAACGGGATCCGGGTGGGTCGACCGCCCTGCGCCAGGTGCCCACAGCCGTCCACCGGGCCGGGCACGATCTTCCGGCCCTGAACCACTACCGGCCGGATCCGGCCGAGGTCGTCGAACGTCGACGGTCGGGCGGCCTCCGTCACGAAGGTGGGCCGACGCTCGGCCGGGCGGAAGAAGTGCGACTGGAGATTGTCCGGCCAGAAGTAACCGGCGACGACCCGGTCCGGTACGGCGGTGTCGAAGAAGACGGTGCCTGGCGGCGCGGCGGCCAGCTCGGCCTGCGTCGTCGCCAGATAGTCCCGGCCGTACTTCGTGCTCCAGTTGTCCCCGAAACGGGCCGTGCTCCACAGGGTGCCCACGCCGATGGTCGCCAGGACGACGATCATCGAGACCAGGCCCACCGCGAAGGCGCCCGGCTCCCGCAGGACCGTCGGCACCGGCCACGCCGACACCTCGTCCTCATCGGTGTCCCTGATCCCCAACAGGGCCGCACCGACACAGATCGCGGCGACCAGCACCACGTCGGCGACGTACCGGGGGACGACACCGATCAGGGGACCGAGCGGGCCGCCCAGCCGGGTGACGGCGAAGAGCGTGGCGACCAACCCCAGGTAGGAGGCGAGCAGCAGCCAGGCCCGTCCGGCCGACGGCCGGCGGCGGACGGTGACCACGACGAGCGTCGCCAGCACCGCCCAGGACAACCACTTGGCGATGTCGTACGGGTCGACGAGCGGGGGACCGTCACCGGCGTAGCTCCAACGCCAGGGGCCGCCGAGCAGGCCCGGCACCACGGTCTTGCCGATCAGGTCACCGAGGAAGTTCAGGACCTGACCGACCGAGGTCGGGTCCCGCAGTTCACCGGAGGGACGGGTCAAGTAGAACGCCAGGTACGCCCCCGACAGCGCGCTGAGCACGAGCCAGGCCGGCCAGTACCGACGGATCGCCGTCACGAGGCTGCCCCACACCCCACCGGAGGTGAAGAGGAAGACGGTCAGCAGGAACAGCAACGGCACGATCAGCAAGGACTTGGTGTCGAAGAGCAGGCCGAACACCACCCAGAGCGCGACCGCCACGAGGTGCCGCAGGCGACCGGTCCGCACGTACCGGACCTGGGCCGCCACCGCCATGACCAGGGCCAACTGCATCGGCAGTACGAGCAGCCCGACCAACCACAGCGAGGAGACCTCAAGCGTCAGCGGGCTGAACACGAACAGGCACAGCGGGATGAGCAGACCCCAGCCGGGCCGGAGCAGATCGCGTAGCAGCCGGTAGAGAGCGACCCCGGTCGCCGCCTGGCCAACAGCCAGCAGCAGCACCCACGGCCAGGTGGCGAAGCCCGCGGCTCGCACCATCGCCCACGCCACCAGCAGCCCGCCGGGCATGAGGTGGTTGTTGAACGTGCGCAGGAGATAGTCCGCGTTCAGCCCGGTGTCGAGAACCTGGGCGGCGATGACGAACTCGTCCTGCGAGAACCAGCCACGGGTGGCGAGGCCGGCACGCCAGGCGACGGACACGGCGATGAGGAAGATCGCCACGGCGCGGACGGGGTCGGCGCGGAGCCATCGGCCGATCGGCCCCGGCCCGTCGCCGTCGGACGCGACGCGTTCCGGATGCGTCTCGGCCTCAGCTTCTGGCATTGACATGGTCGGCAGCCTGCCACACGCTTACACGCCGTGGGGACGGCCGTTCTCCCGATAACGCCACCGCAGCGCCCCTGGTCGCCCGTCCGTGCCCGGTCCGGATAACGTCGCGCGACAGTCGTCGGCTGCAGGTGCGCGTCCGGCCGGTGAAGACAGGAGCCGAAATGCGTGCAGAGGTGGCCGGTGGCGCCGCTCCGGGGTCCAGCCGTAGCCGGCACACGGCCCGACGGTTCCGGCACCTGGTCATCTGCATCGCTCTCACCGCCCTCGCCTTCCAGCAGGCCCCGGGCCAGGTCGTCCCGGACACCAAGGTCGACCTGAACGTCAACCCGGCCGGATGGCTGCTCCGCTCGCTGCACCTGTGGGACCCCACCGGCACGTTCGGCCAACTCCAGAACCAGGCGTACGGCTATCTCTGGCCGATGGGCCCGTTCTTCCTGCTCGGCTCGGAGCTCGGCCTCGCGCCGTGGGTGGTGCAGCGGCTGTGGTGGGCACTGCTCTTCTGCGTCGCCTACCTAGGCGCCGCACGCCTGGCGGGCCGGCTCGGCATCGGAACGCCCGCCGGGCGCATGATCGCCGGCGTCGCCTTCGCGCTGTCACCCCGCATCCTCACCCAGCTCGGCTGGTCGTCGGTGGAGGCATGGCCCAGCGCCGTGGCCCCCTGGGTGCTCATTCCGCTCGTCGGTCTCACCGCCGGCACGCGACTGCGACGCGCCGTCGCCGCGTCGGCCCTCGCCGTCGCCTGCGCCGGCGGGGTCAACGCCACCGCCGTGTTCGCGGTGGTGCCACTGGCCCTGCTCTGGCTCGCCACCGTCCAGCCCGTACGCCACCGGGTCACCGCCATCGCCGCCTGGTGTGGCGCGGTGGCCCTGGCCACCGCGTGGTGGTTGGTTCCGTTGCTGGTCCTCGGCCGGTACAGCCCCCCCTTCCTGGACTACATCGAGACCGCCCGCAACACCACGAGCGTCACCGACGCGGTGACCACGCTGCGCGGCGCCTCCTACTGGGTCGCCTACCTGGCCTCCCCGTTCGGACCGACCATCCCGTCCGGTGCGCGACTCGCCAACGAGGCGGTACTGGTCGCCGCCACCCTCGCGGTCGCCGCCCTCGGTGTGCTCGGGCTGTCCCGACGCGGGATGCCGCACCGCCGGTTCCTCATCACCGGTCTGGTGCTCGGCGTCGCGCTCGTCGGTCTCGGGCACGTCAGCGACCTGCCGAACATCCTCGCCGGGCCACAGCGGGAGTTCCTCGACGGCGTCGGCGCCCCCCTGCGCAACGTGCACAAGTTCGACGTCCTGCTCCGCCTACCCCTGTGCCTGGGCATGGCGCACCTGATCGGGCTGGCCGTCCGGGCGGCACGCGCCGCGCCGGAGCGGCACCGTCCGCGAACCGTCGCCCGCGCCTGGCTGACCGCCGGCACCGCCATCGTCGCCGTCACGGTGGTCGCCACGCCCGCGCTCGCGGGCGGACTCGCCACCCCGGGCAGCGTCAAGGAGGTGCCCGGCTACTGGCACGAAGCCGCCGACTGGCTCGACGCCAACACGGGGCGCGGCCGGGTGCTCGTGGTACCCGGGGCGCGCTTCCCGTCGTACGACTGGGGCAACACCACCGACGAGATCACCCAGCCGCTGCTCAACAGCCGGTGGGCGGTACGCAACGCCATCCCCTTCACCCCACCGACCACGATCCGGCTGCTGAACGTGATCGAGTCGACGCTCGCCACCGGCTCCGGGTCGACCGGCCTGGCGGACCTGCTGGCCCGGTCCGGGATCAGCCACGTCCTGTTCCGCGCCGACCTCGACCACGGCCGCTCCGACACGGCCCGCCCAGCGGTGGTCCGTCAGGCGCTGGAGCGCTCACCCGGACTGATCCGTGTCACCTCCTTCGGCCCGCTGCGTGGCGGGCCCTCGTCCCCCGACGGGTTCCGCGACCATGGGCTCGACGTGCCCGTCCGGGCGCTGGAGGTCTACCGGGTCGACCGGCCCGTCGAGCCGGTGGTCGCCTACGACAGAGCCGACGTGACCACCGTGGTGGGTGGCCCGGAATCACTCCTCGACCTCGCCGCGGCAGGGCAGCTCGGCTCGGCACCCACCGTCCTGGCCGGCGACGCGTCGGCTGCCGACGTCGTCGGCCCGGTGGCGATGACCGACGGGCTCCGCCGGCGCGACGTGTCGTTCGGCGGACTGCGCGACAACACCTCCCAGACACTGACCGCCGACGACACCTTCGAGGTCGCGGCGCCCGCCCACGACTACCTGCCCGAGTGGGGCGCACAGCGGTCCACCGTCGCCCGCTTCGAGGGCATCAGCGCGATCCGCACCTCCACCGCCCGCTCGCAGGTAGACTCGCCCGGCGGCGCCCGGCCCGAGCACCAGCCGTACGCGGCGATGGACGGCAATCCGGCGACCTCCTGGCAGTCCGCGCCGTACTCACCCAGCGACCGTCAGTGGATCGAGGTGGGCCTCGCCAACCCGACGACTGTCACCCGGGTCGAGGTGTGGTTCGACCTGAAGGCCGATGCCCTGCCCACGACGGTGACAGTCAGCGCCGGGTACGAGAGCAGCACCGTCGAACAGTTCACCGATCACATGGTGTTCGAGCTGCCCGGCGTGCACGCCACCCGCGAGGTCCGGGTCTCGGTCGACGGCGCGTACGACCTCCGCCCGTTCGGAAACGGCTCGGTCGGCATCGCCGAGATCAAGATTCCGGGCATCCAGACCAGCCGCACCCTGGTCCTTCCCGCCGCACCGGTCACCGACCGGCCGGCGACCGTCGTCGTGTCGGCGGCACCCACCACGCCGGCCTGCTTCTCCGTCGACGGCCACCCACGCTGCTCCACCGATGCCATCCGTGGCTCCGAGGACGCGTCCACCATCGACCGGACCCTGACCCTGCCGACGGCCGGCGGGTACGACGCCAAGCTGTGGGCGCGGCCGACAGCCGGCCCTGACCTGGACAACACCCTCGACAAGTTGGTGACCAACGCGCAGCCGCTGCGCCTCGCGGCGCAGATCAGCGCCTCCTCGACGGCCGTGCCCGATCCGACCGGACGGGCCGGCGCGGCGCTCGACGGGGACCCGGCGACCAGCTGGTCGCCGGCGAACGACGACGAGGCACCGATCCTGCGGCTCAAGTGGCTCAAGCGGCAGACCATCACCGGCCTCCGCTTCTCGGTCGACGACAAGACAGCCGCCACCCGTCTGGGCAGTGTGCGGGTGGTCGGCGACGACGGCTTCCGCAGCAGCCTGCTCGGCGACGACGGGCTGCTCCGCCTGGACCCGCCGATGCGGACCGACGAGATCACCATCCAGTTCCTTGACAAGCCGTCCGCCACCAGCACCGACCCGTACAGGCTGCGGTTGCCGGAGCAGTTGCCCGTCGCGGTCGGCGAGGTGACAGTGCTACCCGGAGCGCCCACCGTCGCACCGAACCTCGACACCCCTCTGTCGCTGGCGTGCGGATCGGGTCCGACGCTGCAGATCGGCGCGTCGCGAGTGACCACCTCGCTCCGCGGCACCCTCCGCGACCTGCTGGAAATGCGCGAGATGCCGGTGACGATGTGCGGCCGGGACACGCCCCGACAGCTTGACCTCGGCAGCGGTGAGCACCGCATCGTCGCCACACCGAGCCAGCTGGCCTCGCCCACCAGGGTCGCCCTGGTGCCGCGGACGCCCGCGCCGGCCTCGGCGACCGCCAGCGCCACCGAGATCGAATCCTGGGCAGCTACCGAGCGCCGGGTACGGGTGGCCAGTCACCCCGTCGACCGGGTGCTCGCCGTGCGGGAGAACACCAACACCGGTTGGCAGGCGACCCTCGGCGGGAAGACACTCAAGCCACTGGTGGTGGACGGGTGGCAGCAGGGCTGGATCCTGCCCGCCGGCGCCTCCGGAGAGGTGCTGTTGCGGTTCACCCCGGACACGCCGTACCGGGTGGGGCTGCTCCTCGGCGGCGTCCTGCTCGCGGTTGTGGTCCTGCTCGCGGTGCTGCCCGTCCGACAGCCCACCGGGCGAACCCCGGCTGCCGCCGTACCGGGCGGCCGACGCCGGGTCACCCGCTCGTTGCCGCTGCTGGCTGTCGGGGCCGCCGCGCTGGTGCTGTGGAGCGGCCTCATCGGCGCTCTGCTGGTCGCGGCGGGGTTCATGCTGGCGGTACCCGGCCCACGCCGCCTACCCTGGCCGGCCGACCCACGTCGGGCCAGGACGATCAGCCGGACCGTCGAGACGTGGCTCCCGGGCGCGCTCGTCCTGCTCGCCGGGTGGCTCTACCTCGACTCGGCGCGGCGGAACACCGACGCCCTTGTGCAACTCACGATCGTCGTCGCCCTGGGTGCCCTCTGGCTCACCACCGCCGCCCGACGACGGCCGGTACGCCGGGCCACGCCGACCGCGGCCGGTCCGGCGGCTGCGCTGGTGGCGGAGGAACCGAAGCCGGACGCCGCCGAGCCGAACACCGCCGAGCAGGCCGAACCGGACGGGGCCGGGCCGGCGAGGCCGGATCCGACGGCGGGGCTAGCCGACGGGGAACTTCCGACCTTCTCGGAGATCACGTGAGGCTTCGGAAACCCGTCCGTCCGACGGCGACAGAGCCGACGGCTCGAGCGGCCGAGACGGCGGGGACGGGCCGACGGAACAACGGTCTCGGTGCCGCGGGGGTCAGCGTCACCCTGGCCGGCGTCCTCGTCAACGGCCTGGCCTACCTGGTCCCGGTGCTGGCCGCCCGGCGGCTCGACCCGGCTGACCTCAGCGCGCTCGCCGCCGCCCTCGGTCTGGTGGCCATCGTCGGTGTCCCTGGGCTCGGTCTGCAGCTGGCCGTCGCCGTGCACCACGCCCGGCACGGCTCTTCCGATACTCGCCGGCTCACCGCAGTCACCGCCGTGGTGTCCGCGGGAACCCTCATCGCGGCGACGCCACTGCTGGTCACCGCCCTGGATCTCCCGGTGGAGATGCCCGCGCTGCTGGCGGTCACCACTGCGGCGATCGTGCTCTCCTCCCGGTCCCTCGGAGAGTTGCAGGGCGGTCAGCGTTTCGTGCGACTCGCCATCGGGATGGCCCTGCTCGCCGCCGGCCGGTACGGCGGTGTGATCGTCGGGCTGCTGCTCGGCGCCGGACCGACCGGTGCGCTGGCGGTTGGCGCCTTGACCGCCGCGCTCGCCCCGGCGGTGCTGGCCCGACTCGCCCGCCAGCCCGGACGACGGTCCACCGCATCACGGCTGACCGCCGCGCAGGTCGTTGCCGGCTGCGGTGCGACTCTGGCGATGCTGGTCGTCTCCTACGCCGATCTGCTGTTGGCCCGGCAACTGCTGTCGCCGTCGGATTCCGGCGCGTACTCGGTCGGCACTGTCCTGGGCAAGGGCGCGCTCTGGGCGCCGCAGGTCGCCGCCGTCCTCGCCCTACCGCGGCTGGCTCGCGGTGACCGGCGCAGCCGAACGGTCGCGCTCGCGGTGACGGGCGGATGTGGCGTGGTGCTGGTCCTCGCCTCGGCGCTCGCCGGAGGGCTCGCCTTCCGTTTTGCCGGTGGGCCCGACTACGCCCACCTCGGCCGGTACGCGCCCCTCTTCGCAGCGGTCGGTGCGCTCTACGCGGTGACGTTCGTGCTGCTCAACGACCGTCTCGCGGTCGGTGCACGGTGGGCGGCAGCACCTTTGTGGGTGGGCCTGGCGGGCCTGGTGGCGGCCACCGCGACCCTACGTCCCCGTACCGTTCCCGGGCTGCTCCTCGCGGCCCTGGGCACGGCCATCGTCACCACCGCGATGATGGCCGTGGCGGCCCGTCGGCCAGCTCGGGCACCGGTGGTCGAGCCCTAGCTCTCCGCGAGCCAGTCGTTCAGGAGGCGGTGGTCGATCGCGTCCACCCGACCGAGCGGACGACCCGAGGCCGCCCGTTCCCGCAGCTCCGCCCGGGTGAACCAGCGCGCCTCCAACAGCTCCTCGCCGTCGACGCGTACCTCGTCGGACGTGGCGGTCGCGCGGAACCCCACCATCAGGCCAGCGGGGAACGGCCACGCCTGCGACCCCTGGTAGGTCACGTCGGTGACGGTCACGCCGGCCTCCTCGGCCATCTCCCGACGGACCGCGTCCTCCAGGCTCTCGCCGACCTCGACGAAGCCGGCCAGCGTCGAGTACGCGTCCTCGGCCGCACCCGCGTGCCGGGCCAGCAGACAGCGCCCCGGTCGACCGGGCGCCTCGACCAACACGATGATCGCCGGCTCGATCCGGGGGAACAGCAGGCGTCCGCACTCCCCACCGGCACAGGTCCGCAGGTGCCCGCCGCCGCCGGCGACGGCCGGCGCACCGCAGGTCCCACAGAATTGCTGCTGCCGGTGCCAGTGCAACAAACCCCTGGCGTACGCCTGGACGGCCGCGTCGCCGGGCTCCAGCCGCCCGACCAGTGCCCGCACGTCGACGGAGCGCGTCGCACCGGCCATCTCGACGGCGGACCGCTCGGGGAGCGCGGACAGGTCCGCGGCGAACACGGCGACGTCCCCGTCGAGCCCCAGGAAGACGGTCTCACCAGCGGCGGAGCGGACGAGAGCCGCGCGCTCCGCGCTGAGCCGAACCGGCCCGTTCCCGTCGACGAGACAACGGTCCCGCCACATCGGCAGTACCACCGTGGTCGGCTCGGTGATCAGCGCGCTCAACCGCGTCGGATCGGTGCGCAACGTGCCCGCCCGGTCCAGCCAACCGCCCCCGTACGCCAACACCCGTTCCGCAGTGTCCACCCGGCCACCGTGCCACGTCCGTGATCCGCCGCCGGCACCGCCCCCGGACTGGTACGACACGCCGGACGACACGCGGTAGCAGCGCCTGGTGGGCGCAGCCCACGAGGACGACCGGGCATTCGTTACCGTAGGTGCCTCCGGGAGGGAGGACCTCCTGCGGCACCCTGGCGATCGAGGTTGCAGTGACGCTGTACGGCGAAAAGAGTCCACCCGCCGATGACCGGCCCACCGTGCAGGTCACCGCGGTCACCTGGCCGGACGACGGATCTGAGCCGGTCACGACAGCCGCCGCTGGTGAGCCGGACGGCGGCCCGCGCCGCCAGCGTCGGATGCGGATGCTGCTCGCCGCCGGCGTCACCGGCGGCGTCCTCGCCGCGGTGGCGGGTGCCGGCGCCTGGGCGTACGCCGGTGATGTTCCCCGTGGCACCAGCGTGCTCGGCACCGAGTTGGGTGGCCGCAGCCGCGCGGACGCCGACCGCGAACTGCGGGCGGAGCTGGACCGGCGGGCGGCAACGCTCGCCACACCGCTGAAGGTGACCGTCGATGGGCGGTCCGCCGAGATCAACCCGGCCGACGTGGGGCTCGCCGTCGACGTGCCGGCGACCGTGGCGGCAGCGGCTGAGGCGGAGGCGCACCCGGTCAGCCGGCTGGTCGGCTCCCGCACGGTGGAGCCGGTGGTGACCGTCGACGTGGGCCGGTTGGACGACGCGCTCCGTAAGGTGCTCGGCGACCAGGCTCAGGGGATGACGATGCCGGCGATCACCTATCAGGGCACCACCCCCAAGGTCGTGCAGCCCAAGCCCGGGTTGGCCCTGGATCCGCAGCGTTCCGCCGAGGTGGTCCGCGCCGGTTGGCTGGCCGGCGCCCCGATCACCGTGCCCCTGGTGGAGCGCCACCCGGCGACCACTCCGGAGGAGTTGGCCCGCCTGGTCAACGAGCTGGCGAAGCCGGCGGTCGCCGCACCGGTCACCCTGCGCACCGACAAGGGCTCGGTGACGATCCCACCCGCCGCCATCGCGAAGGGCCTGCGCTTCAACGCCGACAAGACCGGCAAGCTCACCCCGTCGGTGGACGTCAAGCGGCTCCGGGCGGCGCTCGGCGACAAGCTGGCTGCCATCGAGGTGCCGCCGAAGGACGCCACGATGACCATCTCCGGTGGCCGTCCCGTGGCCACCGAGGGTCGGTCCGGGCAGCAGCTGGACACGGCAGCCCTGAGCCGGGACCTCCTGGCCGTGCTGCCGAAGGCGGACGGCCGCGAGGTGACCGGCGAGTTGAAGCCGGCGGCGCCGGAGCTGACCGGCGAAAAACTCGCCGGCCTGGGCATCAAGGAGCGGGTGTCCACCTTCACCACCCGGTTCACCGGGGGCATGGCCTCGTCACGCAGCCAGAACATCGCGACCATCGCGAGAAAGGTGGACGGCACCGTCGTCCTGCCCGGAAAGACGTTCTCGCTCAACGGTCACACCGGCGAGCGCGGCTACGCCCAGGGCTACCGGGACGCGCCGGTCATCCTCGACGGCAAGCTGGTGCCGGGCGTCGGCGGCGGCACCTCGCAGTTCACCACCACGTTGTTCAACGCGACCTACTACGCCGGCCTGGAGGACGTCGAGCACAAGCCGCACTCGTACTGGTTCGATCGGTACCCGGCGGTCATCGAGTCGACCATCTTCTGGCCGAGTCTGGACTTCAAGTTCCGCAACAACACCGAGTACGGCGTACTCATCGACACGTCGTACACCTCCAGCACGATCACCGTGTCGATCTGGAGCACGAAGATCTACGACAGCGTGAAGACCGAGTACGGGCCGCGCCGCAACATCACGTCGCCGAAGCAGATCCATCTGGAGCCCGGCCCGTCGTGCATCGAGACGAACGGCATCAACGGCTTCACCCAGGACGCCTTCCGGGTCATCAAGAAGGGCGGCGTGGTGGTCAAGCGGGAGAAGTTCACCTGGCGCTACGACGCGGAACCCCGCTACGTCTGCGGGCCCAAGACGTCCTGAGGTACCAATCGCCCGGCGGTCACTTCCGCTCTGCGGTTCACTTCCGCTCTGCGGCCACGTCGGCGGCGCTGGCGTGCGGCTCGCTGGCGTGCGGCACGTTGGCGTGCGGCACGTTGGCGTGCGGCACGTTGGCGTGCGGCACGTTGGCGCGCGGCACGTTGGCGTGCGGCACGTTGGCGCGCGGCACGTTGGCGCGCTTGCCGCCCTGCGGTGGCGTCGGCACCGTGCGCGCCTCCTGCACCCGGACCTCGGCTCGGAACCGGTGTGCCGCGGGGTGCCACATCTCCTCGAACGGACCCATGACCTCGCCACCGATGCCACGACGGCGGACCCGGACCGCTAGCCACCAGAGGGTTCCCAGGACCGCCGCCACGCAGCACGCGAACACCAGAAATATCAGCACGCCGCCCACGCGCTCAGCGTAGCCGCGGGCACCAGGCCCAGGACTGAACCGCACCGCACCGAGCTGGCGCGCTCCGCGACCGTCCTTATCGCCTTGATCGACTCGGTGTCAGGGAACCCGGTGCATCCACCGCCCCCGAACACCCCAACATTCCGGAACACCGAGCCGATCAACCGCAGTATGTATTGGGGCATGCAGAAAGGGCCACCCCGCGCTGGGGGTGGCCCTTTCTGAAAGATTGTCCGGCGGCGTCCTACTCTCCCACACCCTCACGAGTGCAGTACCATCGGCGCTGGAGGGCTTAGCTTCCGGGTTCGGAATGTAACCGGGCGTTTCCCCTCCGCCATGACCGCCGTAACTCTATCGACATATCAAACAACACCACACGTGGTCTGTTGTTCGTTCATCGAGAGTTGCACAGTGGACGCGTAGCAGCTTAGTAGTCAAGTCCTCGGCCTATTAGTACCGGTCAACTGAACCCGTTACCGGGCTTACATTTCCGGCCTATCAACCCAGTCGTCTAGCTGGGGGCCTTACCCCACCAAGGTGGGTGGGATACCTCATCTTGAAGCAGGCTTCCCGCTTAGATGCTTTCAGCGGTTATCCCTTCCGAACGTAGCTAACCAGCCGTGCCCTTG
>NZ_JBITJA010000010.1:54584-227049 GCF_044459545.1 Micromonospora sp. NPDC050276 | reverse complement strand
TCTGCGCCCGCTCCGCGGACGACAACCTCTGCCCCGGCATGACCCCTCATCCTGACGAGAATCCACCCCGTTGCAACAACCACTTGAGCCCAAGGTATGTCGATACCCCGTTCTCCCCGAAAGCCGAGTTGATCAAGGCGGGGGCTGGGAGAGCACGCCGGCCCGGGACCGAAATCGGTCCCGGGCCGGCGTTCACGCGAACCTGACTACTTGATCAGCTTCCAGGGGCCATTCGTGTCGCCTGGCTCCTGGCCGCGTGTCCACCACTTCGCCTCGTAGACATGGCCCTTGAAGGACACCCGGTCGCCGGCGACGTACACCTTGGTGAGCGTCCAGGCCGCCGGGCTGTTGTCCGGCGGGGTCGGGGCGATCTCCTCCCAGGAGCCGTTGCGGTCACCCGGCTTCTGGTTGCGGGTGTACCACTGGGCCCGCCACTTCTTACCGTCGTACATCGCGAAGTCGCCGGAGTTGAAGATCCGCGACGGGGTCCAGATCGCCGTACCGTCCTCGGTCATGGCGATCTCCTGCCACGCACCGTTGGCGTCGGCGCCCGGCTTCTGGTTCTTCGTGTACCAGGAGGCCCGGAAGACGCGGCCCTGGTAGGTGACCCGGTCGCCGTCGTTGTAAACGGTCGACGACGCCCACTCCGCCGGCAGGTTCACCGTCAGCACGGCGGTGGCCTGCACCGGCGTGAGGTGGTCACTGCCCGCGTACGACGCGGTCAGCGTGTGCTGGCCGCCCGCGAGGCCCACCGGGAGGGTGAACGTCGCGGCCCCGTTGGTGACGGCGGCCGAACCGCGAACGGTCGTGCCCTCGCGCAACTCCACCGCGCCGGTGACCGGCGTGCTGCCGGCCGCGATCTTGGCGGTCACCGTCGCCGCGGTGCCCCAGGCGGTCGGGGCGGCGGTGACGGTCATCGTCGGGACCTGCTTGGCGGTCGCGAACACGGCCGGCTGGGCCACCGCCGCGCCACCGTCGGCGCTCGTCGCCGACACGATCCAGCCGTACGACGTGCCCGGCAGGAGCTTGTCCCACCCGGTGGTGGCGACGCCGTTCGAGGTCACCTCGTCGGTGCCGATCGTGCCGGACGGCACGTACGCGGCCAGCGAGTCGGTGCTGAACGACGTCTTGCGGGTGGTGAGGTCCACCGGCAGGGTCAGGTTGTCCTCCGAGCCGTTGTACCGCGGCTTGGGCTGGCTGCCGTCCTGGCGGATGTCGTATTCGGTCGCCCCGAAGTTCTTCAGGAACGGCGAGTACGTGTCGATGTGCATCTCGGCCCGGTCCACGTCGAACTGGAGCAGGCGCAGGAAGCTCGCGCCGAACTGCAGCCGGTCGGTGGCCTTGTGGTCCGGGGTGCCGTCACCGTTGACGTCGACGGTGCCGTCGGGCGCGACCCGCGTCGGCCAGAGCTCGGCGGCGGTGACCGTGTAGAACTGGTAGTCGGCGAGCAGCTCGACGACGTCGTGGCTGACGGTGACACCGATCTTCGACTTCAGGTTGGTGCCCACGCCGTGCTCGTGCCCGGCGAGGACCAGGAACACGTTCGGGTTGACCTCGACGACCTGCTTGAAGAGCGGTGAGCCGTCCGGTGCGGAGAAGTCCGCGCCGCGTCCGTCCGGGTTGGCCGAGGGCTTCAGGTAGTCGTGGGAGAGCAGGATCCCGTTGCGGTCCTTGTACCGCTTGAAGATCGAGTCGGCCCACTTGGCCTCGGCCGGCGTGACGCCGTACGACAGGCCGACCGCCACGAAGTCCAGACCACCGGCGGAGAAGAGCAGGTAGTTGTTCTGGTTGTCCTTGCCCGGCGTGACGGAACCGTCGGCCTTGGTCGCCTCGTCCCACGCGTGGTACTCGGTGCCCTTGGGCCAGGACTGCGCTGTCCCGTAGTACCGGTCGGCGCTGAACGTACGGCTGAACCGGGACGTGGGACCGGTCTCGGCGCCCAACTGGTCGTCGTGGTTGCCCGCGATGACCTGGTTGACGACACCGTTGTCGTCGAGGATCTTCTGGAAGCCGGAGGCGGCGGCGAGTTCCTTCTCGACCTGCTCGTGCAGACCGGGCCGCTTCAGCGAGCCGTCCGGGTTGGTGGCCAGCGGGTCGTAGTAGTCGTTCTCGATGACATCGCCGGTGTGCGCGGCGTACGCGATCTTGCGGCTGGCCGCGTTGTCGGCGATCCACTGCATCTGGTCGCGGTACGCGGCCGACCAGATCGCCTGCTCCTCGGCCGTCTCGACGTCCGTGGGCTCGGCCTTGCCGTCCCAGTCGTCGTACGTGCCGCCGGCCGCACCCTCGGTGATGTACTGGGTGTCGGTGAAGTGCGCCAGCGAGAAGTCGTACGAGGCCGGGTCCTCGAAGCGATCCTTGTCGTTCTGCGCCGTCGAGTCGTGCGGGGACAGATCGTCGGCGAACGGGTCCTCGCCGGTGACCAGCACGTGCACCACACCGCCGTCGCGGTAGCCGGCCTCCACCGGCGCGGTCAGCACCGTCTCCTGCCCGGCCTGGCCGCGCGAGGAGGTCAACACGACCCACTTGTCGGTGGCCGGGTTCCACGCCCGCAGCGCCACGATCCGCGCCGGGTCGATGCTGCCTGACCAGCGCAACGTCGGCACCTGCTTGGTCGCCCCGAGCGGCAGGTCGTACCGCTGGAAGATCACCCCACGGCTGGACGGCGTGTCGATCGTCGCGCCGTCGAGCGGGCGCAGCGAGGCCACGTCCACGTTCCTGTCGTGCTGGACGTCGAGCGTGGTCGGCACGTCGGCCGCCTCACCCTGGTAACCGCCGGTCGGCAGGACCACGTCCGCCCTGGTGAAGGTGGCGGTCAGCCCGACCCCCTCGGCACCGGGGATCCGGGCGGACAACTCGGCCGAGAGCGGGTCGGTGTTCTTGACCGTCGAGTTCAGCTCGGTCGGGACGTCCGGGATGCTCGCGCTGCTGAACCGCACCTCGCGGGTGGCGGCGTTGCCGAGCGCGTCGGTCGCCGTCACCGCGATGGTGTGCTGCCCGGCCGGCAGGCCGTGACCGATCTGGTCACCCTGCTGCACGGCGACGCCGTCGAGCGTGATGACCGGCGCGCCGACCACCCCGGAGGCGTCCTTGATGGTGACGTCGAGCGCGACGGTCGAGGTCAACCGCTGCCCGGCCGCCGGGACGCTCTCCGCGACCTCCGGGGCCGTGTTGTCGGTGGTGAAGCGCCGTGTCGAGGTCTTGTCCCCGACGACCGCCTTGATGGTGTGGGCACCGTCCGCGATCGTCGTCGTGTCCACGTCGGCGCGCTTACCCAGCGCCGGTAGCGCCGAGCCGTCCGCCGCGGTGACGTCGAACAGGACCATCTTGTTCAGCACCGCGTTGTGACTGCTGCCGCAGGTGCCGTCACCGATGTACGTGGTCACCTGGGAGCCGGCGGGGTAGCTCGCCGAGCCGATGGTGACCGTGGTCTGCGCGGTCGACCGGGTCAGCTGGGTCGCCTTTCCGCCGGTCGGCAGCAGTTGGAAGTCGCGCAGGGTGAAGTCGTCGAAGTTGTCGCAACCGCCCGGCTTGGCGCTGCCGTGGTCGTTGCCCGCGACGAACTCCACGGCGTTGACGCCCGGCACCAGCCACTCGTTCGGGAAGGCGAGGTCGGCGACCTCCTTCTCCCACATGCCGATCTCCAGCGGGATGCCGTTGATCAGCACCTTGTTGTCGTACCCGTTGTCGCTGCCGTTGCCGCCGACGAACACCTTCAGGTGCGCGTCACCCCCGCTGCCGAGGGTGTCGACCGTACGCGTCGTCGGGGCGTCCGCGATGGTGAAGTGAAGTTCGGCGTCCCTGTTGGCAGCACAGGTGCCGTCGCCCAGCGCCATCGAGGCAGCTGTCGTCTCCACCTTCGTCACGGTCGTGCCGCTGGTGGTGACGACATACGTGGTGCCGGCCGTCACCGTGCCGGCCGTGCTCAGGGTGAGGCTCGTTGCCGCCCGGTTGAGCGTGAAGTCGTCGTGGTTGGCGCAGGTCGCGCCGTTGAGGGTGCCGTTGTAGTCGCCGGTTTTGATCTCGACGATGTTGTCACCGAGGTGCAGGAACCGGTTCGGGAACGCCAGCTTGACGTCCTCGGCGCCGGTCGCGCCGTAGTCACCGCCGAGGTCGACCCGGTGGCCGTTGACCAGGGCGTAGTTCTGGTAGCGCGCCCCGATGGAGTTGCCGGCCGCGACCGCGAGGCCGAGCGTGGCGGTGCCGGCGGCCAGCGCCTCCACGTTCTCGGCGGGCTTGTCGTCGATGGCCAGCGACTCGACCTGGTCCTTGCCACCGCCGGGCAGCGCGGCGATCACCGGCCGGGTGCCGCGTACGCGGGCACCGTCACCGGGGGTGACCACGGCCGCGCCGGCCGGCGCGTTGTTGACGTCCACCGTCACGGACGTCTTCGCGCCCGACAGGGTGGTCGCGCTGACGGTGTGCGTACCGTTGCTGAGCTTGCTGGTGTCAAGGTCGGTGCGCAGGCCGGACGTGCCGCCCGGCTCGCCGGAGATGACGAAGGTCAGGTCCTGGTTGAGCAGCTTCGCCGAGCTTCCGCAGGTGCCGTCGCCGAAGCTGTAGCTGAAGAGGTTCTGCTCACCGTCGGCGACCACGCCGAGCAGGCTGAGGCTGATGCTGCTCAGCGCGTAGTCGTCGTAGTTGGGGCAGCGGCCACCCTCACCGTTGGGCAACTCCTCGTAGCCCACGGCGGTCTTGGTGGTCGTGTCGACCCAGTTCGCTCCAGCGTGGACGGTGATGGTGTTCGCGCCGACCCGCAGCCAGTCGCCCGGGAAGTCGAGGGTGCCGACCTGCCCACCGGGGATGTCCGGGAGGTAGACCCGGTCCGCCTCGGCCGTGTGGTCGTTGACGGTGACGTAGTTGCGGTAGCGGGCCTCGGTGCCGTTGCCACCCATCTCGAAGGCGAGGTGGGCGGTGCCGGCGGTCCGGTCGGCGTCGATCCGGTCGCCGTCGACCGCGAGAGTGGTCACCGAGTCGTTCTCGGTCACCGGCTCGACGACGACGGGGACCGTGCCCTCGATGTTCTGCCCACTGGTGAGGTTGATCAGCGGTGCGTTGGCGCTGGTCGCGGTCGCCTGCGCGTCCGCAAGCGTGGGGTTGAGGGCTGTTGCCGGTCCGGCGATGAGGATGAGCGCCACCGCGGGCAGGATCCCGCGTGTTCGCTTCCGACCCGCACGTCTCTCGTGCGTCATGGCGGGGTTTCTCCTTATTGATGGGTCAAGGTGGACGCCACCGACGCGGAAAGACCCGCCACGGCACCACGGGGCCGAGCGGTTGGGTCGTGCCAGCGCTCCGGTCCACAGGTGCTGTGGCACGCCGGCGGGCGCGGCCGTTTGATGACCCTGCCGGCTCTGTGCGAACTCGCCAGCCAAGCCGGATGAGAGACGGACGCTGTACGGGTGAACAGTTAGTTGATCAACAGCGCGCACGGAAGGGCTGGCGGGTCGCCGCAGCGCGACCCGCCAGCCCCGGTTACCTGCGAAGTTAGCCGACGCCGCTGGCGCGGAACGCCACCCAGGCGTCGCTCATCCGGTCGGCCTGACCGGCGGTGAACATGTTCATGCAGGAGTCCTGCGTGTAGTCCATGAAGTTGTGGATCGGGTCCAGCCCGGGAGCGGTGCAGGTGTCCGCGCCCACCGGGCAGTCGAACTGTGGCGCCGCCTCGCGCGGGGTGTCCGCGACGAAGTCGCCGGATGCGGAGCAGCCGTGCGCGAAGGTGTGCTCCAGCATCAGCCAGTGCCCCACCTCGTGCGTCAGCGTGTCACCGAGGGCGTACTTGCCGGCCGTGCCGCCCGGCATCGACTCGTCGAGCATCACCACGCCGTCGATGTAGTCGCGGCCGTTGTTGTAGCCCTTCGGGAAGTACGCCCAGCCGAGGAGCCCACCACCGATGTTGGCCGCGTACACGTTCAGCGTGCGGGAGTCGCCGGTGTACAGCGCCTTCTTCATGTCCCGCTCGTTCTTGCCCGGCTCGACCGTGTACCAGGCGCTGTTCACCGTCCACGTGGTGTCGACGAGCGAGAACCGGAACGGCGTGTCGGCGGCGTCGCCCGCCGTACGACCCGCGAACGAGTCGTTGAGCACCGTCATCTGCGCCGCGATCAGGGTGTTCCACCTGGTCGTCTCGGCCGGGGTGAGCGGATGGTCGGAGACCATGTGGAAGACCGTCGGGATGGTGACGCTGCCGTTGGGCAGGCGCGGCGCGTCCTTGATCACGCCGTAGGCGTTGGCTTCGTTCTTGGCGTACAGCTCCGGTTCCTGCGCGGTGGCGCCCTCGGCGACCCGGGCGGCGCCGTGCGCGTCGGCACCGGGTTCGCATGCCGCGACGCCCGGGGAGGCGGTCGCGGGGGCGGCCGTGGCCAGCGCGCCGGAGGCGCCACCGGACGCCAGGAGCGTCGCGGCGGTGGCGGTGAGGACCGCCAGTCGGAAGGTCGGTCTCCTGTGCATCGGTGCACCTTTCAGTGAGGGAGCGGTGCGAGGTCGATGACGTCGTCTTCGGGTATGAGAACACGCCGACGACATCGACAAAAGACCCGCTGAACAGGGCGGATACCGATGTAACGGAACAGGATCGCGGAGCGCTGTTTGGCCGGTCCGGCGTGCGTTCAGAGCACCCGGGTCGCCTGCTCGGCGGCGACGACCGCGTCCCGCCGGGCCGGGTCGAGGTTGGCGCTGATCACCACGGACGCGCCGACCGAGAGCGGCGCGAGCAGCCATTTCAGCGGCTGCTCGGTTTCGGCGGCGTCGACCAGCAGTCGATCACCGGTGCGCAGGTCCAGCATCGCGGCGAACTCCTGGGCGATGGCACCCCACTGGCCGTAGGTGGTGCCGTCCGCGGAGGCTGGGTCCGACGGGCGGATGGCGGTGTGGTCGGGCGTGGCGTCGCCGTGGCGGAGCACCTCGGCGGACCAGTCCAGCCAGCCCAACGGCACGTCGGCGAGGCGACCCGGGCCGGTGCCGACGAGGTAGCGGTGCGTCGCGTCCGGCACGTCCTCCAGCCAGTCGTCCTGTCGTTCGGGGGTCACGAAGACCGCGTCGAACGGACGGTCGCCGCCGGGTTCGAGCACCGCCAGGCCCGCGGTGGCGCGCGGCCGGAACGACACCGCCAGGCCCGAGGCCCAGGCGCCCAACAACACCACGGCGGTACGCCAGTGCGGAGGCAGCAGCACCGCTACGCGGCTGCCGGGGCCCAGCCCGCAGCCGTCCCGCAGCAGGCTGGCGCTGCGCGCCGCCCAGGCACCAACCTGCTGGGCGGTGAGGTCGACCCGCTCGCCGGTCGCCTCGTCGCGGTAGCTGAGCAGCGGACGCTCGACCTCGACGGGTCGGGCTGCCAGGTCGGCCGTGACGATCGGCTGCATCTGCACGCTCCCCGGGTCGACGTCGGGACCACCCTACTCAACGACTTTGGTCGTACCGGTCGTCGGCCGATGGCCGTATCGGGTGACCGGGTGGCCCGCGCACGGTGCAGGTGACCCGCGAGACGCCGCCGAGGAGCGCCGATGCCGCCCGACCCCGTCACCACCGTCGCCCTGGTCGGGGGCGCCTGGTGGCGGCTGCGTGCTTCGCCCGCTGTTCACGTCGCCGCAAGCTGATGCTCCCCGACAGGTGTCAGCCTCCGTGCGGGTACGACCTAACGGAGGAAGTCCTTGACACTCAGAAGAGCATTCACCGCGCTCACCGCAGCCGGTGTCGCCGCCGCCAGCCTGACCGGGGCCACCCCCGCCACGGCCGGCGGGCACCACCACCCGGGCGCATCGCTCGCCTTCGACCGGGTCGCCACCTACCCGGTGTTCCAGAACCGCCCGGCCGGCGAGGACCCGGCGACCCCGACGGTCGCCGAGATCTCGGCGGTCAGCGAGGACGGGCGCACCCTGATCCACACCGACGCGCTGGCCCGGCGCATCGGCTTCCTGGACATCTCCCGTGCCGACCGGCCGCGCGGCCTCGGCACCCTCTCCCTGGCGCAGCTCGGCAACGCCGAGGACGAGCCCACCTCGGTCGCCGTGGTCGGCAAGTACGTGCTGGTGGTGGTCAACACCAGCGGCAGCTACACCGCGCCGTCCGGTCGCCTCGACGTGATCGAGTTGGCCAGCCGTAAGCGGGTGGCCAGCTTCGACCTCGGTGGTCAGCCCGACTCGATCGCGATCAGCAAGGACCAGCGGTACGCCGCGATCGCCATCGAGAACGAGCGGGACGAGGAGGCCACCCCGCCCGGCGGCGAGGAGGGCGACCTGCCCCAGGCGCCCGCCGGCTTCGTGCAACTCGTCGACCTGACCGGCAGGTCTCCGGCCGGTTGGCGGCTGCGGCCGGTCGCGCTGACCGGCGCCGACGGCAGCGCGCTGCCGGCGCTGACGCAGGCCGGCCTCGCCGCGCCGACCGATCCCGAGCCGGAGTACGTCTCGATCAACAGCCGCAACCAGCTGGCCGTGACGCTCCAGGAGAACAACGGCGTCGCCCTGATCGACCTGCCCACCGGTCAGATCACCAAGGTCTTCAGCGCCGGCACCGCCACGATCAGTGGCGTCGACACCAAGAAGGACGGTGTCATCGACCTGACCGGCAACATCGCCGACGTGCCGCGCGAGCCGGACGCGGTGGCCTGGGTCGACGACCGCTATCTCGCCACGGCCAACGAGGGCGACTGGCGCGGTGGCACCCGGGGCTGGTCCGTCTTCGACAGCCGCAGCGGGCACGTCGCCTGGGACGCCGGCAACACGTTCGAGCGGCTCGCCGTCAGGTACGGGTTGCACAACGAGGACCGGGCCGGCAAGAAGGGCACCGAGCCGGAGGGCGTGGCCGTCGCCGAGTACAACGGCGTCCGGTATGCGTTCGTCGGCTCGGAGCGGAGCAACTTCGTCGCCGTCTACGACCTGGGCAACCCCACCCGGCCGGTCTTCCAGCAGCTCCTGCCGACCACCAACGGGCCGGAAGGGCTGCTGCCCATCCCGTCGCGCGGGCTGCTCGCGGTCTCCAGCGAGGAGGACGACGCCGCGGTGAACGTCCGGGCCTCGGTGTCGCTCTTCCAGCTCGGCAAGGGCAGCCCGGCCTTCCCGAGCATCGTCTCCGGCACCGACGGCGCCCCGATCGGTTGGGGCGCGCTCGGCGCGCTGAGCGCCGTCCCGGGCAAGCGGGACCAGCTCTACAGCGTCACGGACGCCGCGTACAGCCAGACCCGCATCCTCACCATCGACGCGAAGCGGACGCCGGCCGTGATCACCGGCGCGCTGCCGGTGCGGGACGCGGCCGGTGCCCCGGTCGGGTACGACGCCGAGGGCATCTTCGCCCGCCCGCAGGGTGGCTTCTGGCTCGCCGTGGAGGGTGCCAAGGGCGCGGAGAACAAGCTGGTCCGCCTCGACGCCGCCGGGGTCACCCGGCAGAGCGTCGCGCTGCCTGCCGAGGTCGCCGCCGGCCTCGGTAAGCAGGGTCTGGAGGGGGTCACCGCGACCACCGACCGGCAGGGCCGGGAGATCGTCTGGGTGGCCGTGCAGCGGGAGTTGAGCACCGACCCGGCCGGCATCGTCCGGCTCGGCCGGTACGACGTCGCGGCCGGCACCTGGAGTTGGTTCGGCTACCAACTGGGGGCGACCACGGTGCCCGGCGACTGGATGGGCCTCTCCGAGATCACCGTGGTCGGCGACCGGCTCGCGGTCATCGAGCGGGACAAGCTGAACGGCCCGGCCGCCACGGTCAAGCGGATCTACACGGTGCCGCTGCCCGGCGCGGCGGCGACCGGCCCGCTGACGGTCCTCCCGAAGACGCTCGCCGTCGACGTGCTGCCCGCGCTTCGCGCCAGCAACGGCTGGACCCAGGAGAAGCTGGAGGGTCTGACCGTGGCCGGCAACGGCGAGGTGTACGCGATCACCGACAACGACGCGGTCCAGGACGCCACCGGAGAGACGGTGCTCCTGCGCCTCGGCTCCAGCCGGAAGGTCTTCGGACACCGCTGACCCGCCAGCCGACCCGGCCCGGCGTCCACCGCTGTGGACGCCGGGCCGACGTGTGGTTGTTGACCAGGGCGCGACGCAGGTAGGCGTGCGGGTCAGCGGGTGGGCAGTTCCGGGCCGCCGTCGAGCAGTGGAGCGAGCAGGTCGCCGTACTCATCGACCCGGGCCAGGACCTCGGCGGCGGTGAACTGGCGGACGGCCGGCTTCCGGCCGCGAGCACCGGCCTCCACCTCGTCCCAGGTCAGCGGCGTCGACACCGACGGCACCGACTGGGCCCGCAGCGAGTACGGCGCCACGGTGGTCTTCGCCGCGTTGTTCTGACTCCAGTCGATGAAGACCTTGCCCGGGCGCAGGTTCTTCGCCATCTTCGACACGATCAGCTTCGGGTGGGCCTTCTCCAACTCCTGGGCGATCCGCCGGGCGTAGTCGGAGACAAGATCGGACGACTGGGTTCCGGCGATCGGGCAGCAGAGCTGCATGCCCTTCTTGCCGGAGGTCTTCGGGTACGACTCGATGCCGTCGTCGGCGAGCCGGTCGCGCATCAGGACCGCCACCGGGCAACACTCGGCGAGCCCGGCCGGTGGGCCCGGGTCCAGATCGACGACCATCATGTCCGGGTGTTCGCCGACCTTCCACTGCGGTGTGTGCAGCTCCAACGCCGCCAGGTTGGCCAGCCAGACCAGGGTGGGCAGGTCGTCGGCGACCACGTAGTCGATGGTCTCCCGGCCCTTCGTCGACCCGGGGGCGGGCAGATTTTCCACCCGCACCCAGTCCGGGGTCGCAGCCGGCGTGTTCTTCTCGAAGAACGACTTGTCGTCCACCCCGTTGGGGAACCGGATCCGGGTCACCGGGCGGTCCCGCAGGTGCGGCAGCAGCACCGGGGAGATCCGGGTGTAGTAGTCGATCACCTCGCCCTTGGTGAACCCGGCCGCCGGGTAGAGCACCTTGTCCAGGTTGGACAGCTCCAGCGCGCGGCCCTCGACGTCCACCCGTAGCCGCTCAGCCGGCATCGTCGACCTCCTCCGGAGGCTTGTCCGGGCGCAACCGCAGCACCCGGGGGAAGCGCAGCCGGCCGTCGGGGGTGCGCTGGCCGTACTTCACCTCCACCACCACCCGAGGCTCTACCCAGATGGCGCCTCGGGCATCCTCGCGCGGCACCCCCGGCGCGAACGGTGACACGCCGGAGCGCAGCGGCTCCAACTCGGCGAGGAGCTGCCGCTCGATGGCCGCGCCGATCCCGCCGCCGACCCGACCCCGGTAGATCAGCCGGCCGTCCGGGCCCGGCACCCCGACCAGCAGCCCGCCGATCCGGCGCGCGCCCGGCCGCCAGCCGCCGATGACGAAGTCGCCGGTCACCTCCAGCTTGACCTTCACCCAGTCCGGCGAGCGCACCCCCGGGCGGTAGACGGCACCGACCCGCTTGGCCATCACGCCCTCCAGGCCGTGCTCTCCCGCCGCCTCGTAGGTGGCTGGCCCGTCGGCGAACACCGGCGGCACCGCCCACCGGGGGCCACCGAGCGCGAGCGCGTCCAGCGCCTCCCGGCGGCGCTGGTACGGCCAGCCGGTCAGGTCGTCGCCGTTCAGCCGGAGCAGGTCGAAGATCATGTACGTCACCGGCATGACCGCGGCCAACCGGGCGGCCTTGTTCCGGTCCCGCACGTGCATCCGCTCGGCCAGCGCGGTGAACGACGGCTGCCCGCCCTGCCCGAGCAGCACCACCTCACCGTCGAGCAGCGCGTCGTCGACCTGCTCGGGCAGGGTGGCCAATTCCGGGTACGCGGCGGTGATCTCGACGCCGGAGCGGGCATAGAGGTGCTGACCGCCATCTGAGATGTCGGCCAGGGCGCGCACGCCGTCCCACTTGAACTCGTACGCCCAGCCGGCACCCGCCGGGAGCGGCCCGGTCATCGCGAGCATCGGCTTGAGCGGCGCGCCGGGCACGACCCGACTGTAGTAGCAGGCCGAACACCTCGCGTCCGGTTCTTTGGGATGCGAGCATGGTCGATACCGGGGAAGGGAGCGCAGGATGCGTGCCATCTGGAAGGGAGCCGTGTCGTTCGGGCTCGTCTCGATCGGGGTGAAGCTCTACTCCGCGACCGAGGAGAAGGACATTCGGTTCCACCAGGTGCACCGCGAGGACGGCGGCCGGATCCGCTACAAGCGCACCTGCTCGGTCTGCGGCGAGGAGGTCACCTACGACGACATCGCCAAGGGCTACGACATCGGCGGCGGCGAGATGGTGATCCTCACCGACGAGGACTTCGCCGACCTGCCGCTGACCAGCTCCCGCGCCATCGACGTGCTGGAGTTCGTGCCGGCCGAGCAGGTCGACCCGATCCTCTACAACAAGGCGTACTTTCTCGAACCGGAGGGCGCGGCGACCAAGCCGTACGTGCTGCTGCGCGACGCGCTGATCGACTCGGAGCGGGTAGCCATCGTCAAGGTGGCACTGCGCCAGCGGGAGCAGTTGGCCACGCTGCGCGTCCGCGAGGGTGTGCTGCTGCTCAACACCATGCTCTGGCCGGACGAGATCCGTAACCCCGACTTCGGTTTCCTCGACGAGGACCTCAAGGTGCGTCCACCGGAGCTGGCCATGGCCAGCTCGTTGATCGACTCGATGACCGGCGAGTTCGAGCCGGACGTCTTTACCGACGACTACCGGGCCGCGTTGCAGGAGGTCATCGACGCCAAGGTGGAGGGTCGGGAGGTCGTCCAGCCGGAGGAGGTCGAGGAGGCCCCGGCCGCGGCGGTGGACCTGATGGCGGCGTTGAAGGCCTCGGTGGAGCGCGCCAAGGCGGCT
The DNA here is from genome assembly GCF_044459545.1 of Micromonospora sp. NPDC050276. Classification (NCBI taxonomy): domain Bacteria; kingdom Bacillati; phylum Actinomycetota; class Actinomycetes; order Micromonosporales; family Micromonosporaceae; genus Micromonospora; species Micromonospora sp. NPDC050276. The sequence continues at coordinate 214,305 of NZ_JBITJA010000010.1, read as the reverse complement.
CGCGGTGAGCAGCCCGCCCGTGGTGGTGGCGGTGGCGGCGAGCCGACGCCCATCTCGTCGGCCCGCTCCGCCCAGAAGGCGGCCGAGAAGAAGGCCGCCAAGGCGCCCGCGAAGAAGACCGCGGCGAAGAAGACCGCCGAGAAGAAGGCGGCCGAGCCGGCGAAGAAGACCGCCGCCAAGAAGACCGCCGCGAAGAAGGCCGAGCCGGCGAAGAAGGCGGCCGCGCGCAAGACCGCACCCCGCAAGAGCGCCTGACCGTACGGCAGCGACGGCGGTGTCCGCCGGGCCGGGTACGCTCCGCCGGCCGCTGGCGACCGGAGGAGCCCCCATGCCGTACACCCCTGACCTGGACCGGTTGCTGACGCCGGGCGCCCGCTTCACCGACGAGCACGGCGGTTACCTGGTCGAGGTCCATCCGGTGGGCGACATCGTGCTGCCGACCGGCCAGGTGGTCGGGTGTGACCCGCTGGTCTGCCCGGAGGCCGAGCCGTTCACGGTCACGGTGCCACCGGGGCGGTATGCCGCCCGCGCCTGGGTGGCGGTGGTGCTGCGGGAGGACGCCGAGGTGGACCGGCGGGTGGCCGCGTTTCAGCTGGTGGTCTCCGACGAGCCGACGAGCCGCTGGGAACCGGCCGTCGCGGGCGACCAGGACGTCGCCACCCTCGGTGCGGACGACTACTTCGGGTACGGGGTGGACGCCGGCACCGGCACCTTCGCCGACCCGGCAGCGCTCGCCGTCCTGGAGAGCTGGGACTACGACCGGGTCGAGCAGGTCTTCATCCCGGCCGAGCTGCCCTCGTCCCCGGTCCCGGGGCTGATCACCGCTGTCCTGGACGAGGCCAGCGGTGCCAACGTCGTCACCGTGACCACCGGTTGGGGCGACGGCTGCTACGGCACCTGGATCGGCCGTGCCGCCGACGGTCGGGTCACCTCGTTCGTGACCGACTTCATGGTCGTCCCGGAATAACCGCCCGGGAAAGCCCTGGAACTGTCGCGTTGGGCGATCCGGGGCGTCCGCGGCGGGCACGGTAGGCCGCGGTGCGGGTACCGTGTGCGTCGGCTTTCCCCCCGGCACCGGGTGCCGGCCACACTTCGCAGCAGGGAGTCGACGACGTGAGCGAGCGGACGCAGCAGAAGGGCCCGGACCAGAGCCCGGCAACCAAGTCGGGGCGCCGCCTGGCCGCCCAGTTGGCGGAGAAGAAGGCCGCCGACGCGAGGCGCAAGCGCAACGCGTGGGCCAGCGGCCTCGCCGCCGTCGCCGTGGTCGGGGTGCTGATCGCCGTGTTCGTGACGATCGGCGGGGGCGACGACAAGGCCAAGAACCAGGCCGACGCGACCCCGTCCGCCTCCGCCCCGGCCCCCGACGAGGCCGGCGCGCCCCCCGCTCCGCAGCTGCCCGAGGGCGCCGACCCCGCGCTGGGCACCAAGCCGACGGTGACGCCGGGCACGGGCGACCTCAAGAAGCTCGTGGTCACCCCGGTGATCAAGGGCAAGGGTCCGGCCGTGCAGAAGGGCCAGAACATCACCACCAACTACGTGGGGGTGTTCTACAAGGACGGCAAGGAGTTCGACTCCTCCTGGAGCAGGGGGGAGCCGGCCACGTTCCCGATCGGCGTCGGCCAGGTCATCCCGGGCTGGGACCAGGGCCTGGTCGGCGTGACCGTGGGCAGCCGGGTGCAGCTCGACATCCCGATGGAGCTGGCGTACGGCAAGGACGCCGCCGCCAAGGGCGCTCCCGAGGGTCCGCTGCGCTTCGTGGTGGACGTGCTCGCCGCCCAGTGACCTGTCCGGGTCGTCCCGGTTGTCGCCGGGCCGCGATGGACTTGTTCACATGGGGCTTACGGCCCGTCACCCAGCGGCAGTAGGTTCGGCGTCACCCCGGGCGGTTCGCCGCCCGGGGTGAGCATCCGGACCGGGACGCGGAGGTGCATGTGACGGCGCTGGACGAGCCTGGGCGGACCGCCCGGTCGATGTGGGCGTACTTCGAGCCGGTGCACGCGGTCACCTACCTGCACCCCCGGGCCCGCGCCGCGTACGAGGCGGTCGGTCTGCGCGGCTACTGGCGCGGTTACTTCGCCGGCCGCGCCGCGCCGCTGGGCGCCACCGAGGCGGCCCCGGTGATCGCCGCCTTCTTCAACTTCGCGCCGCCGATGGTGACGCGCGCGCTGCCGGCGGTGTGGCGGTTGGCCACGCCGCAGGAGGCGCTGCGCGCCCGCCTGACCGGTGCCGTGCAGGCGCTCGCGGAGCTGACCTACGAGCTGCCGGAGTCACACCTGGCGGAGGCCGCCGACCTGCTGGAGCGGGCCGCCTCGGCGGCGCAGACCGCCGGCCGGGTGCTCGGCGCGGCCAACGCGGCGCTCCCGATCGGGGAGTATCCGTTGGCACGCCTCTGGCAGGCCGCCACCACACTGCGGGAGCACCGGGGCGACGGCCACGTGGCGGCCCTGGTGGCCGCCGGGCTGGACCCGGTGGAGACGCTGACCGGGCGGGTCGCGCTGGACGGTTCGCCACCGCAGTACCTGCTGGGCCGGGGCTGGTCGGAGGAGCAGTGGCAGGCGGCCCGCGAGCGGCTGACCCAACGGGGCTGGCTGACCGGGGACGGCGCGGCCACCGAACACGCCCGAGCCGGGTTCCAGGCCATCGAGGACGCCACCGACCGGGCCGCCGCACACCCGTGGCAGGCGCTCGGCCCCGACGACACGGACCGGCTCCGGGAGTTGCTGGAGCCTATCGCCCGGTCCGGCCACACCCTGCTCCCGGAGGGCAGCCCGCTCGGCCTACCCGCGCTGCCCGGCTGACCGGGCGCCCACCGGTCGGGCAGGATGGTCCCGTGGCAGATGCGGTGGTCTTCGACCTAGACGGCGTGATCGTGGATTCCGAGCCGGTGTGGGAGGAGGTCCGCCGGGCGTACGTGGCGGCGCACGGCGGGACGTGGCAGCCGGACACGCAACGCCGCCTGATGGGGATGAGCACCGGCGAGTGGGCCCACTACCTCAGCGGGGAGTTGGGCGTCGACCGCACCGCCGAGCAGGTCGCCGTCGAGGTCGTCGAGGAGATGACCCGACGCTACCGGGGCCACGTACCCCTCATCGACGACGCCGACCAGGTCGTTCGCCGGTTGGCCGCGCGGTGGCCGCTCGGGCTGGCCAGCTCGTCGCCGACCCGGTTGATCGAGGCGGCGCTGGCGGCGACCGGCCTGACCGACGCGTTCGGCGCGACCCTCTCCACCGAGCAGACCGAGCGGGGCAAGCCCGCCCCGGACGTCTACGTGAGCGTGGCCGGGCGTCTCGGCGTCGACCCGGCCCGGTGTGTGGCGGTGGAGGATTCGTCCAACGGGGTGCGCTCCGCCGCGGCGGCCGGGATGCGGGTGGTGGCGGTCCCGCACGGCTCGTATCCGCTCGATCCGGACGCCGCCCAGCTGGCCGTGGTGACGCTGAACGCGATCGGCGAGCTGACCCCCGAGCTGGTGGACAAGCTGGGTTGACGCGGGCCGAGCCGGGTAGAGACCACGGATGAAGGCCATCGTGTACGAGCGCACCGGCGACCCTTCGGTGCTGGAGCTGGTCGACCGGCCGGTGCCGGAGGCGGGTGCCGGTGAGGTCCTGGTGCGGATGGCGGTCTCCGGGGTGAACCCGACCGACTGGAAGTCGCGCCGCAACTCCGCGCCGGACGGCTGGCAGATTCCCGGGCAGGACGGCGCGGGAGTGGTGGAGGCGGTCGGCGAGGGGGTCGACCCGGACCTGATCGGTGAGCGCGTCTGGATCTGGGAAGCCGCCTGGCAGCGGCCGTGGGGCACCTCGGCGGAGTACACGCTGGTGCCGGTCCGACAGGCGGTACGCCTCGGTGACGCCGCGTTCGAGCTGGGTGCCGCCCTGGGCATCCCGTTCCTCACCGCGCACCGTTGTCTGACCGTCGGCGAGTTCATGCCGGACACGCTGCGGGCCGGCGCGCTGGCCGACCACACCGTGCTGGTGCAGGGCGGCGCGGGTGCGGTCGGCAACGCCGCGGTCCAGCTCGCCCGGTGGGCCGACGCCACGGTGATCGCCACGGTGAGCAGCGCGGAGAAGGCGCAGCTCGCGGCGTCGGCCGGCGCCTCCTTCGTGATCAACTATCGGGAGCAGGACGTGGTCGAGGAGGTCCGCAAGATCGCCCCCGACGGGGTCCACACCATCGTCGAGGTCGCCCCCGCCCAAAACGCCCCGATCGACGTACAGGTGCTGCGGCACGGCGGCGCGGTGTGCATGTACGCCGACGGCGGCGGTGGTGAGGTGAGCATCCCGATCCGGGCGATGATGGCGCCGAACGCCCGCTGGCAGTTCGTGCTGGTCTACACCGAGCCGAAGGCGGCCAAGGCGCAGGGCGTGAAGGACGTGGCGGCGGCGGCCAGCCAGGGTGGCATCCGGGTCGGCGCGGACGCCGGCCTGCCGCTGCACTACTACCCGCTGGCCGAGGCGGCCGCGGCGCACCAGGCAGTGGAGGACGCGACGGTGGGCAAGGTGCTCATCACCACCAGCGACGCCTGATCGGGTCGCCACCCACCTGATTTCCCCGTCAGCGGGACAGAAGCGAAGAATTTTCGCAACAATGACGGTGCGGGGTCACCCCGCGTGGAGCGGGCGGCCCCGGCGCGGTGCGAACGCCGGGGCCGCCCCTGGGGAGAGTTGTTCAGGAGTACTCCCGCCCCAACAGGCGACAGTGCCTGCCAAAACGTTACGGGGCTGTCAGCTCCCGGACAGTCAGCTCACCCCCGGCGTACCGCGAACGGACGACCTTCTTGTCGAACTTGCCCACGCTGGTCTTCGGCACCGTGTCGATGAAGGCCCAGCGCTCGGGCAACTGCCAGCGCGCCACCGACCCGGCCAGGAAGTCCCGCAACTCCTCGGCGGTCACCGAGGCACCCTCCCGGACCACCACCGTGGCCAGCGGCCGCTCGTCCCAACGCTCGTCCGGGACACCCACCACGCACGCCTCCAGCACCGCCGGGTGGGCCATCAGCGCGTTCTCCAGCTCCACCGACGAGATCCACTCACCCCCGGACTTGATCACGTCCTTGGCGCGGTCGGTCAGGGTGATGTACCCGTCCGGCGAGAGGGTGCCCACGTCGCCGGTGCGCAGCCAGCCGTCGCGGAACTTCTCCTCGTCCGGGGCGTCGTCACCGACGTACCGGGCGGTCACCCACGGCCCCCGGACCTCCAGCTCGCCCACGGCCTTGCCGTCGGCGGGCATCGGGTCGCCGGACGGCCCGACGATCCGCGCCTGCACGCCCGCCGGCACCCGCCCCTGGGTGTAGCGGTAGCGCCACGCCTGCTCACCGGTCGCACCGGCGGGCGGGCGCGAGACCGACCCCAGCGGGGACATCTCGGTCATCCCCCAGGCGTGGATGACGTTGATTCCGTGCCGCTCGTCGAAGGCGTGCATCAGCGCCGGCGGGCACGCCGAGCCGCCGACGATCACCTCGCCGAGCGAGGAGGTGTCCACGTCGTGGGCGTCCAGGTAGGCCAGCAGATCGGTCCAGATGGTCGGCACCGCGCCGGCCAGGGTGGGCCGCTCGGCGGCGATCATCTCGGCGATCGGCGCAGCCTGGAGGAACCGGTCCGGCATGATCAGCGACGCGCCGGAGAGGAAGGCCGCGTACGGCAGGCCCCAGGACATGGCGTGGAACATCGGCACGATGGCCAGCTCGCGGTCGGTCGGCCCGAGACCGAAACCCTCCGGCATGCAGACCTGCAACGAGTGCAGGTAGATCGACCGGTGCGAGTAGGCCACGCCCTTCGGGTTGCCGGTGGTGCCGGAGGTGTAGCAGAGCGCTGCGGCGTCGCGTTCGTCGACGTCGGGCCAGTCGTACGTGTCGGGGCGGTCGGCGAGCAGCGCGTCCCAGTGGTGCACGGTGATCCGATCGCCGGCGGCCGCCACCAGCGGGGCCGGGTCGCCGCCGCCGACCACCACGACGTGCCGCACCGTGGTCAGCTCACCGATCACCCGGGCCAGCAGCGGAATGAGCGTGCTGTCGACCAGCACCACCCGGTCCTCGGCGTGATTGGCGATGTAGACGACCTGGTCGGGGAAGAGCCGGATGTTGAGCGTGTGCAGCACCGCGCCCATGCTCGGCACCGCGAAGTAGGCGACCAGGTGCTCGTTGTTGTTCCACATGAAGGTGGCGACCCGCTCGTCGCCGGTCACCCCACAGTCGTCGCGCAGCGCGTGTGCCAGCCGGGCGGCGGCCCGCCCCACCTCGGCGTACGTCATCCGGCGGGGTTCGGCGCCCGTCCAGGTGACCACCTCGGCCGTGCCGTGCACCCCTGCGCCGTGGTCGAGGATCCGGGAGATCTGCAGGGGAGCGTCCATCATCGTGCTACGCATGGGTAACAAGCTAGTGTCGGCGGTCACACGTTGGGAACCCCCGTAAGTTGTCGCAGGTGAGCATCTCCTGGGCCGACTCATACGTGGGGCAGTTGCGCGCGCTCGCCGGGGACCGGACGCTGATGTTCGTCGGCGCCCGCGCCGTGGTCAACGACGACGCCGGACGCATCCTGCTGATCAGACGCTCGGACAACGGCCAGTGGGCCATGCCGGCCGGCGCGATGGAGCTGGGCGAGTCGATCGCCGACTGCGCGGTGCGCGAGGTCCGCGAGGAGACCGGGCTGCGTGCGCTGCGGGTCTGCGCGTTCGCCCTCTACACCGGCCCGGACCGGACGAGCACCAACATGTACGGGCACACGTACCAGGTGTTCACGACGGCCTTCAAGGTCGAGGAGTGGGACGGGCAGCTGACCCGGGTCACCGACGAGACCACCGACGCCGGCTTCTTCCCTCGCGACCGGTTCCCCGCCCCACTCTCCGCCTCCGTCGCCGAAACCCTCGCCGACCTGGACGTCTTCGAACAGACCAACCGGCTCATCCTCAAGTAGGTCGGCCCCGGAGTCACCGACCCCGGGGCCGTGTCTCACTGCGGCAGGCGGACCCCCGCCTGACCCTTGATCGACTCGCGCTCACCGGAAGTCTGGGCATCCTCGGCGTCCGGACACCCCGACCTTCGGTGAGCGCGAGTCGATCAAAGGCGTGGTGAGATCAGCCGGCCGCACTCAGATCATCGTCTGGGACTTGGCCTCCATGTCCGCGGCGGCCTCCTCCTTGGATTCGCGGGTCAACGGCTTGCCACCGGGCGCCGGGGCCTCCCCGCCGAGCGGATCCGCGCCACCGGTGGCGCCCTTCGGGCCGGCACCACGCAGTTGCGTGTTGGGCAGCGTCAGGCAGACCACCACCGCCACGATCGCGATCAGGCCGGCGGTCAGGAAGACCATGTCCAGCGCGTCGACGAAGGCGCCCTGGATGGCCGCGCGTACCGGCCCCGGCAGGGCCAGGATGGTGGCCGGATCGTTGATCGAGATGTTGGCGCCGCCACTCGCCGCCACGGCCGCCTGCTCCTGCGGCGGGAGCTGCGCGATCGCGCCGGGCAGCCGGTCGGCGAGCCCACTCGTCAGCCGGGACGAGAGCACCGTACCGAGGATCGCCACCCCGAACGAACCGCCCAGCGACCGGAAGAAGGTCGCCGAGGAGGTGCCGGCTCCCAGGTCGCGTACGGAGACCGCGTTCTGCACCGCCAGGATCAGCGACTGCATACACAGACCCAACCCGACGCCGATCACCACCATGAACCCGAACGCCAACCAGAGCGAGGTGGCCACCTCCAGTTGGGTGAACAGGAACATGCCGACCAGCAGGGTCACCGAGCCGGCCACCGGAAACCACTTGTACCGACCGATCCGGGTCATCGCGCGGCCGGTCAGAATCGAGGTGATGATGATGCCGGCCATCATCGGCAGCATCAGCAGACCGCTGCGGGTCGGCGAGGCGCCCTTGACGATCTGCAGGTAGAGCGGGATGAAGATGATCGAACCGAACATCACCAGACCGATGACGAGCAGGGCCGAGTTGGCCAGTGCGAAGGTGGCGCTGCGAAACAGCCGCAGCGGCAGGATCGGCTCGGCCACCCGGGCCTCCTGGAGGACGAAGAGCACCCCCAGCACCGCACCGACCACGAAGAGCGTGATGATCACGCCGGAGCCCCAGGCGTACTCGTTGCCACCCCAGCTCAGCGCGAGCAGCAGGGAGCTCACCCCGGCGACCAGCAGGCCGGCGCCCAGCCAGTCGATCGAGTGGTCCCGACGTTCGAACGGGATCAGCCGCATCACGTGATAGCAGACGACGATTGCCAGAATCGCCAGCGGCACGTTGATGTAGAAGATCCACCGCCAGTCGGTCTCCGCGAAGTAACCACCCACCAGCGGTCCGGCGATCGACGAGATCCCGAAGACCGCGCCGAACAGGCCCTGGTACCGACCACGCTCCCGGGGTGACACCACGTCCGAGATGATGGTGAACGCGAGCGTCAGCAGACCACCGGCGCCGAGACCCTGGATACCCCGGGTGACGATCAGCTGGGTCATGTTCTGCGACAGCCCGGCCAGCAGCGACCCGACCAGAAACGTCCCGATCGAGAAGAGGAAGACTGGTCGGCGCCCGTACAGGTCGGCCATCTTGCCGTACAGCGGTGTGGACGCGGTCGAGGCGAGCAGGTACGCGGTGACCACCCACGAGTAGTGGTTGATCCCGCCCAACTCGCCCACGATGGTCGGCAGCGCCGTACCGACGATGGTCTGGTCGAGTGCGGCCAGCAGCATGCCGGTCATCAGGCCGAACATGAGCAGCCGGATCTGCTGACGATTCAGCACCGGTGCGTCGGAGGCTTCGGTGGTCATGTGCCCTTCTATCCCGCCACCCGCAGAACATGCGCCAAACCACAAAAAACCCCACCCCCCACCCCCCTTCCCCGGGGTTGATCAAGAGGTTTGCGTCATGCGGACGGCATTTCTTGACGCAAATCTCTTGATCAACAAGGGTGAGAGGGGGTGCGGCTGGGTGGGGGTGGGGGGTTTAGGCGGGGGTGAAGGTTTTGGTGATCTGGGCGCAGAAGGCGGGGAGGTCGTCGGGCTTGCGGCTGCTGGTCAGGTTGCCGTCCGTGACGCACTCCTCGTCTACCCAGGTGGCGCCGGCGTTGGTCAGGTCGGTCCGCAGGGTGGGCCAGGAGGTGATCCGCCGGCCCCGCACCACGTCCGCCTCGATCAGCGTCCACGGGCCGTGACAGATCACCCCGACGGGCTTGCCCGCGTCGAAGAACGCCTTCACGAACCGCACCGCGTCCGGGTCGCCCCGCAGGAAGTCCGGGTTCGCCACCCCGCCGGGCAACACCAGCGCGTCGTAGCCAGCGGCGTCCGCCTTGTCGACGGTCACGTCCACGTCGTAGGTCTTGGAGTGGTCCAGGTGGTTGAAGGACTGGATGGACCCGGGCTTCAGCGAAACCAACTCGGTCGTTGCGCCGGCGTTCTCGACCGCCTCGCGCGGCTGCACGTACTCGACCTCCTCGACGCCGTCGGCGGCCAGGAAGGCGATCCGCTTGCCCTGCAATGTCGCTGCCATCTCGATACATCTCCTTTCCGGGGGTACCTCAATCCCCTTCCCGCCCTCGAACGCCCGAAACAGGTCGGACAGGTTCGGACCGGTCAGGCGGCGTCGAAGGCGGCCTGACCAGCGGCGGGGCCGGCCGCCGCGCAGGTTTGCCCGGCAGGCCGCTGGGGACCCGGGGAGGCATGGCAGGAGCAGCAGCGGAACAGCGCCGGCTCGCCACCGTCGTGGAGAGCTGGCTCGGACGCCCAGTCCTGATCGTCGGTGACGCCATGTTGGACGAATGGCGCTTCGCCGACTCCGACCGGCTCTGCCGGGAGGCACCCGCCCCGGTCCTCACCCTGCGTCGGCGCATCTCCGCGGCCGGCGGGGCCGCGAACACCGCCGTCAACGTCGCCACCCTCGGCGGCCGGGCGGTGCTGGTGGCACCGGTCGGCGCCGACGTCGCCGGCGACGAGCTACATGACTGCCTGGACCGCGCGGGCGTCTGGGACCGCACGGTCAACCAGCCCGGACGGCCCACCCCGGTGAAGCGGCGGATGTTGGCCGGCAACCAGATCCTGCTGCGCGAGGACTCCGGCGACCCGGAGGACTCCCTGGACCACGACGGCGTGGCCCGACTGCTCACCGCCCTGAGCTGCGCCACCGAAGAGTTGCGCGCCGCCGCCGGCGGGGAGGCGCCGACCCTGGTGGTCTGCGACTACGGCCTGGGCGCGCTGCCCGCGCCGGTCCGCGCGTGGCTGGTCGAGCACCGCGAGCGGTACGCCACGGTCGCGTTGGACGCCCACGATCTGGCCGACTGGCGGGGTCTCGCGCCGACCGTGGTCACCCCCAGCTTCGCCGAGGCGACCCGACTGTTGGCCCGTGCCGGCGGTACGACCCGCCCGACTGGCGGGACCGAACTGCACCTGGAACATCCCGAGAGCGACCCGGTCGACGGGCCGTCCGAGATGACCGCCGGCGTGGCCCCGGGCGGGGTACGCGCCGACGACCTCATCGCAAGCGCCAGCGGCCGTCCCGGGCCGGTCGGTGAGCCCACCCCGGGTGAGGGCCGGGTGGCCCTCACCGGCGACGGGCTCAGCGTCACCGGCACCGGCGTCACCGTGAACACCCGGGCCGGTGAAGGTGTCGACCGAGCCGTCCTGGCCGAGTCCCGCCTGGCCGAGCTGCGCGCGCACACCGGTGCCGATGTGGTCGCGGTGACCCTGGACACCGAGGGCGCGGTGGTCGGCGGCACCGACGGGGAGCCGCGACGCAGTCACAGCACCCCGGTGCCGGCGAGCCACGCCGTGGGTGCCGGTGACGCATACCTGGCGGCGATGACGTTGGCCCTGGCCGCCGACGCGCCACTGCCCACCGCCGCCCAGCTCGCCCAGTTGGCGGCCACCATCACCGTCTCGGACACCGGCACCTGCGTGTGCCGGCGGGACGACCTGCTGGCCGCCCTCGACCAGCCGACCGACACCACGGGCCACCCCGCGCTGGTCGGCGGCGACGAGCTGGACGCGATCGTCGCGGAGTACCGCGAGGCGGGCCGGTCGGTGGTGTTCACCAACGGCTGCTTCGACGTGCTGCACCGCGGGCACGTGCGCTACCTGGAGCAGGCCCGCGCGTTGGGCGACCTGCTCATCGTGGCGATCAACTCGGACGGCAGCGTACGACGACTGAAGGGCCCGGACCGGCCGGTCAACCCGGTGGAGGACCGGAGCGCCCTGCTCGCCGCGCTCGCCTGCGTGGACCACGTGGTGGTCTTCGAGGAGGACTCGCCCGCCGCACTGATCGAGGCGGTCCGCCCGGACGTGTACGTCAAGGGCGGCGACTATCCGCCGGAGCTGGTGCCGGAGGCGCCACTGGTGCGCCGGCTGGGCGGTCAGGTGCGCACCCTGGGGTACGTGCCGGACCGGTCCACCTCGGCGATCATCGAGCGGATCCGGTCGCACAGCCAGGACCCGTCGCCACACACCAACGACCCGGCACCCGACCCGTCGCTGCGCACCCGCACCCAGGCGTCGTGAACCGGCCGCTCGACCTCGGCAGCCCCGAGGACTTCCGCGCCGACCGGCTGGTCGACGTGCTCATTCCGACCCGGAACCGCCCCGCTGAGCTGGCCGTCACCCTGGGCGGGCTCGCCGCCCAGGACGGGCTGCCCGGCTTCGGTGTGGTCGTCAGCGACCAGTCCGATGGGGACCCCGCGTACGCGCATCCCGCCGCGGCCACCATGGTCCGGGCGTTGCGTCACCGGGGGCACCCGGTGCTGCTGACCCGCCGGCTGCCCCGCCGGGGGTTGGCCGAACACCGGGCGTACCTGCTCGCCGCCTCGGCCGCCCGGTACGTCCTCAGCCTCGACGACGACATCTGGCTGGAACCGGGGGCGCTGCACCGGCTGGTCACCGCGATCGGTGAGCTGGGCTGCGGGTTCGTCGGCAACGGCGTGCACGGGCTCTCGTACACCGACGACGTGCGGCCGGAGTCGCACGGGCACTACGAGGAGTGGGTCGGCCCGCCCACGCCGGAGCGGATCCGACCCGACACCCCGCAGTGGCACCGGGCCCGGATCCACTCGGCGGCCAACCTGCTGCACATCACCGAGCAGTTGGCGTTGCCCCCGGGCGCGTGGCGGGCGTACAAGGTCTCGTGGATCGGCGGGTGCGTGCTCTACGACCGGGCCAAGCTCGTCGACGCCGGTGGCTTCGACTTCTGGCGTCGGGTGCAGGAGAAGCACCAGGGCGAGGACGTGGCCGCGCAGCTCGCGGTGCTGGCCCGCCACGGCGGGGCGGGCATCCTGCCCAGCGGCGCGTACCACCTGGAGTCGCCCACCACGGTCACCGACCGGGACGTGGAGGCGTGGGAGGTCATCCTCGCCGAGGAGGACACCCCGCAGCCGGCCTGAGCGCCGTCACCGTGCGGCCAGCAACTCCCGGGCGGCTTCCAGGACCTCGGCCACCGGCACGTCGGTGACGAACGAATCCCGGTGCGGGCACTCCCCGTCGCCCGGCCGGTGCGGATAGATGCCCGGCGTGCAGTCCACCCCGCAGACCGGGCAGTGCACGGTCCACGAGCTGATCGGCCGGTGCCGCCCCCGCAACGGGCTGGCCCCGTTGATCAGGTTGCCGACCCAGAAGATCCCCACCGTGGGCGCACCCACCGCGGCCGCCAGGTGCAGCGGGCCGGTGTCGTTGGAGACGACCAACGCGCAGTCGGTATAGCAGCCCACCAGCCCACCGAGGCTGAGCGTGCCCACCTGTGGGCGCACCGGCACCTGCGCCGCGGCGACGACCCTGTCCACCACCTCCTGCTCGGACGGCGTGCCGGTGACCAGCACCTCGTAACCGTCCTCGTGCAGTGCACGGGCCACCTCGGCGAAGCGCTCGGCGGGCCAGCGGCGGCGGGTGTCGGTGGCACCCGGATGCAACGCCACCCGGGGACGACCCGCCGGGCCAAGCACCCGGGCTGCCTCGGCCCGGTCGGCGTCGGTCACCGCCAGCGTCGGCGTGATGGTGGTGGCTGGCGCTCCCACCAGCGCCACCACCTCCAGGTACCGGATCACCTCGTGCTGGTAGTAGACGTAGCGGATCCACCGGTCCAGCGGCGGCGCATCGTCGCTGCGCAGACCGACGGTCAACCGGGCACCGAGCCGGCTGACCAGCGGATTGGAGTTGGCACCCCCACCGTGGAGCTGCACCGCCACGTCGAACCCCGCAGCGGCGGCAGCGGCCAGGAAGTCGTCCATCGACGACTCCGGCTCGCCCGGCTCCGGCGTACGGATGCCGGGCACCGGCGGCACCACCAGCACCCGGTCCACCGGGCCGGGCCGGTCGCGCCAGAGCTTCGCGTGCCACGGCGCACCGAGCAACACGATCTCCGCCGAGGGGTACGCGTCACGCAGCGCATCCAGCGCCGGCAGGGTGAAGATGAAGTCGCCGAGCGCGTTGGCGCGCAGCACGGCGATCCGCCGCACGTCGGGAAGGCGCTCGGAGGTCGGGCCGAGCATGGACGGGGAGACCACGCGGCCGCTACGGCCGGTCGATCTCGCCGACGGTGTCCGGGTGGTGCAGCTCCCGGTCCGCAGCGGGATCGGCCGGCATCGGCGTACCCGTGGAAAGGTCGCCGGAGCGCGGCCCGGTGCGGCCCACGGTGATGGTGCGCGGCGCGGGCCGGGACGCGCGAGGCAGGCGGACCCGGAGCAGGCCGTGGTCCATGACCGCGTCGATGGCGTCCGGGTCGACCCGTGCCGGCAGGTTGACGCGGTACTCGAAGCCGCGCGTCTCGAAGCCGCCGGGGATGCCCTGGTCGGCGTTGACCTCCGCCTCCGAACGGGCGCGCACGCACAACTCACGGTCGTCCAACTCGACCGCCACCTCCTCCGGCGCCACCCCGGGCAGCCGGACGACGACCTCCCAGCCGTCCGAGGTCTCGGTCAACTCGACGTCGGACGTCCCGGCGCGACCTCCGACCAGGCGGCTCAACTCGGCGCGCAGCGACTGCAACTCGCCCATCGGGTCCCAGCCCTGCTGCCGGCTGCCCCGCCACCCCCGGCCGAAGCCACCAAACTGCTGCTCGCTCATCACACCTCTCCGATCCGCTGCTTGGCCGTCGGCGGCCGTAGTGAGCTGGGCGCATCCAGGCCGGCGTCGCGGTCGACGCCCACACCGAGCCGGTCGACCAGCTCGCCACCGAGCCAGGCGCTGATGCCGAGGATCGCCACCGCGACCACCTCGATGGCGACCAGTGCCCCGCCGGCGGCCCGGGACTCCGCGTTGAGCCGCACGGCCCACACGGCGGCGAAGAGCAGGATCACCGCGACGTTGGCGCCGGCGTGCAGCAGGCCCACTCGCTTGGCACGGGTGCCGGTCGGGATCGCCAGCAGGTCGAACGAGCCGGCCGCCGCGGCCAGCAGGCCGCCGATCAGGCCGACGGTGATGTTCCAGTACGCGACCTCGCCGAGGAAGTCGGGACCACCCACGGTGTCCACCACGTCGAACAGCACCGCCGTGGCCAGCAACGCGACCGGGAACATGACCAGCATCGGATGGACTGGGTGGCCCAGTACCTTGAGTCGGCTCTCCATCTCCCGGCCTCCACTGGTCGGATCCTGCGGAACGGTCTCGTGCGACGAGCGGGTCGGGTGAGGCCGTACCCCCGGCAACCAGGCACAAACCTCGCGCTGGTCAGGGCGGCCTAGGCTGACGACGGTGGTGCCCGCCACCGGGTCAACGGCTGAGGGAGGATCAACGTGACGGTGGAGATCACCTCGCACGAGGAGTTACGCGAACTGCTCGGCGAACCGAACACGCGGGCCGCCAACAAGGACCGCCCCCGCCTGCACGAGCGGGACCGCGACTGGCTGGCCGCCTCGCCGTTCTGCCTGATGGCCACGGCCGGCGCGGACGGCAACTGCGACGTCTCCCCCAAGAGCGACCCGGCGGGGTTCGCCCTGGTCCTGGACGACACGACCATCGCGCTACCCGAGCGGCCGGGCAACCGGCGGGCCGACGGCTACCGCAACATCCTCGACAACCCGCACATCGGGTTGCTCTTCCTCATCCCCGGTCGGACCGACACGCTACGGATCAACGGGCGGGCCCGCCTGGTCAGCGACGCGCCGTGGTTCGACGACATGGTGGTCAAGGGACACCGGCCGGTGCTCGCCGTGGTGGTGGAGATCGAGCAGATCTTCTACCACTGCGCGAAGGCGTTCCTGCGGTCCGCGCTGTGGCGGCCCGAGACCTGGCAGCCCGACGCACTACCGTCCCGGGCACGCCTGATCAAGGAGGTCGAAGCGCCGACGGAGAGCCTGGAGGACCTGGAACGGCACTACGGCCCGGAGTACGCGTCGAAGATCTACGTCTGATCACGCCGCTGCTCTAGCGTTGCCGCCATGAGCGTCGACGGTTGGCTGGCCGACACCCGTACCTCCTACGACACGGTGGCGGTCAGCTACGCGCGTCTGGTACGTGACCTGCTGGCGGAGGCACCCCACGAGCGAGCCGCTCTGGCGTCGTTCGCCGATGTCGTGCGGGGCGTCGGTGGCGGGCCGGTCGCGGATGTGGGCTGCGGGACGGGGCGCATCACCGCCTACCTGCACACGCTCGGCGTCGACGCCTTCGGGATGGATCTGTCGCCCGGGATGATCGCGGTGGCCCGCCGTGATCACCCTGAGCTGAGGTTCGAGGTCGGCTCGATGATCGACCTCGAACTCGACGATGCCTCGCTCGCCGGCCTGGTCGCCTGGTACTCCCTCATCCACGTCCCCGACGACCAGATCGGCACGGTGTTCGCGCACTTCCGGCGGGTGCTGCGTCTCGGTAGCCCGCTGCTGATCGGCTTCCACGTGGGTGACGAAACGACACTCAAGACGGAGGGCTACGGCGGCCACCCGATGAACGTGTACGTCCATCGTCGTCAGCCAGCCCAGGTGGCGGCCCGGCTGCGTGAGCACGGCTTCACCGTCGAGTCGCAGCAGACCGTCACCTCGGCGGAGAGCCGGCTCGGCGGGATCATCCTCGGACGACGCGAGCGCTGAACACCGTTGTCAACTTCCTCCGGCCCCTGCTAGCTTAAAAACTGCGAACGATGTTAGCAGTTAACCCGATTCGAGTGGGGGACCGATGACAGACGACGCGCGGCCCGTCTGGGTGCTCGGTGGCGGTGGAGTGGCTGGCATCGCCTGGGAGACCGGAATCCTCGCCGGCCTCGCGGATGAGGGAGTGACGGTGTCCCCGGAGGCTGTCCTCGTCGGCACCAGCGCCGGAGCTGTCGTCGGCGCCCAGATCAGCAGCGGCACGCCGCTGACGGAACTCTTCGAACGCCAGCGCGAAGGCGTTGCCCACGAAACCTCGGCCACCCTCGGCTTCCTCGACCTCCTCCGGCTCGCGCGGGCACAACTGTTCGCCCGCAGTCCCGAGCAGGCCGCTCGCCGCCTCGGGCGGCTCGCTCTCTCCGCGCGCATCGACGACCCGTCGCGGCACCGTCGGATCGCCGAGGCTCGACTGCCCGACCACGCCTGGAAGGACGCGGACCTACGCATCATCGTCGTCGACACCGAGTCGGGTGCCAGTCGCACCATCACCCGGCACGACGACGTACCCCTCGTGGACGCCGTCGCCGCGAGCTGCGCCATGCCGACCTCCGCCGCTCCAGTCGCCATCGAAGGTCGCCGCTACATGGATGGGGGCATGCGGTCGACCCTGAACCTCGACCTCGCCCCCGGCGACGGACCGGTGATCGCCCTCGCGCCGAGCACCGCCGCGATCGGCCCGTGGGCGCGCATTGACAAGCAGCGCGCAGCGCTGGGTACGGGCCGCCGGGTGGAGCTGCTGCTGCGGGACGCGGCCTCCAAACGAGCGCAGGGGGCCAGCGTGATGGACCGATCCATCGTGCCCGCGCTCGTGTCCGCAGCCCGCGACCAGGGCCGACGCGAGGCGTCTCGGGTGGCCGCGGCCCTGTCCACGGCCAGCCATCCATCGCGACGGCGCGTTCGCCGTCCTACCGCATCCAACAAACCGTTACCAGGTTCAGGCATAGCTGAATTAACACCGCCGGGGCCGTGACCGGTCAGGTGAGACATACCCCGTTGAGGAGCATGGTCAGACCTCGCTCGTAGTACTCCTGCTCGTCGGGCAGGCCGAGGAAGAAGTCGGCGGTTTCGGTCAGATGGGGGTAGTCCTGGGGGGAGAGCGACTTCAGTCGTGCGCGTTTGGCCGTGAGCAGGGACTCCCGCAGGGCCGGGTCGGCGGCGGCGGGGTCACCCGGCTGCCGGATCACCAACCCGATCAGCGCGTTGAGCAGGAAGATGCTTAGCTGGGCAGCGGCCACCGGCGAGTGCCCCTCGGCGCGCAGCAGCGCGATGACCCGCTCGGCCAGATCGATGCCGGGGTCCGTACGCATGAAGCGGAGCGGCGTGATCTCGGCGAGGGCGGGGTGCGCGCGCAGGACGCGCAGCAGAGCCGTCATCACGGTACGCAGGTCGGCCTTGCCGCTGCCGGTCAGGTCCACCTCGCCGAGGATCCGTTCGACCAGCGCGTCGAGCAGCGCGTCCTTGTCCTTGAAGTGCCAGTACAGCGCCATGGGTGTGACGTTCCAGGCGGCGGCGACCCGGCGCAGCGTGACGGCGTCGAGTCCGTCGGTGTCGGCGATGGCGAGAGCGGTGGACAGGACCTCCTCGCGGTCGAGTCGTTCGGAGGCGGAGGGTCGGGGTGACATGCGGCTTACTTTATCTCGTAAAAGGCAGTGTTGACGATCGACCACAGAAGCGCTACCGTGACTATACAAAGTAAATATACGTCACATAGTTAAGAGGTGGGCATAAACAGACCGCCCTCGCCACGGCAGCTCGTCGGGCTTCGGCCCGTCGCATGGTGGAGAAGTTCCTCGCCGAAGGATGGAATGTCGTCGCGACGCTGCGCAACCCGGCCCAGTGGGCCGGCGACCAGCCTCACCGACTTATGGTGCAGGCCCTCGACGTTCGCGACGAGGCATCGGTCGCTGAGGCTGTGACCGCGCCTGCCGACCATTCCGGCCGGCTCGACGCGTCGTCAACAACGCGGGTATGTGCCCGTTCCCGGTCTTCAAAGCGACACCGGATGCACGTCATGGCCCCGCCCCCGGTGGGAGCGCAACCGGCTTCTTCGGCACCTCGGCCACGATCGGCCCGTCCGCCGACAACCTCGGAAACCGTCTCGGTCCAGACCCTCTACGGGCCCGTGCGGTACTCGGGTCTGTCAACCGGGTCCCTGGCCTGGTCCGCACGCGGCTGCTGCCGCACCGCCGTCGCAGCACCTTTACGAGTCGTCGACTCGCCCAAGTGCACCGCCGCCTCAGGAATCCGGACAACGCGATCGCCAACGTTCTCGTGAGTAAGCGATACGCATCGGGCACGTCCATAAGTCTTCAAGGGAGAATTCTGTGACCCACACCATTGTCATGACCGGCGCGACTCGGGGGTTCGGCCGGGTCGCCGTCGAGCGCATCCTCGAAGGCGATCCTGAGGCGCACCTCGTGCTCCTAGCCCGCGGCGCCGCGGGAACTAAGCTCGCCGCTCATCTTGGCCAAGGCGGACGCGCCGTGACATCAATCCCGACGGACCTATTGTCACTGGGCAGCGTCCGTACGACGGCTCACGAGCTGATCCAACGGCTCGATACGGGACATCTACCACCGCTGCGTGGATTCGTCGGAAACGCCGGCCTGCTCTACACGAACAACGTCACGAAGAGCCCGGACGGGTTCGAGGCGACATTCGCCGTCAACGTCCTCGCCAATCACGTCCTTCTCCGCCTTCTACAGGACCGATTCAAGGCACCGTCACGGATCGTTCTCACCGTCAGCGACGCTCACTTCGGCGACTTCCGCCACAACGCGGGAATGATGCCCGCGCCGTCATGGCAAGACCCGGCTGCCTTGGCCCGAATCTGCGCCTTCCCGAAGCCGAACACCGTCACAGCGGGAGGGACCGCATACTCCACCAGCAAGCTCGCCGCGATATACCTCATCCACGAGTACGCACGACGTTTACCACAGGGCGTCGACATTGTCGCCTACAATCCCGGGTTCGTGCCCGGCACCGGCCTGAGCCGCGAAGCAGGCGCAGTCGTCCGGTTCGTGGGGCGACGCATCATGCCGTTGATGACGCTGACCCCGATTGCCTCGAGCCAGAAGAACGCCGGCCAACACCTCGCCGACGTCGCGCTCGGACACATCCCGGCACCTTCAGGTTCCTATATCGACCGCACACGAGAAGTCTCCTCGTCCAAGGAGTCCTACGACCCCAGTCGTGAACGACAGCTCTGGGAAACGCTAGAGGACCTGTGCCTCTGAATCACATCCTGACATCTGACCGCCCACGCGATCGGTTTCCTTGTCCGTGATGGCAGGTGGCGCGGTCAGCGGGCGGTGCAGCCGCCGTCGATGGAGAGGGCAACGCCGACGATGATCCATAGCTCAGGCACTGCGTTGGGTCTGCGCAGCCAAGATCACCTTCTGCATATGCCGCCGGGCCGGCGCGGCCCTCTTGCCATACCGGTCCAGGGCTAACGAAGGCACCGACCTGCCTGAAGCTCGTCGCTAGTCACGCGACAACCGGACCCGAGCAACGCGATCATGGGCCGCGTGGGGCGGTCGAACATGGTCGCACGCAGGCGTTATCGGGGTTATTCAGGGGAAATTCAAAACCCCATCGATGGAAATGGGGCCCTGACCAGCGACTGCTGGTCAGGGCCCCGCCCTGAGCCGCCTGACGGAATCGAACCGTCGACCTACGCATTACGAGTGCGTCGCTCTAGCCGACTGAGCTAAGGCGGCAACGATCAGCAAGTGTACGGCACCCCGGCGGCACCGACCGAACGGGATACCCCTGTCGCGCCCGCCCGCAGCAACCGGACATCGGCCGCCATCTGGACGCTTACCGGACAGCGAATGATCAGCTCCGGGACTACGCTGCGGCGGGTGAGCGACGAACGCGACGATTCCCCCCACCAGGAGCGTCCTGACCGCCCGCCGGCCGGTGAACGCGCCGCCCATCGGCCGCGCAGCACCGACCCGCTGGAGCTGGGCTTCACCCCTCGCAGGCCGGTGCCGTGGCTGGCGCCGTTCCTGCTGATCAGCACCGGCATCCGGACGCTGCTCGCGGTGCTCTTCGGGGCGTACCTCGACAAACGTGAGTTGCAGAACGCGTTCGGCGACGGCGTGTTCCGCCAGGTCGGGCCGGACGGCGGGCTGTGGCTCGACTACGTGGCCGACCTGGGTGACGGCTTCAACGCCACGTACTCGGTGGCGTACCTGCTGGCGCAGCCCGAGCTGACGCTCGACGGGCACCGGCTGCCCCGGGCGCAGACCCTGGTGATGGGCGGCGACCAGGTGTACCCGTCGGCGGCCTATGCCTCGTACGAGGACCGGTGCAAGGGCCCCTACCAGGCCGCCTTGCCGGTGGCGCCGGCCGAGAAGCCCACCCTCTTCGCGGTGCCCGGCAACCACGACTGGTACGACGGCCTCACCGCGTTCCTGCGGTTGTTCGTCCGTTCCCGGGACCGCAACTTCGCGGGCTGGGGCACCGGGCAGTCCCGGTCGTACTTCGCGGTAGAGCTGCCGGCCGACTGGTGGTTGCTCGGCGTGGACGACCAGTCCGGCTCGTACCTCGACGACCCGCAGCTGGCCTACTTCGACGAGGCGGCCCGGCGGCTCGGGCCGGAGTCCAAGGTGATCATTGCCGCGCCGGCTCCGACCTGGGTCAAGGCCGCCGACAACCCCACGGCGTACGACTCGATCGACTACTTCATCCGCACGATCATCGACCCGACCGGGGCGCGGGTGCGGCTGCTGCTCTCCGGGGACCTGCACCACTACGCCCGCTATTCCGGACCGGACCGGCAACTGATCACCTGCGGTGGGGGCGGCGCGTATCTCTACCCCACGCACAAGCTGCCGGAGCGCATCGAGGTGCCACCGCGGGACACGTTGGCCCGCAAGGCCAGCACTGCCCAGCCGTACGACCTGGTGGCCCGCTACCCGGACGCGGCGCGGTCCCGACGGTACGGCTGGGGCATCTTCCCCCGGTTGCCGTTCCGCAATCCCGGCTTCACGACGCTGCTCGGCATTCTGCACACCCTGCTGATGCTGGCCATGGCGGGCGCGACGGCGAACTGGGCCGACAGCACCGACCAGCGGCTGTTCAGCGTCCCGTTGGTGGTGATGGTACTGGTGACGGTGGTGGCGGCGGCCCTGTTCGCCAAGCCGCCCAGTGCGAGCGGAAAACGCCACGCCCGGCACTGGATCCTCGGCGTCGGCCACGGCGTGGCGCAGGTGGCCCTGGGAGCGGCCGGCACCTGGGCGTGGTTGGCGCTGCCGTTCTACGACTGGCCGTGGCCGCTGCCGGCAGCCGCGGCGGCGGTGCTCTACGGCCCGGTGATCGGTCTGGTCGCCAGCCAACTGGTGGCGGCGTATCTGCTGGTGGCGGGCTCGTTCGGAGTGAACGTCAACGAGCTCTTCGCCGGCCAGGGCATCGAGGACTCCAAGTCGTTCCTGCGGCTGCGCATCGATCCGGACGGAACGCTGACCATCTACCCGATCGGAGTGGACCGGGTCGCCCGCGACTGGCGGGTCAATCCCGACCAGTCTCCCACCCAAAGCTGGCTGATCCCCAAGTCGCCACTATCCCCCCACCTAACCGACCCCCCCACAGTCCTCCGCTAACAGCCCACCCGCCCCACCCCGCCCCACCCCCGTTGATCATGAAGTTATTGCTCCGACAAGCCGCGCGAGATGGCAATAACTTCATGATCAACGTGGAACGGGGCGGATGCCCGGGCGGGAGGGTCGGGTGGGGTGGGGGTGGGGGCCGGGTTAGGGGGTGTAGTGCTGGTCGTGGGCTTGGCGGGGGGCGCAGACGGAGGCGCGGGAGCAGGAGCAGCGGGAGCCGTCCGCGTCCAGGCGTACCGTCACCGCGTCTCTCGGAACGCTGTGGCCGACGACCCGGCCGTCACCCTCGGGCGTGGAGACCCGGCTGCCGACCGCCGGGGCGGTCTCCTGGAAGCGCTGGTAGAGCGGGTGCTCGTACTTCAGGCAGCACATCAACCGGCCGCACGCGCCGGAGATGCGCAGCGGGTTGAGCGGCAGGTCCTGGTCCTTCGCCATTCGGATGGTCACCGGCTCGAAGTCGGTGAGGAACGTGGCGCAGCACAGGTCGCGACCGCAGGAGCCGATGCCGCCCTGCACCCGCGCCGAGTCGCGTGCGGAGAGCTGCCGCAGCTCGACCCGACAGTGCAGGGTGGCGCCCAGGTCGCGGACCAGGGACCGGAAGTCCACCCGGTGCGGGGCGGTGAAGTACACGGTGCTGCGCTCACCGCCGTTCTCGGCCGAACCCAGCACATGGTCGACGGCCACCACCTTCATCGGCAGGCCGTGCGAGCGGATCAGCCGTTTCGCGGCCACCTTCGCCTCCGCCTTACGCCGACGCAACGCCTCGTCGCGGCGTAGGTCGTCGTCGCCGGCCAGCCCCACCAGGCGGGGGAAGCCGTCGGTGTCCTCGGTCACCCACTGGGCGGCCCACACGCACTCCGCCACCTCGGGCCCGTCGTCGGTGGGCACCAGCACCCGGTCGCCCACCTGCGGACGCAACTCACCCGGGTCGAGGTAGTAGAGGCGCCCGTACCGGTTGAAGCTGACCGCGCAGAGCATGCCCATCCCCCCACCCTACGACGGGTCACGGCGCAGAGCGCACCGGCCGGCTACGCCCCGCTGCCATCCATGACCGTCGACTTGACCCATTGCCGGGCATCCCGTCGTGCCGTTGCTCCTCGCCCGGACGGTTGAATCCGGGTCCGGGCAGGAGACAAGAGGCGCCTTGGCGGCGTTGAGTGGAGGCAGACCTGCGGGGGGTGCAGGGGGAAGACCACGGCGTCGCCGTGGGTGCCGGCTCAGGCCGGGTGCCCGCGAGCGACGCCGTGGCCTGCCCGGGACACAGCGGCCTCGGCCGGCAGGATCGAGACCCGCCTACCAGCCGACCCGGGTGGGCTCGTCGTAGCGGGGTCGCCCATCCGCTGGCGGCCGCCACGCGGTCTCGGCCAGGCTCGGCGCCCACTGGCGCAGCAACGTCTCGGCACCGTCGTACGCGACGCAGAGCACCGCCAGCACCCGTGCGGCGATCTCGGCGGCGTCGGCCACCCCGGGCCCGACCGGCCCGGGACGCGTCGAGGCACCGGTGGCGGTGGCGGCGACCACGGCGACCGCTTCGGCCGAGCGGAGCACGTCGGCCAGCGTGCGGGCCAGGGCGAGACGACTGCCCTCCACCCAGTCGGCGAGGGCGTCCGCGTAACCCGCGGTGGATTCGAGCCGCCCGACCAGGCTGTCCGGCCCTTCGTCGAGGTGGCGCAGCAGCGCCGCCCGCTGTTGCCCGTACGCCGTGGCGGCCGGGCCGGACCAGAGCACCGCGTCGGTGAGCGCGGCGGAGACGTCGTCGTACCCCCGGACGAGCCGGCGCACGGCGTGCCCGGCGCTGGCGAGCGGCACGGGGTGCAGGTCGAGGAAGCTGCGGACCGCGTCGCCGGGCAGCACCTGCATGCGGCGCAGCAGCGGCCAGACCCGGTGCCCCTCGGGCACGCCGGCCGCGATCAGCGTGTCCACCCGGCGCAGCAGGTCGAGGCCGGGCTCGGCGAGCCGGTCCAGGGCGTCCATCACGGCTCCCCGGCGAGCCGGCGGCGGGCCGCCCGGTCGACCTCGGCGTAGCGGTCGGCGGCCTCCCGGACCGCCGCCGCGGCCGCGGCCAGTCGACCGGCCGCGGCGCGGGCCTCCCGGGACCGGTCGTCGGTGGCGGTGGCCCACTGCCGGTGCAGCGCCCGACCGATCTCGCCCGGACGGCCCGGCGCGTCGGCGCCGAACGCGGCCTGGGCCGGGTCGCTGGCGGTGACCGTGTGCGACACGACGGTAAGCGTGGCGCTCGCCTCGTCGAGCCGGGCGGCGAGCGCGCGCAGTGTGTCCATCTCAGGCCCCCGCGAGCGGTCGGTAGGCGGCGAACGTCTCGTTGTGCAGCTTCTCCCGGGCCCACTCGGCGGCGTCGGCCGCCGCGGTGACCGCGGCCTGCACGGAGCCGGCCACGTCTCGCGGGCTGCGGGTGTGCAGCGGCCCGAGGAACCGGACGTCGGTGATCCGTCCACCGGCCGTGACCACCACCTCGACCAGGCCGTCCGGCGACCGGACGGTCACCTCGACGGTCGACACCGCCTGGTCGAACTCGGCCTGGAGGGACTCGATCCGGCGGTAACGGCGCACCGCCTCCTCGATCCAGGCTTCGTCGATCTCCCCCCGCGGCATCGGCCAACTCCTCCCGGGTGATTCCTCACTCAGCGTGCTGTCACCGTCACCACGGCACACCGGACCGTACCGCACCGCAATCGGGCCTGTCGATGCCTGTGGACAACGGCCGAAAGCTGGGGGTCAGCCCTTCCAGAGGGCGAGCATCATCGCCTCGACCGCGATCCGCGGCTTGACGTTCGCCTCGATCGCCGCGCGGCAGGCGAGCACGGCCTCCAGCCGACGCAGCGACCCCTCGGCGTCCCACTTCTGCGCGCCGGCGCCGGCCAGCGCGGCCGTGTCGGTGTGCACCGGGGCGACGGGGGCGCGCAGCGCCATGGTGAGCGCGTCCCGGTAGAAGCCCGCCAGGTCGACCAGCGCCCGGTCCAGTGCGTCCCGCTGGGCCCGGGTGGCCCGGGACTTCTGCCGCTTCTCCAACTCCTTGAGCTGCCCGGCGGCGCCCCGCATCGCGCCGGCCGCGCCCCGGCCGGTGCCACCCGCGCCGAGCGCGGTCTCCAGTGCCGCCCGCTCGGTCGTGTCGGCTTCGGTGACCGACGCCTCGGCCTCCGCCTCGGCCGCCTCGATCAGCGCGGACGCCGCGTCGAACGCCGCGCCGACACCGGTCAACCGGCGGGGCACCGCCAGCACCGCTTCGCGACGCTTGCGGGCGTCCGGGTCGCGGGCCAGCCGGCGGGCCCGACCCACGTGGCCCTGCGCGGCCGCCGCCGCCCACTGCGCCACGTCGGGCGCGATGCCGTCCCGACGAACCAGCACCTCGGCCACCGCGGCGGCCGGCGGCTGCCGCAGGGGTACGACCCGACAGCGCGACCGGATGGTCACCGAGATGTCGTCCGGGTGGGTGGACGGGGCGCAGAGCAGGAAGACCGTCCGCGGCGGGGGCTCCTCGATCGCCTTGAGCAGTGCGTTGCCGGCGGCCTCGGTGAGCCGGTCGGCGTCCTCGATGATCACTACCTGCCAGCGCCCGCCGGACGGGGTGCTGGCCGCGCGGAGCACCAGCGCGCGCATCTCGCCGACGCCGATGGAGAGCCCCTCCGGCACCACCATCCGCACGTCGGCGTGGGTGCCGCCCATCGTGGTGTGGCAGCCGGGGCAGTCACCGCAGCCGGTGCCGTGCACGCACTGCAGTGCGGCGGCGAACGCCCGTGCGGCGACCGAGCGACCCGAGCCGGGCGGCCCGGTGAAGATCCACGCATGCGTCATCCCGGCCGACGGATCCATTCCACCGGCGGCGGACGCGGACTTCTCGTCGCCGGTCGGGCCGGCGGCGATCAACGCGGGCGCCCGGTCGGTCGCGCCAGCACGCAGCACGGCGGCTGCTGCGGCGGCGGCCCGGCGCAGCTCGGCCACCGCCTCGTCCTGGCCGACCAGGTCGGCGAAGACGTCTGTCATCAGGTCTTGTGCTCCATCGTCACCAGCTCCGCGTCGGATAACTCAGGCTGCACCGAGGTGTCCGGGCCCTGCGCCGGCCGGGGGTGCACGATGCCGCCCGGCTTGCCGAGCATCTCCTCGACGCGGCGGACCACCTGCCCGGTGATCTCGTCGGCCGGCCGGGACGCGTCGAGCACCAGGTAGCGCTTCGGGTCGGCGGCGGCGAGGTCGAGGAAGGCGTACCGGACGCGCTCGTGGAAGGCGACCGACTCGGCCTCCAGCCGGTCGGCGCCGGCGTTGCGCGCGGCCACCCGGGACAGACCGGTGTGCGGCTCGACGTCCAACAGCACCACCAGGTCGGGCTTGAGCCCGCCGGTGGCCCAGGAGGAGAGCCAGGAGACCTCGTCGACGGGCAGCGTCCGGCCGGCGCCCTGGTACGCCAGGGACGAGTCGACGTACCGGTCGCTGATCACCACACCGCCCCGGACCAGCGCGGGCCGGACGACGGTGGCCACGTGGTGCGCCCGGTCGGCGGCGTAGAGCAGCGCCTCGGCCCGAGGGGAGGGCGCGTCGTCACCGGAGGTGTCCAGCACGAGTGACCGGATCCGCTGGCCGACCGCGGTCGCGCCCGGCTCGCGGGTGACCACGACGTCGCGACCCTGGCCACGCAGCCGCTCGGCGAGCGCGGTGAGCTGGGTGGACTTGCCGGCGCCCTCGCCACCCTCGAACACCACGAACAGCCCGGCGGAGACGAACGGCTCGGAGGGCATCAGCGGGCGGCCCCGGATCGAGCCCCAGAGGTCGGACAGGACCGGGACGCCCTTCTTGTCGTCCATCTGACCGAACGCGCTGATCCCGGCGAAGATGCCGGCGGCACCGGCGGCGAGCAGGAGCAGTCGGGTGGAGGAGACGGAGATGCCGAGGTCCGCGATGGTCAACTTGCGGGAGCCGCCGACACCGACCAGCAGGCTGCTCAGCCCGATGGCCAGGATCAGCACCAGCCGGGTGCCGATCTGCACCACGGCGAAGACCCGGCCGCGTACCTCGTCCTTGATTTCGCCACCGAGCAGGGTGGTGCCGGCCAGGAAGGCCATGCCGGCGCCAGCGCCGA
Source organism: Micromonospora sp. NPDC050276 (assembly GCF_044459545.1). NCBI lineage: Bacteria > Bacillati > Actinomycetota > Actinomycetes > Micromonosporales > Micromonosporaceae > Micromonospora > Micromonospora sp. NPDC050276. Next base: position 187,562 of record NZ_JBITJA010000010.1, on the reverse strand, counting down.
CCAGCACCGCGCCGACGATCGCCATGGACAGGTGGATGGCGAAGGCGAGGGTCATCACGGCGGCGCTGGCCAGCACGATGCTCATGCCGAACCAGCGGCGCCGGGACATCTCCTTGACGACCATCGGGCCGAGGCCGATGCCGACGGCCAGGCCGATGAAGATGGCACCGAAGAGCAGGTAGAAGGCGGCGTCACCCGCGCCGAGCGAGGCGGCGAAGAACTTCGCCGTGCCGATCACGATGCCACCACCGGCGAACGCGCCGAAGATGCCGAGCACCAGGCCGCGGACGAGCCGGGTCTGACCGATGTACTTCCAGCCCTCGGCGAACTGGCGCCGCATGCTCTGCTCGGTGCGCTCCCGCTCGCCGGTCTGCGCCTGGCTGATCTCCTTGATCCCGAATGCCACCACGAGGGCGGTGGCCAGCCGGGAGAAGGAGTTGACCCAGAGCGCGAGTTGGGCGGGCTCCGCCCAGCCGAGGTCGCCACCGGCCACGGCACGGACACTGCGGTCGAGCACCGCGGCGACGACCGCGGCGAGAATCGGAGTGAGGCCGTACGTGGTGATCAACGTGAGCTGGTTGGCCGCTTCCAGCCGGGCGCGCGGGATCAGGTTGGGGACCGCGGCCTCCTTGGCCGGGATCCAGATCAGCGTGACCGACTCGATCAGGAAGGTGGCGACGGTCGCCCACAGGACCACCACCGCGCCGCTGGCGCCGGCGAGCGCCACCATCGGGATCGAGGCGAACAGGACGAACCGGAGCAGGTCGCAGATGACCATCGTCCAGCGGCGGTCGAAGCGGTCGGCGAGGACGCCGGCGATCGGCCCGAGCACCAGCGCGGGCAGCAGCCGGATGGCGATCACGCCACCGAAGGCCGCGCCCTTCGCGGTGCTGCCCTGGACCTGGGAGGCGGCGAAGACGGAGGTGGCCAGCAGGCCGAGCCAGTCCCCGAAGGAGGCCGCGCCGAGCACGATCCAGAGCCGGCGGAACGGCTGGATGCGCAGCACCGACCGGATGGCGGCATAACCGGACGGATCTACCTGACCACCACTGGACGGGTTGGCGGCGCTGCCCGACTGGTCGTTTGAGCGCGACACGCGGGGCGACTCGCCGCTGTTCTGGCTTTCGATGGCCGTACCTCCACGTGCCGGCCCATCGCTGGGCACCTCCGGTGCAACACTCTAGACCCGGTGGGGGGCCACCCCCCGGGCGACATTCTCCTGCTCGCTGAGCCTAGGCCGCCGAAGGTACCGGCCGCAGCCCGGACGTACGCGAGGGTATTTCGCATTCTCCGTCAGACAGTTAGCGTGCACACGTGGCCATCGAAAGCGACAAACTTCGCGAGCGCCTGGATCGGGCGACCGCCCATCTCGACCCCCCGTATGCGGTGGTCGACCTCACCGCCTTCGACGCCAATTCGGTCGCCTTGGCCGATCGCGCCGCCGGCAAACCGGTCCGCCTCGCCAGCAAGTCGGTCCGCAGCCGGGAGTTGATCAGTCGAGCCCTCGCGCGGCCCGGCTGGCAGGGCGTGATGGCGTTCACCCTGCCCGAGGCGATCTGGCTGGTCCGTGCCGGCGTCAGTGACGACGTGCTGGTCGCGTACCCGAGCGCGGATCGGGCCGCGCTCGCCGAGTTGGGCGCCGATCCGACGCTCGCCGCCGCGATCACCCTGATGATCGACGGCACCGGCCAACTCGACCTCATCGACGCCGTCGCGCCCCCGGGTCAGCGCACCGAGCTACGGCTCTGCCTGGATCTGGACGCCTCCTGGCGACCGCTGCGCGGGGTGCACGTCGGCGTCCGCCGCTCACCGGTGCACAGCGCTCGGGCCGCCGGCGCGCTCGCCGCCGCCGTCGCCGATCGGCCCGGCTTCCGGCTGGTCGGGCTGATGTCGTACGAGGCGCAGATCGCCGGCCTGGGCGACGCGCCGCCGGGGCGGGCGCTGCTGGCCGGCGCGATCAGGCTGGCCCAGCGCGGGTCGTACCGCGAGCTGCTGGCCCGCCGTGGTGCGGCGGTCGCCGCGGTACGCGAGCACGCCGACCTGGAGTTCGTCAACGGCGGCGGCACCGGCAGTGTGGCCGCGACCAGCGCCGATCCCGCGGTCACCGAGGTCACCGCGGGATCGGGCCTGTACGGGCCGACGCTGTTCGACGCGTACCGCGCCTGGCGGCCCACCCCGGCGGCGTTCTTCGCCTGTGCGGTGGTCCGCCGACCGACGCCAGAGCTGGCGACGGTGCTCGGCGGTGGTTGGATCGCCTCCGGCCCGGCCGCCGACAGCCGGCTGCCCCGACCGTGGCTACCGGCGGGACTGAAGCTGGTCGGCACCGAGGGCGCCGGTGAGGTGCAGACTCCGCTCTCCGGGACCGCGGCGGCCGATCTGCGCGTCGGCGACCGGGTGTGGTTCCGCCACGCCAAGGCCGGTGAGCTGTGTGAACGGGTCAACGAGCTGCACCTGATCGAGGGGGACGAGGTCGTGGCGACCGTCCCCACCTACCGGGGTGAGGGGCAGGCCTTCCTCTGAGGCCGGAGGCCGGCCCCGGCCGAAGCCCACGCCCCGCGCCGACTCAGGCGGGCTGGGCCGCCTGAGTCTGCTTGCCGGCGGTGGACCGGCCATTGTCCGGGCCGTCGACCTGGCGGTGCAGGTACTCGCGGATCAGTGCCTTCGCCTCCAGCAGCACCCGCTCGTCACCGTCGGATTTACGCCGGAACGCGAGCTTGATCAGCGCGTCCGCCGCCTCGACCGCGATCTCCAGCACGAAGCGCAGCTTGGGTACGTCGGTAAGCCCGAAACGCTCGGTGAGCACCCGGGCCAACTGGTCGGCGATCACGCCGTTGTTGTCCCGCTGCTCGTCCAGCAGGTGCAGGTCGACCACGTCGCCGAAGTGCAGGGTACGGAAGCCGGGAACGGTGCGGTGCATCGTGATGTACTCGTCGATGCCCGCGTCGACGCCGTCCCACCAGTGGGTCATCTCGTCGGAGGCGAATCGCTCGTCGAGGCGCTGGAGGTAGGACTCCATGGTGCGCAGGGTCAGCGCCTGCACGATCGCCCGCTTGTCCGGAAAGAACTGGTAGACCGACCCGATCGCCACCTCGGCCCGCTCGGCGAGCAGGGTCGTGGTCAGCCCCTCGTACCCCACCTCGTCGACGAGTTCGGCGCAGGCATCCAACATGCGCTGTACCCGCGCGACACTTCGACCTTGCACCGGTACGCGGCGCAGCGGCCCGGTCGTGGCGGCTGGTGTGGACACTCTGCGCCACCCCCCTTCGACGGATGAACATATCTCCACGTCACGAGTCCGTGACTACCGGTACAACGAGCGGATCGCAATTGCGGTATTTACCAGCTAGAACGTTCCTGATATGAAGTCAGTTCATATTCATGAATGAGGAGCGCGCATGGCCGGCACCGCACCGCTCACCGCTCGATGGTCCAATTGGGCCGGCAACCAGCGTGGCAGTGCCACCGCGATCCTGCGCCCCGGCTCGCCGACCGACGTCGTAGCAGCCGTCCGATCGGCCACTGCCGACGGCGCTCGGATCCGGGTGACCGGCAGCGGCCACTCGTTCACCGCGGTCGCGCTCGCCGACGACCGTCGGATGGAGCTGTCCGAGCTGGACACCCTGGTCAGCGTGGACGTCGCGCACCGGCTCGTCACCGTACCGGCGGGAATGACCCTGCACGCGCTCAACAGCCTGCTCGCCCGGCACGGCCTCGCGCTGCCCAACCTCGGTGACATCGACGCGCAGACCGTCGCCGGGGCGATCTCCACCGGCACCCACGGCACCGGGGCCGGTTACGGGTGCCTGTCCACCTTCGTCGAGGTGATCACCCTGGTCACCGGCACCGGCGAGGTGCTGCGTTGCTCCGCCGACGAGCACCCCGACGTCCTCGCCGCCGCCCGGGTGTCACTCGGCGCGCTCGGCGTCCTGGTCGAGGTGACCCTGCGCTGCGTGGACGCCTTCGTCCTGCGCGCCCACGAACGCCCGGCCCAACTGGCCGACGTGCTCGGCGAACTGCAGGAGCTGATCGACCGGCACGACCACGTCGAGTTCTACTGGTTCCCGTACACGTCCAGGGTCCAGCTCAAGGCCAACGACCGGGTACCCGCCAACGACCGGCCGCTGTCGCGCTGGCGCGGCTGGTTGGACGACGACTTCCTGTCCAACCGCGTCTTCGCCGGCGCCTGCCGACTCGGCCGGGCCGTGCCCGCGCTGGCCCCGGGAATCAGCGCGGTCTCCGCCCGCGCACTCACCGAGCGTCGGTACACCGGCCGCTCCGACCGGGTCTTCTGCACCCCACGCCGGGTCCGCTTCGTGGAGATGGAGTACGGCCTGCCCCGCGAGGCGCTGCCCGAGGCGCTCGCCGCGCTCCAGCGGATCGTGGACGGCCTACCGTTCAAGGTGCTCTTTCCGGTGGAGGTGCGATTCACCGCCGCCGACGACATCTGGCTGTCGCACGGCTACGGCCGGGACAACGCCTACATCGCCGTGCACCAGTACGTCGGCATGCCGTACGAGCCGTACTTCCAAGCCTTCGAGGCGGTGGCCGCCGGGCTGGGCGGTCGCCCGCACTGGGGCAAGCTGCACTACCGCGACGCCGCCTCGCTGGCTACGGCGTACCCCCGCTTCGCCGACTTCCAGGCCGTCCGCGACCGCCTGGACCCGAACCGCGTCTTCACCAACCCCCACCTGAACCACGTCCTCGGCGCGTAACGGCCCTTCAGCCGCTCCATCCGGCCGCCCGCAGCGCCCCCAGGATCTGACGGAGAGCCTCGTCCGGGTGAGCGCGGATCACCCAGGCGGGGAACCGGAGTACGCGGTCGCCGACCATCCACAGATCGTTCTGGCGACGCATGTCCGCCCACCACGCACGCGGATCGAGATGCTGCCCGCCGTCGATCTCGACATGCACTCCCCACTGCTCGAAATAGGCGTCCAGGTAGCGACGTCGCCCGGTCGAGTCACAACGGACTTTCTGACGATTCGGTTCGGGCAGCCCTGCACGACGGATCAGACCAAGGAAGTCCAGCTCTGCCAGAGAGTGGGCACCGCCTGCGGCGTCCGCAGCCGTGGCCAGAATCAGCTGGCGACGACGGACCCGGGGCAGCCGTTCGACGACCAGGTGCAGGTCATCGCCGGCCACGATCCGCTGTTGGAAACCAGCGGCGACGATCGCCCGCGCCTGCTGGTCATCGCCGGCCCACTGCGCGCCGTCCACGATCGAACGAGCCGGCATGGTCCGTCGAGGTTGACCGACCGCCAGCACGTCTCGATCTGTCAATGTCGTGGTCCGGTGCACCAGTACACCTGGCGGCAGCGAGCCACGCCGGCAGGAGGCGGGGAGCAGGATGTGGATCGGGCGGCCGGGGAAACCGCTGAGGCCACCAGCCCGTGCTGCGGTCAGGCCGCCCAGGATCGCCTGCGGCCCTGCGGCGAGGACGGCTACCCACCGGAGTTGGCCGGCACTGACCGGGCCGTTGTGCGCGATGAACACGGCTCGATGAACCTGACGCCACATCCCGGTCGCCACCCGATGCCGGATGGCCTTGGTCGACAGGTGCCGCCGCGCCTGGTCGAGGCTCACCACATCTTCCTGATGGAAGAGCAGCCAGGTCAGCTCGTCCGCGTCATCGCGAGGCAGCCGGCGACCCCAGGCAGCCGGTGACGAGGCCCTCCGGAGACTCATAACCGTCAAGTCTCCCGATCAGCAACTCCGCCAGCAGCCCCTGTGGATAACAACGAGATCTTGGAAGGATAGTGCCCCTCCAGGGGCGGATTCCTTCCAAGATCTCGCAGATCCGGGCCTACTCCGTGCTCGACGCGGCCTTGCGCGGGGCGGCCTTCTTGGCCGGCGCCTTCTTCGCCGCCGTAGTCGCCTTGGCCGTCGTCGTAGTCGCCTTGGCCGTCGTCGTAGTCGCCTTGGCCGTCGTCGTAGTCGCCTTGGCCGTCGTGGTCTTCTTCGCAGCCGTGGACTTACTCGCCGCGGCCGTCTTCTTGGTGGCCGTGGCCTTCTTCGCCGGGGCCTTCTTCGCCGCCGCCTTCTTGCGCGGCGCCGGACCCTTCGCCCGCTTCTCGGCCAGCATCTCGGACGCTTCCTCGATGCTCAACGCCTCCGGCGTCTGCCCGCGCCGCAGCGACGCGTTGAACTCCCCGTCGGTCACGTACGGGCCGAACCGGCCATCCTTGATCACCAGCGGCTTCTCGGTCGCCGGGTCCACGCCCATCTCACGCAGCGGTGGTGCGGCGGCCCGCCGTCCCCGAGCCTTCGGGGCGGCCAGCAGCGCCAACGCCTCGTCCAGGCCGACCGTGAACATCTGGTCTTCGGACTCGAGCGAACGGAACTCCTCGCCCCGCTTGACGTACGGGCCGTAGCGACCGTTGTTGGCGAAGATCTCGACGCCGTCCGGCGCGACACCGATCAGCCGGGGAAGGCTGAGCAGCTTGAGCGCCTCCTCCAGGGTCAGCGAGTCCGGGGTCTGCGTCCGCAGCAGCGACGACTTCCGCTCACCGCTGGACACGTACGGCCCGAACCGCCCGGACTTGAGCACGATCGGCTCGCCGGTGGCGGGGTCGTCGCCGAGCTTGCGTTCACCGCTGCCGCCGAGGAACAGCTCGTGCACCTTTTCCGGGGTCAGCTCGTCCGGGGCGAGGCCCTCGGGGATCGGCGCCCGGTCGCCCTGGGCGGCGCTCTCCTCACCCTCGGCCGGCGTCGCCGGGGCCTCACCGGGCACCGCCCGCTGGAGGTACGGCCCGTACCGGCCCACCCGCACGACGACCTCGCGGCCCTCGTCGTCGGTGAACAGCGGGATGGAGTTGACGCTGCGGGCGTCGATGTCGCTGAGGTTCTCGGTGACCAGCTTCTTGAGCCCGCCGGAGCGGGCGATGTCCTGGTCGCCGGCACCGTTGGAGCTGCCGAAGTAGAACGCGGTGAGGAAGTCGACCGCGGCGTGGTCACCGCCGGCGATCTCGTCCAGCTCGTTCTCCATGGTGGCGGTGAAGTCGTAGTCGATCAGGCGGGGATAGTGCCGCTCCATCAGCCCGATCACCGCGAAGGCCAGGAAGGTCGGGATCATCGCCTGGCCGCGCTTGGTGACGTACCCCCGATCCTGGATCGTCTGCATGATCGACGCGTAGGTGGACGGGCGGCCGATGCCCAGCTCTTCCAGGGCCTTGACCAGCGAGGCTTCGGTGTAGCGCGATGGCGGCTGGGTGTGGTGACCCTGCGCGGCCAGCTCGTCGGCGGTCAGCGGCTGGTCCTTGACCAGCGCGGGCAGCCGGCGCTCGGCGTCCTCGGCCTCGGCGTTCTCGTCGTCGCTGGACTCGACGTACGCGCGCAGGAAGCCCGGGTCGGTGATGGTCTTGCCGGTGGCGCCGAAGTCGGCTTCCTCCTGCGAGGTGGAGACCGCGCGGATGCGCACCGACACGCTGGAGCCGACCGCGTCGGTCATCTGCGAGGCGATGGTGCGCCGCCAGATCAGCTCGTAGAGCTTGAACTCCTCGGCGGACAGCTCCTTGGCCACCTCGCCCGGGGTGCGGAAGTTGTCCCCCGCCGGACGGATCGCCTCGTGCGCCTCCTGTGCGTTCTTCACCTTGCCGGTGTAGCGGCGCGGCTCCGGCGGGACGCTGCGCTCGCCGTACAACTCGACGATCTGCCGGCGGGCCGCCGAGATGGCGGTCTCCGACAGGTTGACCGAGTCGGTACGCATATAGGTGATGTAGCCGTTCTCGTACAGGCGCTGCGCGGTGCGCATCGTCTGCTGCGAGGACAGGCGCAGCTTGCGGGCCGCCTCCTGCTGGAGGGTCGAGGTGATGAACGGCGCGTACGGGCGACGGCGGTAGGGCTTCTCCTCGACCCGGGTGACGGTGAACGGCCGCCCCTCCAGTCGGGCCGCGAGACCCCGGGCGCCGCCCTCGTCGAGGTGCACCACGCCAGCGCCGGCCCGGACGCGACCGGTGGTCGGCTCGAAGTCCTTACCGGTGGCGATCCGGTCGCCGTTCAGCGCGATCAGGGTGGCGTTGAACGCACGCGGACCCTCACCGGCGTTGGCGACCGCGAGGGTGGCCAGGATGTCCCAGTATTCGGCGGTGCGGAAGGCCATCCGCTGCCGCTCCCGCTCGACCACGATGCGGGTCGCCACGGACTGCACCCGGCCGGCCGAGAGCCGTGGCATGACCTTCTTCCACAGCACCGGGGAGACCTCGTAGCCGTAGAGGCGGTCGAGGATCCGGCGGGCCTCCTGGGCGTCGACCAGATCGCGGTCGATCTCGCGAGGGTTGGCCACCGCCGCCTGGATCGCCGGCTTGGTGATCTCGTGGAAGACCATCCGCTTGACCGGGACCTTGGGCTTCAGCGTCTCGACCAGGTGCCAGGCGATCGCCTCGCCCTCGCGGTCCTCATCCGTCGCCAGGAAGATCTCGTCGACCTCCTTGGCCAGCTTGACCAGCTTGCTGATCTGCTGCTTGCGGTCGGCGGAGACGACGTAGAGCGCGTGGAAGCCGTTGTCCACGTCCACCCCGAGCCGGGCCCAGGGTTCCTTCTTGTACTTGGCCGGCACATCGGCGGCGTTGCGCGGCAGGTCGCGGACGTGACCGAAGCTGGCCTCCACGACGTACCCCGGGCCGAGGTAGCCCGAGATCGTCTTGGCCTTCGCCGGTGACTCGACGATGACCAGACGGGTGGTTCCAGCGTTGCTTGGCACGTCTCTCCCCGACCTCACTCCTGCTCGTAGCCTGCCGGCGCTCGGACAGCGACCGCTTTCGACCCCGCCGTCGCACCGGCGGTCCGGATGTCCAACGTAACGCGCCGCCCGCGTTTCGGGTTCTGCGGGCCGCAAACCGCTTCGGCACTGTCGGACGGCGCCACCGTACACCGTGGGTAGGGCTCGAAGCGGGTCACTGTGACGATGGCGGACCGACGACCGAGGTCCGACCCGCCCGTTTTCCGCCTGGATCAACCCGACCGCTGTCCAACACCAGACACCCACCCGCCCACCTCCGGGCCGCCGCCCAGCCGGGTCGATCAAGGACTTGTGGTGGGCGTTTTAGCCCCGGGAGAGCGGTATGCCCCCCACCACAACTCCATGATCGACGCACCGCGGGTCGGGGTCAGGTCGGCCAGGCGTCGACCGGCGCTGCGCTGGGTGGGTCGCCGACCAGTTCGGTGAGCCGGGCCAATCGGCGGCGTCCGGTGATCCGGTAGGCCGGGCCAGCCTCCCCCGACGTCAGCAGCGTTCCGGCGAGTCCGGCCGCGTCGAGCGCCCTCCCGATCGGCTCCCAGCACTCCTGGCCGTCGGCGCCCAGCCGCAACAGAAAGCCGTCGGGAGGATCCGGCGTCCCGGCGGCGGCGACCCACAGTCGCAACCGCCGACCGGTCAGGTGGAAGGCGGCCGGCGGGCGTTTCGTCGGACCATCCAGCCAGGCCGCCGCGAGCGGCTTCAAGATCCGGGTGTACGACGTACGGACGGCGTGTCGCTCGTCCTCGGTCGGCTCCCAGCTCGCCGCCAGCCCGCGCGACGCCAGCTCGGCGACGAGCACGTGCACCCGCCAGGCGGCGTCCACCTGCACCCAGAGCCGGGCGGTGCCGCCCATCCGGACCACCTCGCCCGGCCCGGCGAGCAGCCCGGCCAGGTCGGCGACCGTGGGCTCGGCCGCCTCCGCGCCGAAGAAGACGAGTTGCCGACCCGCGCCGTCGCTCGGATGCGAGCCATTCGGGGACGAGCTACCGCGGCGTCGCGCGGGGACGGGCGCGTCGGGTTCGGGCGCGGGAAACAGCGCCGGGGGCGACGGTGCCTCCCCGGTGTCACCGAGCCCGCTCAGCGACACTCCGGCACCTCGTTGAATGCCTGTTTCAACTCCTCGGAGTTGAGCTTGCTGGTGTCCAGCGCGCTGGCGTCGTACTCCTTGTTGAGCGTCTCCACCGCGGCCCGCACGCCGTCGTAGAAGACGGTCGGCTCGCCGATGCCCAGGCCGTCGATGGTGTCCCGGGCGCGGCCGTAGGCGTCCCGCATCTTCCCCAGCGAGCTGCGGAAACCGGCGGAGATCGCCTCGCCGTTGTCGGTCTCCGGGACGCCCGCCTGCTCCACCTTGCGGCGCGCGGTCTCGCTGGCCTGCTCCGCCCCACCGAAGAGCCGCACCAGGTTCTCCTTGGCCTGCGCCGGCGTGGTCTGCGCGGTCATCTGCTCATCGGTGCTGCTGGTCAACTTGCTGATCTCGGAACGCCACGGGGTGAGCGCACCGCAGACCGAGGCCGCCCAGGCCCGTGGGCTGGGGCCCCCGCCGCAGCCGGCGAGGACGACGATCGTGGCCAGGACCACCGTGAGCTTTCCGGCGGCAGACGCCCGGCACGTACGCATGCGTTGCAGCGTACGGCCTTTGGCCAGGTGTGGCACCGGGCCGGACGGCCGGGGTCCCCGGTCGACGCGGTACGTCGACCGGGGACCCCGGGTCGGTGGTGGATCAGGCGTTGACCGTCTCCGGACGGTGATCGGTGCTGCCCGCGCCGGTGTTGCCATCGACGTCGGAGTCGGACATCGCGATGCCCTTGCGCTTGCTGAACACCACCGCCGCCACGATGATCGCCGTTGCGACCAGCGCGATGGTCACCCGCAGGCCGACGTTGCGATCGTCGCCGACGCTCCAGGCCACCACGGCGGGGGCGATCAGCAGCGAGACCAGATTCATCACCTTGATCAGCGGGTTGATCGCCGGACCGGCGGTGTCCTTGAACGGGTCGCCGACGGTGTCGCCGATGACCGTGGCGGCGTGCGCCTCGGAGCCCTTGCCGCCGTACGCGCCGTCCTCGACCAACTTCTTGGCGTTGTCCCAGGCCCCACCGGAGTTGGACAGGAAGACCGCCATCAGGGTGCCGGCGCCGATCGCCCCGGCCAGGTACGCCGCGAGCGCGCCGGGCCCGAGGCCGAAGCCGACCGCGATCGGCGCCAGGATGGCGAGCAGGCCAGGGGTCATCAGCTCACGCTGCGCGTCCCGGGTGCAGATGTCGACGACCTTGCCGTACTCCGGGCGCTGGGTGCCGTCCATGATGCCGGGCAGCTCACGGAACTGCCGGCGGACCTCCATCACCACGGCACCGGCCGAGCGGGACACCGCGTTGATGGCCAGCCCGGAGAAGAGGAAGACCACCGCCGCACCGATGATCAGGCCGACCAGGTTGCGCGGGTTCGCCACGTTCAGCGAGTTGAGGATCTCCCCCCCGACGTCGCCCACGCCAGCCGTCGCGTACGCGCTGCTGAGCGTGTCGGTGTACGAGCCGAACAGCGCGGTCGCGGCGAGCACCGCCGTGGCGATCGCGATGCCCTTGGTGATCGCCTTGGTGGTGTTGCCGACCGCGTCGAGCTCGGTCAGCGTGCGAGCGCCGTGCTCGTCGATGTCGCCGGACATCTCGGCGATGCCCTGGGCGTTGTCGGAGATCGGCCCGAAGGTGTCCATCGCGACGATCACGCCGACCGTGGTGAGCAGGCCGGTGCCGGCCAGCGCCACCGCGAACAGCGACAGCGTGATGGAGCTGCCGCCGAGGAGGAAGGCGCCGAAGACGCCGGCGCCGATCAGCAGCGCCGAGTAGACCGCCGACTCCAGCCCGATGCTGATACCGGCAAGGATCACCGTCGCCGCGCCGGTCTGCGAGCTCTTGCCGATGTCCTGCACCGGCCGCCGGTTGGTCTCGGTGAAGTAGCCGGTCAGCGCCTGGATCGCGGCGGCCAGCACGATGCCGATCACGACCGCGCCGATGGCGACCAGTCGCGGGTTGCCGGTGGCGTCGGTGAGACCACTGTCGAACTCGCCGAAGGTCGCCGGCAGGTACGCGTACGCGGCGATCGCCACCAGCACCGCGGAGAGCACCGCGGAGAGGTAGAACGCCCGGTTGATCGCGGTCAGGCCGTTGCGGTCGGACGCGCGCAGCCGGGTGATGAAGACGCCGACGATCGCGATCAGCACGCCGATGGTGGAGATGATCAGCGGGAAGACCAGGCCCTCCTCGCCGAACGCGGCGCGACCGAGGATCAGCGCGGCGACCAGCGTGACCGCGTACGACTCGAACAGGTCGGCGGCCATACCGGCGCAGTCACCGACGTTGTCGCCCACGTTGTCGGCGATGGTGGCGGCGTTGCGCGGGTCGTCCTCGGGGATGCCCTGCTCGACCTTGCCGACCAGGTCGGCGCCGACGTCGGCGGCCTTGGTGAAGATGCCGCCGCCGACCCGCATGAACATCGCGAGCAGCGCGGCGCCGAAGCCGAAACCCTCCAGCACGGTGGGCGCGTCACCCCGGTAGACGAGGACGACCACCGCCGCACCGAGGAGGCCGAGGCCGACGGTGAAGAAGCCGACCACGCCACCGGTTCGGAAGGCGATCTTCATGGCCGCCTCGCGGCCGCCTACCCGCTCCCTCGCGGCGGCGGCCACCCGCAGGTTGGCTCGGGTGGCCAGCCACATGCCGGCACCGCCGATGAACGCGCTGAACAGCGCGCCCACCACGAAGAAGAGTGAGCGGCCGATCTTCACCGCGAGTTCGCTGCCGTCGGTGTCGTGCACCGGCAGCAGGAAGAGCAGTACGACGGCGACCACGACGAAGATCGCCAGGGTGCGGAATTGGCGAAGCAGGTAGGCCGAGGCGCCCTCCTGGACCGCCCCCGAGATCTCCTGCATTTTTTCGGTGCCCTTACCAGCGGCCAGCACCGTTTTTGTCAGGGCGGCAGCGAAACCGAGCGCCACCAACGCGACAACCGCGGCGATGACGACGTAGGTGACATTGCTTCCGGTAAGGGAAAGCCCGCCGCCGTCGGCGGCCAAGGTCTCGGACATCTGTGTCCTCCTGTTACCGAACAATCGCGCCGGTGAGTGGAGACGCACTGACCGACGCCTGGATGCGGACTCGCAAGCGCGCGCCAACCCACCAGCGGACCAGCGATGAACACCCATACCCGCTGGCTGCGGGATAGGTCACTTGCTGACAACCCGGGTACTGTAGCCCTCCGCAGTGTTGGAGGTCACACCCAGGTGGCACCGTGTCGCGATGATCTTCGTCGCTGTGTTATGAAACGAAATCTGATATAGGGCCCGATCCATGCAAAGAAGGCCGCATCCCCGGCAGGGGACGCGGCCTACGCAGCGGAACCGATCAGCGGCCGACCGGCCACACCATCCGCACCTCGGTGCCGATGCCCTCGTCGACCGGGCGCACCTGCAGGTCCTCGACGAAGCCGGCGAGCAGGGCGAAACCGACGCCGGTGGTCAGCGCCTCGTCGGTGAGCGACTCGTTGGCCAGCTCGTCCGGCGGCAGCGCGGTCAGACCGATACCCGCCTCGATCGGCGCCCGGTCCACGACCCGCACCGCGTACGAGCCACCGTCGGACATCTCCACCAGCACCGGGTCGGCCAGGCCGTACTGCCGGTGCAGCGCCACCGCGCGGGTGCACGCCTCACCGATGGCCAGGCGCACCTCGTCGAGCAGGTCCTCCCGGACCCCGGCGCGCCGGGCCACGGCGACCCCGACCAGGCGGGCGGTGCGCACGTGCACCGGGGCGGGCGAGAAGGAGAGCTTGACTGTCGCCATCACGCGCCGGCGCCCGCCGAGTCGGCGCTGATCGCCGCGTCGACCGTCGGGTGCAGCGGGAACACCTGGTCCAGCGCGGTGATCCGGAAGATCTTGAGCAGCGGCTCCTTGTCGCAGACCAGGGCGAACGAGCCGCCGGCCGAGCGCAGCCGCTTGAGCGCACCGACCAGCACGCCCAACCCGGTGGAGTCGAGGAAGTCCACCCGACCGAGGTCGACCACCACGTGACGAGCCCCGCCGTCGATCAGTTCGAGGAGTCGCTCCCGGAGCCGGGGCGCGGTGTAGACGTCCACCTCACCACCGACCTCGAGCACCGTGTGCTCGCCCAGGGTGCGGGTCGCCAGTGACAGCTCCATCGGTCCTCCTCGCCAGAGCCGTAAACTCTCGTGGGCATCTAACCACTACCGCCGGGGCGGCCTGCGGACGCCAGCGCAGGCTTCCCCTTACCCCGGTGTCCGACTTTTCATCTCCGAACACCAGTGCGAGAGTGCAGGGCGTGACCTCCAACGACTTCAGCTCGGCGCGTCGCACGCCGCGCCACGACCTGGAGTCGTCGTCCGCGGCCACCGTATCCGCTGGTCCTGACCTCGGGCCAGCGCCGGCCGACCTGCTGCGCAGGCTGCGCGCCCGGGGCGCCGTCGACCCGGTCACCCACGTCGAGCGGGTGCCGGCCCGCGCCGGGGTGCCCGCGCCGTGGCCGGCGTGGGCGTCGGCGGACCTACGCGCGGCGTTCACCCGGCGCGGCGTGGTCGCGCCCTGGCAGCACCAGGCCGAGGCGGCCACCCTGGCGTACGAGGGCCAGCACGTGGTCGTCGCCACCGGCACCGCGTCCGGCAAGTCACTGGCGTACCAGCTGCCGGCCCTGGCCACCCTGCTCGCCGACCCCCGGGCCACCGTGCTCTACCTGGCGCCGACCAAGGCGCTCGCCGCGGACCAGTTGCGCGCCGTCGCCGCACTGGAGCTGGAGGGGGTACGCCCCGCCTGCTACGACGGAGACACGCCGCGCGCCGAGCGGGAGTGGATCCGCCGGCACTCCCGGTTCGTGCTGACCAACCCCGACATGCTGCACCACGGGATCCTGCCCGGGCACGCCCAGTGGTCCGGTTTCCTGCGCCGACTCGCGTACGTGGTGATCGACGAGTGCCACACCTACCGAGGGGTGTTCGGCTCGCACGTCGCACACGTGCTGCGTCGGCTGCGCCGGCAGTGCGCCCGGTTCGGGGCCACCCCGGTGTTCGTGCTCGCCTCGGCGACCTCCGGTGACCCGGCCACCGCGGCCGGGCGGCTGACCGGCCTGCCGGTGACGGCGGTCACCGAGGACGCCTCACCCCGGGGCGGGGTGACCTTCGCGCTCTGGGAGCCGCCGCTGCTGCCACCCGACTCGGGCTCCCCATCCCCCTTTGTGCCCCCGCAGGCGACCGGCGACGACTCCTCCCCCTCGGTGCCCCCGCAAGCGCACGGTGACGACTCCTCCCCCTCGGTCCCCCCGCAAGCGCACGGTGACGACTCCTCCCCCTCGGTCCCCCCGCAAGCGCACGGTGACGACTCCTCCCCCTCGGTGCCCCCGCAGGCGCACGGTGACCACGACGAACTCCGGCAGGTCCGCCGGTCGGCGCTGCGCGAGACCGCGGACCTGCTCGCCGACACGGTCGCCGAGGGAGTACGCACGCTCGCGTTCGTTCGTTCCCGCAAGGGCGCCGAGGTGGTGGCCGCCAACGCGCGTCGAGCGCTCGACGACGCGGTGCCGGGGCTCGGCGACAAGGTGGCCGCCTACCGGGGCGGCTACCTGCGGGAGGAGCGGCGCGAGTTGGAACGGGCCCTGCTGCACGGCGACCTGCTCGGCCTGGCGTCCACCAACGCGCTGGAGCTGGGCGTGGACCTGGTTGGGCTCGACGCGGTGCTGATCTGCGGCTACCCGGGCACCCGGGCGTCGCTGTGGCAGCAGGCGGGCCGCGCCGGGCGCTCCGGGCAGGAGGCCCTCGCGGTCCTGGTGGCCCGGGACGACCCCCTGGACACCTACCTGGTGCACCACCCGGAGGCGATCTTCGGCGCGCCGGTGGAGGCGACGGTGCTCGACCCGGCCAACCCGTACGTGTTGGCACCGCAGCTCGCCTGCGCCGCGGTGGAGGCGCCACTCACCCCGGCCGACCTGGCCCTCTTCGGCGAAGGGGCGAAGGAGGCGGTCGACGAGTTGGTCGCGGCCGGGGCGCTGCGGCAGCGGCCCACCGGGTGGTACTGGCGGCACCGGGAGCGGCCCGAGGTGGATCTGCGCGGTGAGGGCGGCGCCCCGGTGGCCGTGGTGGAGTCGTCGACCGGCCGGCTGCTCGGCACGGTCGACGGCGGCTCCTCGCACTTCCTGCTGCACCCCGGCGCGGTCTACCTGCACCAGGGCGTCTCGTACGTGGTCGACGACCTCGACCTCGCCGACGGCTGCGCGTTGGTACGCACCGAGGAGCCGGACTGGTCCACCCACGCCCGCGACGTCACCGACCTGTCCGTGGTGTCGGTGCGCTCCTACGTGGACGCCGGGCCGGTCGGCATGTTCCTCGGCGAAGTGGACGTGACCAGCCAGGTGGTGTCGTACCAGCGGCGACGGATCGCCACCGGCGAGGTGATCGACACCCGGCCGCTCGACCTGCCCACCCGGGAGCTGCGCACGGTGGCGGTCTGGTTCACCCTGTCACCGCAGTCACTGACGCTCGCCGGGGTCCAGCCGGCCGATGTGCCGGGCGCGCTGCACGCCGCCGAACACGCCGCGATCGGTCTGCTGCCGCTGATGGCCACCTGCGACCGGTGGGACATCGGCGGGCTCTCCACCGCCCTGCACCCAGACACCGAGGCGCCGACCGTCTTCGTCTACGACGGGCACCCGGGTGGCGCCGGGTTCGCCGAGCGGGCGTACGGGACGGCGGCGGCGTGGCTGCGGGCCACCCGGGACGCGATCGCCGAGTGCGGCTGCGAGACCGGCTGCCCGTCCTGCGTGCAGTCACCGAAATGCGGCAACGGCAACAACCCGCTCTCCAAGCCGGACGCGATCCGAGTGCTCGACGTGGTGCTGGCGAACCTGCCCGACTGACCACCTTGCATGAATCGGCATGGCACAGGGCACAATGACATGGGAGCGCTTCCATCGATGCCTATGTTGCTGATCGCCCCCCGTGCCCGAGGAGAAGCCGTGGCCGACACCATCGCCGAGACCGTCGACCTGCTCTACACCATCGACCAGGACAATCTCACCCTCGACCAGCAGATCGCGCTGGGGTCCGCGCTGGCGGCCCTGGCCCAGGCGGAACGGCTGGAACAGATCAACGAGCGGCTACGCGGCATCCACCAGGTGCTCAACACCTGGGCGATGCGGGCGGCGACCTCGGTCGACAGCCGTTGACGTCCTCCGGAGTGGTCCTGCCAGGGCACCAGTGATCACTCCCTGCTGGGTAGTCGTCCGGCGGCCCCGACGGCTACCCAGCACCACCTGATCATGGAGAGCAGGGGCCGCGACGGTTGTCGGGCTGTGCGAGACTCCGGCGCACCAACCCCGGAGGAGTTCACATGCAGCTCGACAACTTGCAGGGCCAGCACCAGTTCCACATCCGCCAGCGACTGCGCATGATGGTCAACCAGTACGAGGTCCGGGCGGTCTCCCCGGACGGCACCGAGGGTGAGTTGCTGGCGTTCGCACAGCAGAAGCGGCTCGCCTTCAAGGAGCAGGTGACGATCTACACCGATGACTCCAAGCAGCAGCCCCTGCTCGGCTTCAAGGCCCGCCAGCGCATCGACCTCGGTGCCACGTACGACGTCACCGACGCCGGGGGGAACGCGATCGGCCTGTTCCGCAAGGACTTCGCCCAGTCGCTGCTGCGGTCCACCTGGCACGTCGAGCAGGCCGGCCTGCCGCAGGTGACGGGCCAGGAGCGCAGCCTGCCGGTGGCCCTGCTGCGCCGGTTCGTCGACTCGCTGTCCTGGCTGCCGTACCACTTCGACTTCACCGCCGGCGGCCAGCCGGTCTTCACCGTCGTGAAGAAGTGGGGCCTGCGCGACAAGTACGTCGTCGAGGTGCAGAACCCGCAGATCGACCGCCGCCTGGTCATCGCGATGGCCGTCGCCCTCGACGCGCTCCAGGCCCGCTGATCCACCCGGCCCAACCGGCCACCCACTCCTCGCCGCCGGCCGGGACTTGGACCTCGACCAGTCCCGGCCGGCAGGCTCGGGCGCCTCGGCCCTGAGGTGGCAGGCCATCGGCGGCTCGGCCCTGAGGTGGCAGGCCATCGGCGGCTCGGCCCTGAGGTGGCAGGCCATCGGCGGCTCGGCCCTGAGGTGGCAGGCCGTCGGCGGCTCGACCCGGCCATGCGTCGTTCAGCCGCGAACCGGGCCGGCACGGGCGCTCGCCGCGGCTACGCGGGTCAGGCCGGGTAGTGGCGTGAACGCCACCTCGACCGTCACCAGTACGTCGAGCCCGTCGAGGTGACAGCTGACCAGCCGGCCGTCGTTGCGGCTCGCGATGTCGGAGGCGGACGCGCAAACCACGGCGTCGCCGTCGAAGGCCCGGCTGGCCCCGGCCAGCGCGCCGAGATCGGCAGCCACCGCCGCGCGCTGCCTCGCCACCCCGGCGGCGACGATAGCGGCGCCGAACGTCCCGAACACCACGAAGACGAGCCCGATCGCCAGCAGCAGGACCGTCGCTCCACCTCGTTGCGGGTCCGGCCGACCATCAACGAGCCGATCGCCAGCCGGTTCGGGACCGGAGCGGGCTGACCGCTCGTCAGCTCGTCGCACTACCAACTCCCCTCGTGAGCGCCCGGTTCCACGGCGGCGACGGCGGTAGCGACCACGGTGATCCGCGGTAGGCGCCCGCCGAGCGTTCGGACCGGTGCCCGTACCGTCGCCCGCACCCGATCACCGTCGATGGACACCGACACCTCCGCTCCTGGCGGCGCCGCACGACCACCTTCCGCGCCGCCCTCCCCGCCACGGGCGACGGCAAGCGCCGCCTCCCGGGCCGTGTGCAGGCAGCTCGCCTGGGTGCTGACGGCGTTGACCGCGGTCAGCCCGGCCAGCAGGAGTAGCAGCAGCGCCGGCAGGCCAGCCGCCAGCTCGGCGGTGAAGGACCCACGCTCTCCGCCGCCAGCCCGTTCGGCGACGCGAAGTCTCCGCCTGCCCGGCCTGGAGTCGCGGCCGGCCCGCCGGCGCTCGATCACTTCAGCGCCCGGTCGATGACGGCGGTCAGCGCCGACTGGACGTTGCCGGAGGTCAGCACCTTCAGCAGGATGCCGGCGAAGGCGACCGCGGCGAGCGTGCCGACGGCGTACTCGGCCGTGTTCATCCCGGCATCGCCGCGCAGGCGAGCCATGAGTTTGCGCATGGTTGTTTCCCTTCTCGATGGGTCAGAGCACATCGCCGAGAACGGCGACGATCACCGGCACGAGGCCGGCGAGAATGAACGCCGGCAGGAAGCAGAGCCCCAGCGGCAGGACGATGAGCACCCCGGCTCGACGGGCCGATGCCTCGGCAGCGGTGGCCCGGTCGGCACGCAGGTCGTCGGCGAGCCGGGTCAGTGCGCCGGCCAGAGCGGCACCGCTGTTGGCCGAACGCAACGCCGCCGCGGTCAGGCGCTCCGCGCCGGGCACTCCGTCCAGCGCCGACCATGCCTCCGCCGGGCCACCGCCGAGGAGCAGCGTGCGGCCCACCCGGGCCAACCGGCCGGCGAGCGGCCCGTCCAGCGCCTCGGCGACGGCCAGCACCGACCGATCCACCGGGGCGCCCGCCCGCATCGCCGCGGCCAGGAGGTCGGCGGCGAGTGGCAGGTCGGCGGCCTCCTGCTGCCGTCGCTTGCGCACAGCGGGCGCCTCGATCCGGCGCAGTAGGAGATCGAGCAGGACCGCGACCGGGACAGCGCCGAGCAGCCCGAACCAGCCCTCGACCACGACGGCCACGGCAAGTCCGCCCAGCGCCGCCACGAGCCGGATCGCGTCCGGCCGCCGCCGACTGACCGAGCTGGCCTGGCTCATCGAGCTGGCCTGACTCATCGAGCTGGGCTGACTCATCGAGCTGGGCTGGCGCGCTGAGCTGGGCTGGCGCACCGAGCGGGGTTGGCTCGCTGGGCCGGGGCGGCTGGCCGGGCCCTGGGGCATCACGCGGGCCGCCCCGGTGTCGCGCCCAGCCGTTCGGCCCAGAGGAGGCCCACGACCTGCAGGGCGACCGCGACCACCGCGCAGGCTCCACCGACGGTGCTGTGCAGCAGCACCGCCACGGGATTGACGCCGATGCCGTAGCCGAGCCCGATCCCACCGATCGGCAGCGCCGCCAGTAGCCATGCCGTGGCCCGGGCGCCGGCTGCCTGAGCCGCCGCAGCGGCCAGACCCCGGTCGGTCGCCCGAGCGTCCGCTTCGATCCGCTCGACGAGCTCCGCCAGCGGCGCGCCGGTCCGGTCGGCCAGCCGCACCGCCGCCGAGGTGAGTTGAGCTAGCCGGCTCGACCCGTCGCGCTCGACGGCCGCGACCTCAAACGCCTGCGGTACAGGCAGGCCGGCCCGAAGGTCCGCCGCGAGGCCGCACAGTTGGTCCAGCCCTCGCCGTCGGTCCCGCTCGGCGCACCGGTTCGATCGCCAGCGCAGTGCGGCACGTACGGCCAGCGTGCCGTACCCGGCAACCGCGACCGCAGCCACCGGCCCGCCAACCACGGCACCGACACTGCCTCCCACCAGGCCGATCAGTGGCAGCACCCGGGTCGTCGATCGCGAGAGGCGCACCGACGCGGTTGCGCTCGGCCCACCGGAGGTGCTGTCGACCGGGCCGTGGCGGAGGTCCCGGCTATCGATATCCGCGTACCCGTCGGCCATCGCCACCTCGGACGCGTCGCCCCGACAGCGCGTCTCCTGGTCGCCGTGCCCATCGGCGGTTGCCCTGCTGAGGACGTCGACCCGCCCGTCCACACCGTTGACCCCGATCGCGGCCGCCGACGGGGCAGCGGCCAGATCCGCGTCGAGCATGGTGGTCTCCGCCGGCCGGGCGGCGCCGGTCGGCCGTCGGGGATCTCGACGGGACGGTGGGCGCGTCGGGCCGGCCGGACGCGTGCGGCCCCCGGTCGCCCCGGGCCAACTCGGGCCGCGACTGAGGTCCCGGACGGGCCAACCGAGCGCCGTCCGCACTCCACCGGAACCCGCAGCGGTGCCCGGCTCGCACGCGGTGCCGGCCGAATGAACCGAGACCGGGGTGACGCCGAGGCCCTCGCCCGGTCCGTCCGGCGTGCGACCGAGTTCCCTGATCCACTCCAGGAGGGCGTCATCCGGATCGACACCGCCACCTTTCCGTCCCGGCGTCAAAATCCGACGTCGGCGGGCCCGAATGCTCTGCACGGGCCACGCCACCACGGCTGCGGCGATCAGGAGCAGTGCCGCCACCAGCATCGTCTCGCCGCTCATGCCGGACCCGCCGATCCGGGCCACGGCTCGCTGAGGATCGGCGGCACCGCCACCCCACGCTCCCGCAGTAGTGCCCCGAGGGCACGGGCCGCGAGCCCGAGCCCACTGCCACGCACCCAGGCGGGCACCACGGTCACCAACCGTTCGGGCCCCTCCGGCAGCAGCAGGCAGACCGACTCCAGAACCCGACCCCGGTCGCCCCGCCGTACCTGGAACAGCACCTGCAACGCGGCGGCCACCTGGGCGTGCAGCGCGGCCCGGGGCAACCCACCCAACATGCCCAGGGCCTCCAGCCGGGCCGGCACGTCGGACGGTGTGTTGGCGTGCAGCGTGCCAGCGCCCCCGTCGTGGCCGGTGTTGAGCGCGGCCAGCAGATCGACCACCTCACCGCCTCGACACTCCCCGACCACCAGCCGGTCCGGGCGCATGCGCAACGCCTGTCGGACCAGGTCCGCGAGACTGACCACGCCCGTGCCCTCCACATTGGCGGTACGCGCCTGGAGCCCCACCACGTGCGGATGCCCCGGACGCAGCTCAGCGGCGTCCTCCACCAGCACGATCCGTTCGGTGACCGGCACCATCCCGAGCAGCGTGTTGAGCAGGGTCGTCTTGCCCGACCCCGTGCCCCCGGTGACCAGGTACGCCAGCCGGGCCGCGACGACGGCGGCGAGCAGCGGTGCCAGCGGTCGCGGCACCGTCCCCTGGCGCACCAACTCGTCGAGGGTGAACGGCCGGTGCCGAAAGGTCCGCAGGGACAGGTAGGGGCCGTCGGTCGCCACCGGCGGTAGCACCGCGTGCAGTCGGGTGCCGTCAGGAAGCCGGGCGTCCGCGTACGGGGAGCCGTCGTCGAGCCGCCGCCCCGCGCTGGCGATCAGCCGCTGCGCCAATCGGCGTACGTCCTCTGCCGAACCCACCGGGACAGCGACCTGGTGCAGCCCCGACCCGCGGTCGACCCAGACCCGGGTGCCGTTGACGAGAACGTCGGTGACCGCCGGGTCGGCGAGCAGTGGTGCCAGCGGCCCGGCGCCAACGAGGTCGTCGCGCACCCGGTCGGCGATCCGGAGCATGGCGGTGTCACCGAGCACTGCCGCGGTGGGCTCGGCCCGTACCGCCGAGACGATCGCCGCCGCGGTGACCGGAGTGGTAGCGGCGGCGATCCGCTGTCGCACCCGGGCGGCGAGACTGCCGTCCTCCAGCCGGCCGGTCATGCCGCACCCGTGGCCGGCGCGCCGGTGAGGTCGGTGACGATCCGTTGGCAGAGTGCGGCCAGTGGGCCCTTGCCGTCGGCTGCCGGCGCCTCGCCCCGCTCCAGCCCACGGCAGATCCCCGGCTCGGGTCGCAGCGTGCCGGCCAGCGGAAGCCCCAACGCCCGTGCCACTTCGCTCGCGCGCAGCCGGCCCGGGGCAGGCCCGCGCACCACCGCCGAGAGCGCCGCGCAGTGTGGGGCGGCGGCGGCCACCACCCGAGTCGCCGCCGCGGTGGCACGCAGTTCGGCCGGCACGACGATGAATGCCTGGTCGGCGGCCTGCAACGCCACCACAGCCGCGTCGTCCAGCTGTCGGGGCAGATCGACCACCACAAAGTCACGACCACGCCGGGCCGCGTCGACCGTCGCCGCCATGGCCGCCGCCGGCAACGCCAGCATCTCCCCGCGATCCCAGGAGAGCACCACGAGATCACCCCGGCTGGGCAGGGCCTGCACCAGCGCCGGGGCGTCCACGCGCCCGTCGGCACCGGTGAGCGCCGGCCAGCGCAGGCCATCCAACTGCTCCCAGCCCAACACGAGGTCGAGGCCACCACCGAGCGGATCGGCGTCGACCAGCAGCGTGCGGAGCCGGGCCCGGGCGGCGGTCACCGCAAGGCCACCGGCGAGCACACTCGCGCCTGCACCACCCCGACCACCCAGGACCGCGACGATCCGGGCGCCGACGCCGGCCGGGCGGCCCGGATCATGCTCGGCGAACCGATCCACCAGCCACGGCTCCGCAGCCGGAAGCATGGCGACGTGCTCGGCCCCGATCAGCTCGGCGATCTGCCAGCCGGGGTCGAGCTGACCGGCCCGGCCCACCAGCACGAGCCGAGGCCGCTGCGGCAACCGGGCGCGCAGGCACGCCTGCGCCTGATCGGCGCCGAGCAGGACCAACGGCGCGGGAAGCCATCGGGTACGGGCGGCCGCTGGGTCACCGGCGAGCTCCACCTCGGTCCCGCCGACGGCGGCGAGCCGGAGCACATCATCGAGCAGATCGTCGTCGCCGGTGACGACCAGCGGAAGCCGGCGGATCGGCGGAACCGTGGTACGGGATGGCATCGCGGCCTCCAGCGGTCGGGCTCTGGTATGCCGCCAACCCTGGTCGGAATCCGCCCCACGGACCGCCCCGATGCGCTCGCCTGTGGACAACCTGGTGCCCTGTGGAAAAACCCCACCAAGACAGTTGATCTGCTACGAGCGTGGGCATCTTCGCAGCTACTGCCGCTGCGGCAAAGACAGCGGGGCCGCTCCCGGAAAGAGCGGCCCCGAAGGTCGACGGTCAGCCGAGCCGGTCGGTCCAGGCGACGTCGAGGATCACCTGGTACGAGCTGATCCGCGTGGGCGACAGCGTCAGCCGCTCGTGCGCGAGCAGTTCGCCCGTATGTGGATCGAAGATCAGGAGAGACTGCGCGTCGTGCTCGCGGTCGTCGAAGGTGACAGCGACACCGTTCCGGCCGGCGCGGTCGGTGACCTGCCCCCGCCAGCGGAAGCCGGGCACGTCGGCGAGGACCCGCAGGACCGCCGCTCGGGTCGCACGCGGGACGACGTACCGCCCGTAGAGCGTGCTGACCTCCTTACTCGCCGCTCCCGCGCCGTGCTCGACCTTCAGCAGCTCCCGCAACTCGGACGGGACGGCCGACGGCGGCCTGAGCTCCCTGGGCGGTAGCGGAACGACACTCGGTGCAGGGGTGCCGGTGGCTGCTGATCGCCCAATGCCCGCGCGCTGCCAGTAGTCCCGAGACTCCTGGTCGGGGTACTGCGGCTCGAGTTGCGTGTTGACCTGGTTACCGGTTCCGTCGGCGGCCTGCCAGACCTTCGTCTCGTCGGCGAAGGCCACGTGGTGGCGGCCGTCGGCCGAGGTCATCACCGGGTCGCCCCACACCTTCGTGTGGTGGTACATGTAGCGCCCGCTCTGGTGGTCGTACGCCGCGTCTTTGATCTTGTCGGCCAGCATGCGGAGCTGCGGGCCGGCGGCCGGCGGACCCGCGTCGAACTGGTACGCGACCGGCACGAGTACCAACCCGGCTGCCGCCGCCGGTTCGCCCGGAGTGTCCGGTGCGCCCTCGCCGAACGGCTGGAGCACCGCCACGGCGCCGACCGCCACCGCCAGCGTGCCGGCAGCCAGGACCAGCCGGCGGGTCGGGCGTACGCGACGCCCGACCACTGTCTCGGTAGCGCCGGCGCGGTCGATCAGCTCGCGCGCCGAGACCGGCGGTGGCCCGACGGCGACGTTCCGGGCCGGGTCGGCCGGGCCGAAAAGTGTACGGGTTCGCTCTGCTCCGAACATCACAGATCCTCTCGAATGGGCATCAGCACCGGGCTACGCCGGGTCTGCGCGGGTCGGTCCGACATCGCTTCGGCAAGACGGCGGCGGGCGCGATGCAGGCGCACTGCGGCGGTCGCCCCGGTGCAGCCGAGAACCTTGGCCGCCTCGGATACCGTCAGCTCCTCCCAGCCGACCAGCCGGAGGATTTCCTGGTCGAGGTCGTTGAGGTTGGTCAGAGCAGCCCAGATGTCGGCGACCCCCACGCTCGTGTCGGCACCCGGCGATCCGGCCAGCCGCTCGACGTCGACATCGGTGATCGAGAGGAGGTCCGGGGCGCTACGTCGCGACCGCCACTGGTTCGCCAGAAGGCGTCGGGCCACCCCGTACAGCCAGGGCAGGCTGCGCTCCGGGACCTCGGCGCGACGACGCCAGGCGACGACGAAGACCTCTTGGGCAAGCTCCGCCGAGGCATCCCGGTCAGCGAGCCGGCGCAGGCCGTATCGGACTATGTGCGCGTACTCGGCGGCGTAGAGACTGGTGAACCAGCCCTCGTCCCGCTTCTTCGGTGGACCCACCCCGAACCCCCATTGCCTCGGCGACTCTCACCCTGGCTTGTGTCGCTGCGGGCCCCGGGATTACCGCAACCCCGAGGGCGGGTGTCGCCCACGGGAAACGGCAGTACCCGCTTCCAGGCCGCTCCGGCGCGCGATTGCCGTTTCCGCTCCCCGGCGCATGCGCCTCGAAGTGCCGGGAAGATGTTGCAGGCGACGGACCTCGTCGGGCGCCAACTCGCGGCGGCTGGACAGTGCGATGGCGGCGCCGTACGGCCGGACACCGTCAGGCCGGGCAAGCAGCACGGCGACCGGGTGATCAAACCAGAAGCGTGATGCTGCCGCGCTCGTCACGGAGCGGCGGATCTCTGAGGAGCGCGGGGGTCCGGCTGACCTCCGCTGACCTTCGTCCGCCGTCCCGACCGGCCGCCCCGGAAGACAGACCTTCAGCTGGCCGGAAGCGATCCCGGGAAAGGGACGACCCCCGTCGGGGGGAAAGTGACCTGACGTAGCAGCGAGTGTGATCAAATGCCGTGCCGCGTGGTCAGGCGCATCGGTCGTGCCGTCGAGCATGATCGAGCCGGGCTGCGCGGTACGACGTTCGCTGACGATCCGCTGACTTCCTGCGCTTTGCGCCGAACCGCCAGCGATCAACCGTGACGGGCGCTACTGGCCGCCCGGCGCCGCTCCCGCCGAAGTCGCCAGCTCGGCTTCAATCCCCCATGCCTGTCGATGTGCTCGCACAGCTCGCGTTGACGGTAGGCACCAGGCACACCACGTCCAACGGCCACCCAGAACGCCTTGGCCTCGCCCAGGTGCCCGCTGCCGGTGTACCAGTACAGTCCTGGATTCTCCTCACGAAGTGCCCACAGAGCCACCGAAGCAAGGCCCTGACGCTGGTACTCCTCAGCGGTGTACGGCTTGTCGACCCAGGCTGTTCGGCAGTGCGGGCACACGATGTATTCGACGGCAAAAGCGAACTCCCGGTTGAGGTTCCCCTGTCGGCACCGCCAACCGAAGTACCTACCTGATGCGGTGTCCTGCCAGGGTGTGTCAAGGGTCGGGAGTTGGCCGACCGAGTAGCGCGGGCGCTTGTCGATCCGCCCACGTGTCGCGTGGTACAGAGCATCCCGAAGTGGAGCCCGCCCCGACCATCGACCAACGCCGGTGAGTGCCTGGTCACAGAGCAGCCGGACGGCTCGCCGAACCTCTTCCGTCACAGAACCAACGCTATCGGCAGCGTGACGTGCGCTCCAGGTACGGAAGCGGTTCGTCTTCGCCCGCTAGAAGCTCAGTTTGGAGGATCGTTCTCGGCAGTCGGGATCTGCCCGGAACGCCTGGTCAGTGTGGGTGGCGTGCTGCCCGATTATGACCGCTGTTGACCGCCCGGGACACCGGTTGCTGGCAAGGCAGAGCGGTGGGCGCGTGGCTGTCCGGCGGCGTGTGGCTTACCGCCCCCGGCCTGTTGGGCCGGGGGCGGCTTGCCGTGTCGCCGGTTTTCCGCGCGCCTGGACCCCGGTACCCGATGGCAAGCCGCGAAGCGGCGCGGCAGCCGATAACCCGGCTCGCGACGGACGTTGACCACCTTGCGATCGTCACATCTAGGGCTGGCGTGCTTGTCAACATCCCGACTACCACTCGTTAGCCAGCGGCGTCGCGTTGTCGTACGCTGCGCGGGCGCGGCGGGCACGAATCCCCGGAGGGGCCCAACATGGCAAAAGGCAGCGACAAGTCGAGTGGCAAGCGGCACGTCAGTACGCCGAGCGGTGAGTTCCGGCAGGAGACGGTGTCTACGGCCCAGAAGCCACCGCGGTCCACAAAACTGAGCCCCGAGGCGAACGCGTCCGACAAGTCCGGGTCGAAGAAGACGAAGTAGGAGGGGCAGTCGGGTGGTCCCGTCCAGCCTCGTCGGGTTGGTGCTGTTCGTCGCGCTGCTTGCTCCCGGCTTTGCCTACGTTCTGCTTCGAGAGCGGACGACCCCGAGGGGCGTCTTCTCACCCTTCCGGGAATCGCTAGCGGTGGTTTTCGCCAGTGTTGCCTGCCTGGCCGCCGTCGCCCTGCTTCATACGGGTCTACGGGCGTTACTTCCGGATCACACCCTGAACGTTCGCGAGTTAGTCAGGCATCCGGCCAGCTACGCCCGAGAGCACCATGTCAGCGTGGCCTGGTGGTCCTTCGCTCTACTTGTCGGCGCGGTCGTGATCGGCGTGGCTGCTGCTCACCCTCGCGTTCTCGACATAAGTAAAAGGCTCGGGTTCAGCCGGGTGCTGGGCTCGATGACGGGCTCAAACGGCGGCAGTATCGACACTAGGTCTGCCTGGCACAAGGTCATGCACATGTACGACGAAGAGGGCGCCGGGCCCATCTTCGTGGGTGCCTCCATGGACGATGGCAGCTACGTGCAGGGCAGGCTGTATTCCTTCAGCCCCGTACCTGAGGAGACTCAGGATCGGGAGATCCTGCTGTCGGCTCCAATCTCCTTGACCTCCAAGGAGGGGTTGACTGGACGAGTGGATGCCCAGTTCTCGGTGATCTCTGCCCGTCGTATCGTCCGCCTAGACGTGAAGCACTTCGAGCAGGGCGAGGACGTGGATGAGGCATGGGTGGGCCCTGAATCGAAGGGCGGAGAAAACGTCCACCGGTGGTGGCAGTTCAAGGCATGAGAATGTGAGCTACTAGCGCGGGGGCATCTTTGGGGAGAGTCGGCGTTCGGGCCGGAGCCCCTAGGTCTTTAGGTTCTGTCGTCGTCAGCGTGGCCGGCTGGCCCGGCCGATGCCGGCCGAAGGCCGCCAGCAGGCCGGGTCGGGCCGGCGCGGGCCGCTTGATTCAAAAGAGAGTGTTTCGGCATCCTAAGTCGCAGACATCGTCGCAGGCGCTGACGGTGTAGCCCTGAAACACGCACTTCCAGCGGTATTGATCTAGGGCAGAAGCGTAGCGACAGTGGTTGAAAGCCCATGTCAATCTCAGTTGCGCCGGGTCTGTAAGCCTGATGATCTTCCAGCTGCCGGCAGCCCCTCAGCGCCGCCCACTCGGTGCGCTGGCGCCCAGCCACCGATGGCGGGCCAGCACAGATCGTGGTCGCCACCCCGACCACGCCGTCCCTGCCATGGCACCGCAACGGCCGTGCTGGACCAAAAGGTCCGGGCCACCACTCAACCGTGAGGCCAGCTTCTACCACCAAACGCTGGGACCACCGCTGCCACGCTTCCTTTGCTGTTCGGTGAGCTTTACGTTGGGTCAATGACTGTGCTCCCCAGAGGGCCAATCGCCCTGCCTACGGCCTGGCTTATGTCGAAGAAGGAACTCAGGGCGTACAAGTGAACTTCCGTTTCGATGTCGAACTCAGTGCGGCAGAGTATGAGGAAGCCCGGCAGGCCGTTGAATCGATATTGCGGCTTGGCGGACAGGAGATCTTCAAGCTGGTCGCCCGCAACTATGAAGAAATAGAATCGCTGAACGCATACTATCTAAGACTGTTTGGCCTACCCCGAGAGCGTGGGCGCATCGAGCCACGCGAGGCGGCAATTGGGTTTATGAATGCGTGCGTGAACTGGCTGAACGTTGTTCGCCTGTTTCTTGACCATGAGGAGACTTGGCTTAAGCGAACGTTCGGTGAAAATTCCAACTATTTCACCGACTTCAAGTCAGCATGTAGTCAAGCGTTCGACTCCTCTATCGCCTACCGTTTTCTTTACAAGCTGCGGAACTACACAACCCACTGTGGTCTGCCGATCAGCAGCGTTAATCTGGATCCACCCGGAGCAGAGGAGCGGGCAGCAGGGCTGCACCAAAGGATTTCCTTTAGGCTCAACCGAGATGATTTGTTGAGGGATTTTAATTGGGGCGCGAAGGTAAGGGACGATCTAGCCACAATGGATCCGGCCTTCGAACTGCTGCCGTTGATAGGCGAGGCCATGCCCCATCTTGACGCCATCTTACAAGCGACCTTTGCAAATAAAGTGCGGGAGTGCCTCCGCACACTTCCTGGTATCCGAAGTCACCTCAGTCGGATGACTGCTAGGGCGGGCCAGCCATGCCTTTTGCGACTTACGCCGAACGACCTGGGGGGCTACGAGATCTCGCCCATGATGCTGCCGATGGACGCTATCGCCCGGCTTGAAACGGTAGACCTTTCGGGAGACGTCCTCGCTCCATTTCGACGTACCGGTGAATTTGTTAGGCCAGGCCCGCCCACCGTGTCGCCGGAGAGCCGATATCGAATGAAGCGCGGATCCCTGGTGCTCAGCGCACATTTGCACGAAGGCGGCCCTTCGCCAGCATTCTTCGAGACGGTAAACCAGCTCATAAGAGAGGACGGAGACATCGAGCCGGTTCTGACCGGAACGATCAACCTGGGAATAACGATACTTCATCTAGCAGCGATGGCGACCAATACGACTCCGCAATCCATCCTCGCATCGTTCGGAGAAGGCGACGAAGACCAGGCGAGAGGTCAGTCGTAGGATCTCCGGGCCGCCCTCCATCCTCCGCCCCACGCCGGCCCCCCTGCCCTCGGCCCGCCACCAAGCCAGCCCGTCGGCCTTCGTCCCCACACTGTGGAGTGGGCGGGCTGGCGGCCACCATCCCAGAGCGCCCGTGCCCCGCCGGAGGCACGGTATTTAGGTATTGGACAGTCACAGCCCGGCGCGGGAGGCGCAACACACCCGCCGCGCAACCCATACTGACGCAATGCTTGAAGTCATGGATGAGATCTGGCGATGGATCGGCCAGACCAACCCCGATACCTGGGCAGCAGGCGCGGGCTGGACAACAACAGTCGTTGCAATCGTCGCCAGCGTCGCGGCATTTTGGCAAGTCCGTGAAGCAAGAGACCTGCGCAGGGAACAGGCGCAGCCGTACGTTATTGCTTACATGGAAACCAGCCCAGCGAGCGAACACCTAATGGATCTGGTAATCAAGAACGTCGGCACTACTCCCGCCCGAGACGTAACGGTTGTAAGCGTGCCACCGTTAGTTAGAACGTCTCTTGCAGACACGGAATGGGAGAACTTGGAGATTCCCGCCGTACTACCAATGCTGGTACCCGGGCAGGAATGGCGAAGCTATTGGGACAGCGGCATCGAACGCAAAGACAAGGGGCTCCCTGACCGTTATGAGATTACGGCTACATACAAAGACTCGCGAAACAGGGTCATGGAGCCGACGATTGCTATCTTGGACTGGGCAAGCTACAAGAGCCGGGTATTCGCGAGGGTTTACGGCGTCCACGACGCGACAACAGCTCTAAGGCGGATCGACAAGACCCTCACCAAGTTGTCGCAGCATGGTTTAACCGTATTCACCAAAGATGGCAAAGCGGTGGACGCTGCGCGTCGGGAAGCCCATGCGCAAACGGTAAGGCGGCTACATACTCTAGGTCTCGTTCCAACGCAGAATGCATCGTCACCGTCTGCGCCTCAAGCCGAGGATATCGAGCCGGGCGAAAGCGACGAGGCGTAAGGTTAAGCCCCGAAACTGCCACTCTCCACGGCGGGCCGGGGATTCGTCGTACGTCGCGCCGCCGACGGGGCTGGAACCGCCGGGTGCGCTTGCGCCTGGGCGGCGGGCCCCGGGCGGCGGCCTATCGGGCCGGCCCCTGGTCAGCGGCGCGAGCGGCCTGCGAAGCGGGCCGCTTTGAAGACGTACAAAGATTCTGGGCTAAAGGGCCTTGCCGTGCTCCGCATAGGCGGCGATGCCGCTGTTGCGCGATGCGATCGCTGTGCGAAGTCTGCGAGTGAGTCGAGGCGGGCCGTAATGTTCAAGGTCGTCTGCTGTCACGTAGCGCCACTCGGTGAGTTCACCATCCGCGAAGTGGATGGCCTCTACTTGCTCCGTAGTGAGAGTTCCGGCGTCGAAAATGAAGAGGAGCTTGTCCCCTTCGTGCTCGGCCGGCGCCCAGTCAACGACGAGCATGGGGCCAAGCGCCGTGGTTAAGCTCAGCTCCTCCTCGATCTCGCGCAGACACGCCGTACGTGGCGACTCGCCGGGTTCAACGTAACCGCCGGGGATGTCCCAGTGCTTCTTATAGCTCGGGCGTACGAGGAGCACGCGGCCTTCGTCGTCGAAAAAGAGGGCGCCGGCGGCGACGCGTGGGGTTGCCATGGGTGGCATCTCGTTGGCCGTCACCAGGGCAGCCTAGATGGACTGGGTTCAGTCGAGCACCTTGAGTCGCTGGGCCAAGCCGACCAGTTCGGCCGGGGGCTTGCCGCGCTGCCGTCGGATCCAGGTCAGGGCGAGTTGGCGGCTCAGGAAGTGGTGCCGAACCTGCTCGGGTGCCATCTGTTCGGCGTCGAGGATGACGGCCTGGGCGTCGTCGAGGCGGTTCCACGCGCTGTAGGCGCGGGCGACTTCGAGGGCGTGCCGTACCCGACGCTCCATCGGTAGCCTGGCGGTGTCGACGCGCGGGCCGAGGTCGATGGCGACTTGTAGGTCGCCCAGCTCGGCGGCGGTGGCGACACGGTGGATGGCGACGTTGGTCGGGCCGAACGCGGTCCAGAGGTGATTGGCATCGGCTCCGAGTTGGCCGGCGGCCTGGTCGGCGGCGGCGAGGAAGGTGCGGGTGGTAGTGGCGTCGTTGGATCGGGCGGCGGCCATCGAGCCGGAGAGAAACAGCGTCCCGTATACGGAGAGAAGCGCTGGTGTGGCGTGCTTGAGGTAGGGCTCAAGGTAGCCGGCGGCGTCTTCGGTGAGGCGTACAGCTTCGGTGTAGCGGCCGGTGGCGTGCAGGGCATGTCCGACGGAGCGGAACAGGGAGCCGGTGACGAGAGGATCACCCGTGGGTCCGACGGCGGCCAAGCCGCGGTCGGCGGCGATCCATGCCAGGTCGTTCTCTCCAAGCTTGGTGAGCTGGGTAGCGGCGAGTTGGTACGCCAAGCCGAGAAGCCGACGAGCCTGGTCCTGGCCGTCGCCGTCGTGGTGGTCGGCGGCGGCCTGGGCGCGGTGCAGCAGCTCGGGCAGGCGGCCGGTCACGTACCCGAAACGGGAGTCCTGGTAGGCATCCCAGAGGGCGCCTACCTCCATCCTGAGCACAGCGACGCTCGTTGGCCCCGCGTCCGTGTCGCTGCCGAAGGGGCCGAGGGCTCGGTAGTCCATCAGAGCGGCACGGAGTGCGGGCATGGTCGCGGTGCCGCTGTCGCCGGTCCAGTCGAGCAGCGAGGGTTCGCCGAGCAGGTCGCCGAGGGAGACGTCCAGGACTTCTGCGAGGGACTTGATGACGGAGAGCCGGTCCAGCTCGATCCGGTTGTTTTCGATCTTGCCCAGCCAGTTGGCGGTCCGGCCGATGAGCCCGGCCAGGACTTCCTGGGACAGGCCGCGTCGGTAGCGGTACCAGGCGACGCGTTCGCCGATGGTCAGGTTGTTGGTTCTTCCGCGCACCGGTTCACCGTCTCCCCTCGGTCGGCTGCGACCCCGGAAGGATTTTCCGGGTAGCTGGGCGGTATGTGCCACAACCTGTCTGCATGACGGGGCTGAACGCATCGATCAACTGCCAATCCTGCTCGGGCGCGGGCTGGAAGTACACCCTCGCCCGCACCGCCGTCCGGGCAATCGGGCGTGGTCCGGAGCGGACCCGCGACTTCGAGCGTCGGTCATGCCTGGACTGCGCGGTTTCCGGTCGCGCGGCGACCTGCTGAGGCTGGCCCGGGGTGGGTGCTGGTGTGGGGCCGCGACCCGAACGACGGCCCGTGAATGGCCCGCCCGCCTCAGCGCTTCGCACACCGACGCCGCGCCGGCCGGGTGTCCCCGTTCCGGGTGACCTGGTGCTGGTCGATGGTCGGGCGTCGGTGCAGTTCGGCGGCGATCGGGCGCTGTGGCTGCGGGTGACCTCGGTGTGCGACAAGCCGACGTATCACGGCTGGGTGTGGCTCACCGGTTACTCCACCAACCCGGTGAGCGGCAAGGCGCTGGCGCGGCGGGAGGTCTTCGTGCAGATCGCCGGCCTTCAGATCCAGCCAGGCAAGACCGACAGCGCGCCGCCTCGCAACGTGGCGCCGGTGATGAGGAGACGCGGTGTTTGACGTTCGGATACGACTCGGCGCGGTGCTGGAGATCGACACGGCCGATCGCCTCCTGCCGTCGGACGGGCCGGTGACGTTGTGGGTGACCGGCGTTCGGCTGGTGACTCACCGCCCTCCGGACGATGAGTGGGTCTGGGTCGAGGGGATACGGCTCGGTCCGTCCGGCCGCCGTGGTCCGCAGGCACAAATTTTGGTACGCGCGAGCAAGCTTCCACCGGAGGGCTCAGTCCATGGAGTGTCGCCGTCGGCGTGACCAAATCGGAACGGCCGGGAACAGCGGACGGACCTTCCGACCGATGCGTCGGCGGTGGCGCACTCGGCACCGGTACCCGCACAGGCCCGAGCACTACGCGACCCGTCCGGCTGACCTTCGCTGACGCTTCGCTGCCTTCCCGCCCGCCGTCCCGACCGGCCGCCCCGGGAGACAGACCTTCAGCTGGCCGGAAGCGCTCCCGGGAAAAGGGACGACCCCCGTCGGGGGGAGACGGGGGTCGTCGGAGGTTCGGCTCCGGGGGGGTCGAGCCGAACCACTCAGCGGTCACGGGGGGTGCAACCGCTGAGGGTCTGTCTGTTTCGAGGATGTGAATGCTCGTCGTACGGACAAGTCTGCCTGAGCGGGCCCGTCACGTCGAGTGGTGCCGACTCCACTCACTGCGAAAATCTCCTCGCGGAGTGTGAGTGCGATCACGCGGAGCGGAGATGGTGCTGCCAGCCCGCAGGTCTGAGGGGTGGCATGACCCCGGGCACCCGCCGACGATAGACCATCCGGCTAGACTTTCGCGCCGTGGGCCGAAGTGCCGCTTTCTTCGATCTGGACAAGACCGTCATCGCCAAGTCGAGCGCCCTGGCGTTTGGTCGGCCGTTCTACCGGGACGGGCTGATCACCCGGCGTGACGTGGTCAAGTCGGCGTACGCGCAGCTGATGTTCCGGCTGGGCGGCACCGACGAGCAGACCATGGCCCGAACACGGGACTACCTGGCTGCGCTCTGCAAGGGCTGGCAGGTGGAACAGGTCCGCCAGATCGTTGCGGAGACGCTGCACGAGCTGATCAACCCCTATGTGTACGCCGAGGCCGCCGCCCTGATCGAGGAACACCAGGCGGCTGGGCGGGACGTGGTGCTGGTGTCGGCGTCCGGCGAGGAGATGGTCCGGCCGATCGGCGAGTTGCTCGGGGTGACCGATGTGATCGCCACCCGGATGACGGTGCGGGACGGCCGGTACAGCGGCGAGGTCGAGTTCTACGCGGCCGGCCCGAGCAAGGTCGAGGCGGTCACCGAGTTGGCCGCCGCCCGGGACTACGACCTGGCTGATTCGTACGCCTACTCCGACTCGTACAGCGATCGTCCGCTGCTGGAGTGCGTCGGCCACCCGAGCGTGGTGAACCCGGACCGGCAGCTGCGCAAGTTGGCCTCGGAGAACGCGTGGCCGGTGCTGGAGTTCCGGCACCCGATCCCGCTGGGTCGGCGCCTGCGGGAGCGGCCCGCGGTCCCGGTGGCCGCGGCGGCGCTCGGCGTCGGCGTCGGGGTGGCCATCGGCATCGCCTGGTACGGCCGGCACCGTCGCACCCGCGCCGCCACGACCGCCTAACTCGGAAGTAGACCTACTTCCTCCCGATTAGGGCCGCTTCGCGCAGCGGAGCGACAGGGACTAACCCCCCGGCCACCCAAACCAGGTTGATCATGGAGTTGTGGTGGGCGTCTTGAACCGATTGGCACCCTTCGCGGGGCACCACACCTCCATGATCGACGTCGCGAGGACGGGCCGCTGCTCCCGGGTAGCTGGCGGGGTCAGGTGGCGGCGAGGATTTCGTCGCCGATGGCGGTGAGCTGGTCGGCACCGACCTCGACGGCGGCCATGTAGTGGCGGAGCCAGGAGCGCAGCCCGTCCGGGGTGCCGGTGGCGAAGGCGCCGGCCGAGCCGACGTACTCGGGCTCGCGTTCGCG
Source organism: Micromonospora sp. NPDC050276 (assembly GCF_044459545.1). Classification (NCBI taxonomy): domain Bacteria; kingdom Bacillati; phylum Actinomycetota; class Actinomycetes; order Micromonosporales; family Micromonosporaceae; genus Micromonospora; species Micromonospora sp. NPDC050276. The sequence goes on along the minus strand of NZ_JBITJA010000010.1, from coordinate 152,554 downwards.
GTGCCCGACGTCGACGGCGAGCAGGCCACGCGGGTCCAGGCCACTGGCGAGCAGCACCAGCCGGGCGGCACCCCGGGCCACCACGCCGGACGGCCCGGCGAACGGTCGCAGGTTCAGCAACTCCCCGTGGACGACGGCGGCGAGCACCAACGGGGAGACCTTCGTGCCGCCGGCGACGAGGCCGGCCAGCCCGTCCAGTCGAGTGGCGACCACGGGGTCGGCCACCGGGCGGCCCAGCTCGGCTTCCGGCACCAGATCCCGGGCGGCGAGCACGTGCAGCTTCGCGAGCGCCTGGCGGGGCGCCTTCGGCCACAGCTCGCTCAGGCCGGGCAGCGCCCCGGCGACCCGCAACGCCCCCTGCAGCACCGGGTCGGTGACCGTGCCGGCCCGGACCGCCTCGCGCTCGTGCACCGCCCCCTCGAGGGCCGCGCTGGCCACCGCGGAGCGCAGGCTGACCTCGGCGGCGACCTGTCCACCGTGCCGGCGCAGCGCCCGGTGCCCGAGCGCCTGGTCGAACCGCTCGCGGGCCTGCTCGACGGCGGCGGCGATGTCGGCGAGCGCGAGCAGGGGCGCGAGCGGGTCGGTGGTCACCCCGCCACGCTAACGACCCGACGAGGCGGGGCGGGTCGCACCCGCCCGCAACGCGACCCGGACCACCCGACTTGACGCGGCACGGGCAAGGTCAACACGGATTTCTTGAAGTCGGGGTGTCCAGGCCACGCGGACACCCCAACTTCAATGAACCCGTGTCGATCAAGGCGCGCTGCGCGGCGACCGCGGGCGGGACGGGCCGTCGGGCGCGCGGCGAGGGCCACTCGGCGCGACGGAGTGGGCAGCCGTGGCCGGTCGAGGGCCCCGCGACTACCCTCGTGCCATCGAGACGCAGGTCACCCCGAGGATGAGGAGTCACGGCATGAGCGAGGCATTGGCCAATCTGCTGAACGAGACGCGCCAGTTCCCCCCGCCGGCCGAGCTCGCCGCGCACGCCAACGTCACCATCGACGCGTACGCCGAGGCTGAGGCCGACCGGCTCGCGTTCTGGGCGAAGCAGGCCGACCGTCTGGCCTGGTCGAAGAAGTGGGACGAGGTACTCGACTGGTCGAACCCGCCGTTCGCGAAGTGGTTCGTGGGCGGGCAGCTCAACGTCGCGTACAACTGCCTGGACCGGCACGTCGAGGCGGGCCGGGGCGACAAGGTGGCGATCCACTGGGAGGGCGAGCCGGGCGACACCCGCACCATCACGTACGCGGATCTGCACGAGCTGACCTGCCGGGCGGCGAACGCGCTCACCGAGCTGGGCGTGACCGCCGGCGACCGGGTGGCCATCTATCTGCCGATGATCCCGGAGGCGGCGGTGGCGATGCTGGCGTGCGCCCGGATCGGCGCCGCGCACAGCGTGGTCTTCGGTGGCTTCTCCGCGGACTCGCTGAGCAACCGGATCCAGGACGCCAGCGCCAAGGTGGTGATCACCGCGGACGGTGGGTACCGGCGGGGCAAGCCGTCGGCGTTGAAGCCCACCGTGGACGAGGCGGTGGCGAGCTGCCCGTCGGTGGAGCACGTGCTCGTGGTCCGCCGCACCGGCGAGGACGTGGCGTGGTCGGAGAAGGACCACTGGTGGCACGAGACGGTGGAGACCGCGTCGGCCGAGCACACCGCGCAGCCGTTCGACGCGGAGCACCCGCTGTTCATCCTCTACACCAGCGGCACCACGGCCCGCCCGAAGGGCATTCTGCACACCACCGGTGGCTACCTCACCCAGGCGTCGTACACCACGCACGCGGTCTTCGACCTGAAGCCGGAGACGGACGTCTACTGGTGCACCGCCGACATCGGCTGGGTCACCGGGCACTCCTACATCGTGTACGGCCCGCTCTCCAACGGCGCCACCCAGGTCATGTACGAGGGCACCCCGGACACCCCGCACAAGGGCCGGTTCTGGGAGATCATCGACAAGTACGGGGTGAGCATCCTGTACACCGCCCCCACCCTGATCCGGACGATGATGAAGTGGGGCGACGACATCCCGGCCGGCTTCGACCTGTCCTCGCTGCGCCTGCTGGGCAGTGTGGGCGAGCCGATCAACCCGGAGGCGTGGATCTGGTACCGGCAGCACATCGGCCGGGGCGAGCTGCCGGTCGTGGACACCTGGTGGCAGACCGAGACGGGCGCCATCATGATCTCGCCGTTGCCGGGGGTGACCGCGGCCAAGCCGGGTTCGGCGATGACGCCGCTGCCGGGCATCGTGGCCGACGTGGTGGACGACCAGGGCCAGTCGGTGCCGAACGGTGGCGGCGGCTACCTGGTGCTGCGCGAGCCGTGGCCGTCGATGCTGCGCACCATCTGGGGTGACGACGACCGGTTCATCGAGACGTACTGGTCGCGTTTCCAGGGCATGTACTTTGCCGGCGACGGTGCCAAGAAGGACGACGACGGGCACATCTGGCTGCTCGGCCGGGTGGACGACGTGATGCTGGTGTCCGGGCACAACATCTCGACGACCGAGGTGGAGTCCGCGTTGGTGTCGCACCCGTCGGTGGCCGAGGCCGCGGTCGTCGGTGCGACCGACCCGACCACCGGTCAGGCGATCGTCGCGTTCGCCATTCCGCGGGGCAGCACGGACATCGCCGGCGACGCGGGTGAGCAGCTCATCGCCGACCTGCGCAACCACGTGTCGAAGACGCTCGGCCCGATCGCCAAGCCACGGCAGATCATGCTGGTGCCGGAGCTGCCGAAGACCCGATCCGGCAAGATCATGCGCCGTCTGCTGCGGGACGTGGCGGAGAACCGGTCGCTGGGCGACGTGACCACGTTGCAGGACTCCTCGGTGATGGACCTGATCTCCTCGGGGATGAGCGGCGCGAAGTCCGACGAGGACTGACGGTAGGCGTACCCCAGCGGTGGGTGGCGGTCCGGACGGGCCGTCACCCACCGTTGTCTTTGATGGAGGTACGTCCGAAGCATCGATGTGATACGTCGGTTAAACAGATAACGCATCGATCACGATCCCGCCGCGCGGGTTGTTCGTCATTTAGTTTCACGCTCGTCGGGCGGCCTCGATGAGCTCCACGCCACCGGATCCGGCCGACGTCTTCTGCCCGAGAAACGGAGTGGCATGAACAGAAACTCCCGTCCGGGGTCGCGCCGACGACTACTCGTCGCGCTACCCGTCATCGCCCTCGCGGCCACGTCACTGACCGTGAGTGGCAGCGCGGCCGCCCAGCCTTCGTCCGACACCCCCCGGGCGGTGATCGGGGCGGACGAGTACTACATCAACTACGCCGAGCCCGAGGTGCAGCCGGACACCAGCGGCCGTGAGGTCAAGGGCAAGGGTGGCGTCTACACCCCTGCCGCCGAGTCCGCGCGTGCGTTCGACCGCAAGCACGCCCGGGGCAACCCGGTGGCGGCTCGGCAGCTCGCCAAGGACGAGGCCAAGTCGCTGCGGACGGGCCAGAACCCCCGCAAGTTCAAGAAGGCGCCGACCACCCAGACGGCGAAGCTGCTGACGCTGCTGGTGGAGTTCAACGACAAGGCCAACGACGACTTCACCGGCGTCATGGTCCCCAAGACCGTGTTCGAGGACCGCACCTGCGTCCCCGGCACCGTCCAGAACGGCCCGAAGCACAACAAGATCCCGGACCCGGCGCGACTGCCGCACGAGGACAACAACTCGATGTGGGTGCCGGACTTCTCGCCGTCGCACTACAACAAGATGCTCTACAGCAAGAAGGGCATCACCGAGCGGGTCCGCACCGACCTGAAGGGCCCGGACGGCAAGAAGGGCATCGACCTGTCCGGTCGCACCATGCACAACATGTACCTGGAGATGTCCAAGAACGCGTACACGGTGGACGGGCAGGCGAGCCCGTGGATCACCGTGCCGCACTCGGAGGGCTGGTACGCGGCCAACCGCTGCTTCCAGGACGAGACCGGCGCCTGGGTGCCCGGCCGTGAGCAGTCGATGAACGGCCACCCGGACAACCCGGCCGGCGTGGGCCGCCTGGCGACCGACGCGATCGACGCTCTCGTCGCGAAGGACCCGAACTTCCCGTGGGCCGACTACGACATCGAGGACCAGGCCGACCGCGACGGTGACGGCAACGTCTTCGAGCCGGACGGCGTGATCGACCACCTCGTGCTGGTGCACGCCGGTCAGGGCAAGTCCCGCGGCGGCGGCGCCGAGGGTGTGTACGCCGTGTGGGCGCACTCCTCCACGGTCGCCGGTGGCTACACGATCCCGGGCACCAACCTCAAGGCGTCCAACTACATCGTGCAGCCGGAGGACGCCGGCGTCGGCGTATTCGCCCACGAGTTCGGCCACGACCTGGGTCTGCCGGACCTCTACGACACGTCCGGCAACGCCGACTCCGACGTGGACTTCTGGGACCTGATGGCCTCGGGTTCGCACTCCGGTGAGATCTTCCAGGCGCTGCCGACGCACATGGGCATCTGGGACAAGTGGGTGCTCGGTTGGGCCGACCCGCTGACCATCCGCCCCGGGTCGAACCCCCGGGAGGTGAAGCTCGGCCAGACGTCGCGTACCCCGATCGACTCCGAGGACGGCATCAAGGTCGACCTGCCGGACAAGGTGACGACGCTGGCCACGCCGCACAGCGGCACGAAGATGTGGCACAGCAACAACGACCAGGAGTGGGCCGACGTCAAGCTGAGCCGCTCGGTCGACGTGCCGGCGGCCGCCGACTCGAAGTTCTGGATGTGGAACAACTACATCATCGAGGAGGACTGGGACTACGGCTTCGTCGAGCTCTCCACCGACGGCGGTACGACCTGGACCGAGCAGAAGGTGTACGACGAGGGCGGCACGGCGGTCACCACGCCGGACGGCTACGCCGACCCGAACGGCCGGATGAGCGACTTCGGCGGCAAGAAGTACGGCCTGACCGGCAGCACCGACGGCTGGCGGCACGACTACGTCGACCTGTCGGCGTACGCCGGGACGACCGTGCAGGTGCGGCTGCGCCTGGCCACCGACGAGGCGTTCGAGGAGCGCAACTGGTTCGTCGACGACTTCTCGGTCACCGGCGGCGGCGCCACCACCTGGAGTGACGACGTGGAGGGCGGCGCCAACGGCTGGACGGCCACCGGCGGCACCTTCGTCGACACCACCGGCGGCGGCTGGAAGGTCTCCAGCGGCACCGAGGTGCACGCCCAGTACTACCTGGCGGAGTGGCGCAACTTCGACGGCTTCGACAAGGGCCTCCAGTACGCCTACGACACCATCTACTCGCACGAGGCGTGGAAGGTCGACCGGATCTCCTACAACGCGCCGGGCATGCTGGTCTGGTACCGGGACACCGCGCTCGGCGACGTCAACCACGTCACCGGGCAGATGACCGCGCTGCCCAGCTACGGCGCGAAGGGCGGGTTGCTCATCGTCGACTCGCACTTCGACCCGTACCGGCGCACGGGCGAGGCGGCTGTGAAGGACCCGTCGGTGACGGACAACCTGCCCAGCCGTCCGCAGTCGTCCAACGCGGCCTTCTCGCTGCAGCGGACGTACCCGTTCACCGAGTGCCTGGAGGCGGCGGACGAGCCGTACAGCGCGTACTGCACGAAGTTCAAGGGTCAGGCGCCGGTGAAGGCGTTCACCGACGCCAAGGGCTGGTACCCGGGCATCGAAATGCGCGATGGTGCCGCCTACGCCCGGGACAACGACGCGTCGGTGGTGCTGCCGTCGCGTGACAACGCGCCGTACACCACCCGGGTCACCCACCCGGACGGCAGCCCCGCGCCGGAGTACTACGGCGTGACCCTGGGCGGTGGCGCGATCGTGCTGGGCACCGGCAACCCCGGTGACCAGGGCGTGAACTACGGCGTCTCGCTCACCATCAAGAAGGCGGCCGCGGACAACTCGTCCGCCATGATCTACGTGACCCCAGCGAAGAAGTAACGGTTTCGCAGATCAACAACTGAGGTGGGGCCGGTGGCGGAGACGCCACCGGCCCCACTGCCGTAGGTCGATCCAATTGGTCGACACCTGTCGTTACAAACCCCGCGCCCCACCCGTCGACGCTGGCCAGCGTCGCTGATGAAGCGCAGGTGTGTGACGGTGAAAAGCATTCCCAACAAAATCTTGCAACAAATCGACGCATTCATCTTCCCACCCGTCCCGGCAGTGTCTATGTTCACCATTGGTCCCACTAGTGGGATCGATCTCCCACCGGCCCGTACCCCCGTTGGGCCGGTTCCCCCACACCGGAGGTACCACGTGCGCAAAGTCGCAGTGGGTCTGCTCGGGCTCTCACTGACGGCGACAGGCCTGGCTTTCGGCCCGTCCGCCTCGGCGGCGCCTCAGCCCAAACTGCCGGCAGCAGCACCGGCCGCTGCCGAACCACAGGCACTGAAGGATGAGCTCCCCGACAAGCTCGAGGACAAGCGCCGTGCAATGCGCGAGCAGGGGCTCAGCGACGTGCTGAGTGGGCGTAGCAAGCCGATCGAGCGCAACGGAAGCACGGTTGTCAAGGTTGGCGAGGTCGGCAAGGCAGGCGGAGCAGGCGCTAACGCCCGCGCCGCCGCCGGCGCGACCAAGACCAAGGATCAGTACGTCGAGCTCAAGCGTGAGCGGACCGACAAGATCTTCGTGATCCTGGCCGAGTTCGGTGACGAGCGGCACCCGTCCTACCCGGACAAGGACCTGAACCCGGACATCGCCGGGCCGGCGACGTTCGAGGGGCCGCTGCACAACAAGATCCCCGAGCCCAACCGGGCCGTGGACAACTCCACCATCTGGCAGCCGGACTTCAGCCCGGAGCACTTCCGCCAGCTGTACTTCGGCACCAACCCGGGCGACGAGTCGCTCAAGCAGTACTACGAGGCGCAGTCGTCGGGTCGCTACACCGTCGACGGTGAGGTGACCGACTGGGTCAAGGTCCGGTACAACGAGGCCCGCTACGGTCGCTCCGACGACCCGATCCCGGACCCGGAGCCCGGCCAGGAGCCGGACCCGCAGGATGACCGGGCCGTCTGCGCGGACAGCGTCTGCCCGAACACCTGGAATTTGATCGCCGACGCCGCCAACCAGTGGGTCGCCGACCAGAAGGCCAAGGGCCGGACGGACGCGCAGATCGCCGCCGAGATGAAGTCCTTCGACCAGTGGGACCGCTTCGACTACGACGGTGACGGCGACTTCAACGAGTCGGACGGTTACATCGACCACTTCCAGATCGTCCACTCCGGCGGCGACCAGGCCGACGGTGACCCGCAGCAGGGTGAGGACGCCATCTGGAGCCACCGCTGGTCGGCGTTCAACAGCTCGCCCGTCGGCCCGCCGAACTTCCCGATCGGCGGCACCCAGATCGGCAACACCGGCGTCTGGATCCGCGACTACACGATCCAGCCGGAAAACGGCGGCCGCAGCGTCTTCTACCACGAGTACGGCCACGACCTGGGCCTGCCGGACGACTACGGACCGGCGGACAACAACAACGAGCACTGGACCCTGATGGCCCAGAGCCGGCTCGGCGCGAAGAACGACGTCGGCATCGGCGACCGGGGCGGTGACCTCGGCGCGTGGAACAAGCTCCAGCTCGGTTGGCTCGACTACGAGGTGGTCGTGGCGGGGCAGAAGCGCTCCCTGGAGCTCGGCCCGCAGGAGTACAACTCCGACAAGGCGCAGGCCGCGGTGGTCGTGTTGCCCCAGCGGGAATATACGTTCAACTACGGCGCGCCGTTCGAGGGCTCGAAGCAGTACTTCTCCGGTAACGAGGACGATCTCGACAGCAAGATGACGAGGACGTTCGACCTCACCGGTAAGTCCTCGGCGGCACTGTCGCTCAAGGGCAAGTACAGCATCGAGGCCGGATACGACTACCTCTACTTCGAGGCGTCCACGGACGGCGGCAAGACCTGGACCGACCTGGATGGCACGGTCAACGGCACGCCGATCGGTGTCGACGGCGCGGGGCGTCCGGCCCTCGCCGGCACCAGCAAGGGTTCCTGGGCGGACATCAACATTCCGCTGACCTCGGTTGCCGGGAAGGTGGCGCAGGTCCGCCTGCACTACGTCACCGACGGTGGGGTCTCCGAGGGCGGCTTCTTCGGTGACGCGATCACCGTGACCGCCGACGGCCAGACCGTGTTCAGCGACGGCGCCGAGACCGACGCCGGCTGGGTTCTGGACAAGTTCCAGGTGGTCGGGGCGACCTACACCCGGCTGTTCGACAACTACTACATCGCCGGCAACCGGTCGTACGTCTCGTACGACAAGTACCTGAAGACCGGCCCGTACTTCTTCGGCTACGCGAACACCCGCCCGGACTGGGTGGACCACTACGCGTACCAGGAGGGCCTGCTCATCTCGTACTGGAACACCCGCTGGTCGGACAACAACACCGCCCCGGCGTCGGAGTCCAACCCGGGTGGTCACCCGGGTGAGGGTCGCAACCTGTACATCGACGCGCACCCGCGCCCGATCTACAACCTCACCGGGGCTCCGTGGCGGGCCCGCATCCAGGTGTACGACGCACCGTTCAGCCTGAAGAAGGCCGACTCGTTCACCCTGCACCTCAACAGCCAGCCGCAGTACATCCGTGGCCAGGCCGCTGAGCCGCTGTTCGACGACACCCAGAAGTACTTCTACGAGGAGCTGCCGAACCACGGCGTCAAGCTCCCCGCGACCGGTGTCAAGATCAGGGTTCTGGAGCAGGACGGCACCTCGATGAAGATCCGGATCAGCTGACCACTGATCCCGCACCAACCAGCGACGCCCGGGCAGGTCATCTGCCCGGGCGTCGCCCTTTGTCGCGCCAGCTCCCCTGGTCCCGGTCCGGGGCAACCCGGGGCTTTCCCCTGTTCAACACGACCACCGGGGTCATCGGCGGCCACCGGGTCCTAGGCTGTCTGCCATGACCGACCAGCGCGGCGGAGCCGTCGACGAGTCCTGTGTCCTCACCGAGGGGCCGTGGACGCACCGTTTCGTCGGCGCCAACGGCAGCCGGTTCCACGTGGTCGAGGCCGGCACCGGGCCGATGGTGCTCTTCCTGCACGGCTTCCCCGAGCACTGGTGGGCCTGGCACCAGATGTTGCCGGCGGTCGCCGACGCCGGCTTCCGGGCGGTCGCCGTCGACCTGCGCGGTTACGGCGCCAGCGACAAACCACCCCGGGGGTACGACGGCTACACCCTCGCCGCCGACATCGCCGGGTTGATCCGCGCACTTGGGGAACGATCAGCGACCATCGTCGGCAGCGGCCTCGGCGGCATGGTGGCCTGGACGGTGGCCTCGTTCCACCCATCCCTGGTACGCCGACTCGTGGTGCTGGGGGCACCGCACCCGCTGCGACTGCGCGCCGCCATCTTCGCCGACCCGCGCGGGCAGTTCACCGCCTCCACTCCGGCGTTGAAGTTCCAACTACCCCGGTACGAGCACGTGCTGACCCGCGGCGGCGCGGCGGCTGTCGGCGAGATCATGCGCCACTGGGGCGGCCCACAGTGGGTGGCCGGGCCGGACTTCGAGGCGTACGCCGAGCGGTGCCGGGAAGCGATGTGCATCCCGCAGGCGGCCTTCTGCGCGCTGGAGGGTTACCGCTGGGCGTTCCGGTCGCTGTTGCGGCTGCACGGCTACCGGTTCGTCCGCCTGATGCAGAAGCCGCTGGCCACCCCGACCCTGCAGCTGCACGGCGCCCTGGACACCGCCTCCCTGCCGCGGACCGCCCTGGGCTCCGGCCGGTACGTCGTCGCCCCGTACGAGTGGCGACTGCTCGACGGGGTGGGGCACTTCCCACATCTGGAGGCACCGGAGCTGGTGCTCGGCGAAATCCTGCGGTGGGCGAAGACCTGACCGGTCAGACCCGCTGCTCCCGCAGATCGGTGACCTCGGCGGCCGGCGCCCAACCCTGGTAGACACCGAAGTCGAAGACCTCCAGCCGCATCGCCTCGGCCACCGGCCACCGCCCACCGGTGTATTCCACCCGCAGCCAGGCGTCGTGCTCGCCGAGCACGATGAACGGCTGCCCCTGCCAGGTGCAGGTCGTCCGCACGTACGCCAGATCCTCGATCTCGGTCGCCGGCAGCACCCGGACGTAACGGCCCGCGCGGACCTCCTCGAAGCCCTCGCCCGGCTCGGGCTGGTAGAGGCGGATGTTGTCGCCGTCCGGGCTGGCCTGGTATTCCCGGCCCTGCCAACGGGCCACGTAACCGTCGCGCATCACGCCTCACCGACCCGTCGCCAGACGACCTCATCGGTGTCCAGTTCCGCGACCACCCGCTCGGTGCCGTCCGCGCCGATCCGCCAGAGTTGGGCGCCGTGCGGCAGGCGGGCGCTGTCCACTTTGAACTCGGCCACCACGTCGCTGCTCTCGCCCGGGGCGAAGCCGTTGCCCCGGAACGGCGGGCGTTCGATGACCCAGCCCTCCATGGCGCGCATCGCCGGCTCGTTCTGACCGCCGTACGGGATCCGATAGAGGCTCGGCCGGTGCGCCGGCCAGCGCAGCACGTAGATCTCCTCGGCGTCGGGGGCGAACGGTGAGCCGGGGTAGCTGAGGCCGAGCGCGTCGTGCAGCTGAGCCGGCGTGGTCAGGTGCGACAGCTCACCGGCCCGGTGCACGAACCCGGAAACCCGGTCGTACCCGCGATCCAGGTAGTACGCGAGCTGGCTGGGCGCGATCGCCTTCTGCATGACCGTCGGCCGGGTCGGGTCGACCGCCGCGGGAGCGTACCGGGGGCGGGCGGTGGGCTCCGCCACGGCCGGCGCCTCCTCCTGGTCCACCTCCAGGTCGTCCCCGAGCCCCACCTCGGCGGCCCAGTTGGCCAACGCGACGATCTGCTCGCCGGGCAACTTGGCACCGACCGGGGTGCCCGGGTTGACGGCGAAGGACCAGTCCTCGTCCGGCCAGCGTCGGATCAGCTGGGCGAACTTCACCCGAACCGTGTCGACGTCGCCTTCGACATGGTCGGCGAGGCGCTCCGGCGACGTGTAGACCACCACGTACGTCTCGCCGTCGAGCTGCCCCGTACGCCAGACGAAGCCGGGTTCACCCGGGCGGCTACCCCGCACCGACTCCGGTGCCGCCGGCAGCAGCACCCGGGCCAGCAGCAAAGTGGACAGGAACGTGTCGGTGCTGCCAGAGCTGGCGGCACCGAGCAGGTCCTCCTCGACCGTGTTGGCCGGCTCGAACTCGACCGGCGCCGGTTCGCCGGCCGGCGGGCGCTGTTCGTCGCCCGCGATCACGCTCCCGCCGCTGACCTCGCTGTCGGCCCGGTCCGCGCCGGTCCCGCCGAGCGACGAACCGCTGTCGACACGGTCGCCACCCACCGGGGCGTCGGCGCGAGTGTCGGCAGCCACCTCGCCCAGGCCAGCGTGGCCGGCCTCGGTGGGAGCCGTGGGGTGCGGGATCGACGGGCTCGGGGCGGGCTGAGCGGGGCTGAACGACGTGGGACCGGCAGGACTGGGGCTGAAGGACGACGGACCAAACAGGCCCGGACCTGAGGACGACGGGCCGAACGACGGCGGGGCGGCCTCGGCGGGGCTGGGCCGGCGCGCCGCGTCGACCGGCCCGCTGCTCTCGACCGGGTCGGTGAGATCGCGGGACTCGATGATGGTGCCCTCGATGACGATGGGCGTGAAGCCACGGCGGGGCGCGGGCGGACCGGAGACCGGTTCCGCGACGGACACCGGCAGCTCCTCCACCGGCCCGAACCGGCCCGGCCGGTCCTGGGGGATCGCCTGGGTCTCCTCCGCCGACGGGCCGGACCGCCCGGGCGCCCCGACCACCGGAGGCTCACTGGTCATCCGGAACGCACGGGTGGGCTCCTCGGCCAGCGGATTGTGCCGGCGCGGAGGCAGTGGCTGGGTGATTTCCTCGCCGGATGACGGCGCGCCTGCGCCACGGGGCGCACCAAGACCACCCGTCGGCCGACGCAGCGGCCGGGTGGCTTCGGGATCGGCCATCGGAAAGGCGCGCGTCGCAGTCTCGTCGGCCGGTGCGTCGGCCGGGCGACGCCGAGGGAACGGCTGGCTGCCTCGCCCGAACCGGGTCGGCGGGGCCGCGCGATCACCGGAGCGCCCCCCGCTCGCGGCCGGGTCGGACGCCCGGTCACGGGCGGGGCTGGGGTCGAAGAAGGAGCGCCGAGGGGCCGCCTGGGGACCGGCGTTGCCGTTGCCGGCGGCGGGGGCGTCGACGTCGCCGGGTCGGCTCGGTGCCGGCCAGCCCGCGCTCGGCCCTGGCGGATCGGTGGCAGGGCCGGTGGACCCTAACGGAGTGAACCGGGACGGCCGGCCGGTGCGGGGCAGGGCGTCGGTGCCCGACGCCGGCCGAGGCGGCTCGGTCGGGTGCCGTTGGCCGGCGGCGGGCAGGCTCTCCTCGCCGGATCGGCGCGACGGCTCACCGGGGACGGATGGCCGCGGTGCCGGGCCCGTGGGGACACCCACCCGGGGCAGCCCACCGCGGGTGGGCCGCCCGGGTGCGAGCGGAGCGTTCTCGGGCCCAGACGGGGCCGCTCCCGTGGCCGGGGGCGATCCAGCGGCCGGCGCGGCGTCCCGGTGTGGCATGCCCGGCCGGGTACGGGCCAACGTCTCAACCCGCTCCAGCCGCGCCCGGGCGCCCATGGCACGGCCCGGCAGCCGCACGTCACCTCGGGACAGCTGAGACACGAACCAGGCCGGCAGGTAACCCTCGACCGGCAGACCCGGGTTGACGGCGAGCCACCACTCGTGGTCGGGCCAACTGGCCGCGAGATCGGCGAACGGGATGCGTCGGTTGCTGCCGGCGTGGTCGCCGAGGCAGGCGCGCAGCGAGGCGGCGGAGGTGAAGGCCAGGACGTGGGTCCGGCCGCCGGTGGTCCAGGTGCCCCATCCGGCGGGTGGCTGGCCGGGCTGCGTCGGCGCGGAGACCGGCAACAACACATCGGTGCGGGACAGGAGCCGGAAGTAGAGCTCCTGGTCGTTGGCGCGTAGCGCGTCGCGCATCGCCACCTCGGCCTCCGTGGCCGGCTCCCATTCGGTCACGGCCACCTCCCCTTCCGAGAACAGGCCACAGGTATCGCGTACAACCTACAAGGTGGTACCAAGATCACAATGGCTGGCCGGCGGCGGTCTGTCGGGGCCCGGACGAGGCGATAACATCGCGTCCCGGAGCCGACACGATACGGAGGGTGTCGATGTCCCGATCGATCACGCGCCCGGTCCTCGCGGGTCTGGCCGTCAGCCTGTTGACCGTACCGGCCCTGCCGACCGACGCCGCCACCGCCGGGCTCCGGGCGGCACCAGCCTGCGCGACCCCACTCGCCCCCGTCCGGCCGGTCGCGGCCGAGCCCTGGCCACAGCGGCGGTACGACCCCGCACGGCTCGCGCCCCTGGCCACCGGCCTCGGGGTGACTGTCGCGGTGGTCGACTCCGGGGTCGACCGGGTGCATCCGCAGCTGGCTGGACGGGTGCTGGCCGGCACGGACCTGCTCGACCTCGGCGGGGACGGTGGTCGGGACTGCGCCGGACACGGCACCGGTGTGGCGAGCATCATCGCGGCGGCGCCCCGCCGCGACGTCGCCTTCCGTGGCCTCGCGCCGGGCGCCCGGATCCTGCCGGTGCGGGTGAGTGAGCAGCAGGTGGTGCAGGGGCGGGAGTCGGGGCGTACGGTCAGCGCCGCCGAGTTCGCCCGGGCCATCCGGTGGGCCGTCGACCACGACGCCGACGTGGTGAACCTGTCGGTGGTGTTGTACGCCGACGACCCGGAAGTCCGTTCCGCCGTGCGGTACGCGGTCGACCGGGACGTGGTGCTGGTGGCCGCCGCCGGCAACCTGCACGACAGCGGCGACCCCCGACCGTTCCCCGCCGGTTACGACGGCGTGCTCGGTGTGGGGGCGATCGGGGCGGACGGTGGGCGGGCGACCTTCTCGCAGACCGGCCCGTACGTCGACCTGGTCGCCCCGGGCAGCGAGGTGCTGACCGCCGCACCCGGTGCGGGCCATCATCGGGTCGAGGGCACCAGTTACGCGGCGCCCTTCGTGGCCGCCACCGCCGCGTTGCTGCGGGAGTACCGGCCCGAGCTGACCGCCGCCCAGGTGGCGGAACGGATCATCGCCACCGCCGATCCGGCTCCGGGCTCGGGCCACGGCGGCGGGTACGGCGCCGGCGTGCTGAACCCCTATCGGGCGGTCACCGAGACCAGCGGCGGCCGTGCCGGCGGTTCGCAGCCGGCCGCCGCGCTCGCCGACGACCGGGCCGACCCGGCGCAGCTCGCCCGCCAGGCCCGCCGGGACACCGCGCGGAACCGAGCCCTGCTCGTCGGTGCGGTGGTCGGCATGACGGCGGTCACCCTCGTGCTGCTCGCCCTGGTGGTGCCCCGTGGTGCCCGCCGACGCTGGCGCCCGGCCGACCAGAGCTGACCTCGCCCGCCCATGGCACCGACCTCGGATCGGCTGCGGCCGGGGCGCTGACCCGGACACGGTCAGCGCTCCCGGCCCACATCGCTCACTGGAACAGCCCGGTGTTCTTCTTTTCGGTGTCCAGGTAGTCGGTGGCGGAGTCGTTCACCGCCAGCCTGATGTCACGCAGCATCCCCTGGAGGTCCTGCGAGGCCGAGCGCCACCGCGCCTGCCGCTGCTCGTAGGCCTGCCGGGCCTCGCCGGTCCAGCTCGCCACCAGCGGCGCGGCGTCCCGTTCGAGTTGGCCGAGTTGCGTGTCGAGGGTGTTCAACGCCTTTTGAATGTCCGCGCCGGCCTGTTGCAGCGCGGCGAAGTTGACGACCAGCACACCATGGTCCATCGGATTCCCTCCCCAGCGGGATCAGAGCGGCAGCTGGATGCCGCCGCGGTTGGTGCCGGCCACCCGGCTGGCCGCCTCGTCGTCGGACACGTCGTACTGCCGACCGGCGGTGCGGATCGCACCGGCGGTCTCCCGCAGCGCCCGGTGCAGCGCCGCCTGGTCCTGTGACCACTGCTGCTTGACCTGCTCGAACGACCGGCCACCGGCGCCACGCCAGGCTTGCTGCAACACCTCCAGCTCGGCCAGCAGGCCGGTCAGCATGGACTGCAACGACTGGTCCACCTGCTCGAACTTCGCGGCGGTCTGTTGCATCACCGCGGCTTCCGCCTTGGTCTGAGACACCCGAACGTCACCTCGTCTCTCCGATCGCACCTGGCTGTCGACGCGCCCACCCCGGGTGGACGCGTCGTCGCTTGGCCCGTCGTCCAGCACTGAGACACGGGTCAGCGAAGGACTTCGTGGCTGACGGTAGCGACCTCGTAGCGGTTCTGCTACCCCGCGCGGTTCTCCTGTGGACAACCGAGGCAGCCATCGGTCGCTTACGATGTGCCGCAGCCACGTCGCGGCGTGTGACGGGCCGTCGGAGGACGGCCGGCCGCCCGACAGGTCCCACTGGTCAAGGAGGCACGGTGCCGGCGATCACCACCGGAGGTCCGCATCCGGCGACCCCGGTCGGGTCCGGGGCAGGTGCCCCACGGGCGATCGGGCCGGGCCGACCCACCGAGCGCGTCCTCGGGCCGGGCGATCAGCGCACCCCTCACCCCCAGCCGTCCGTGCACCACTGGCTCGCACTCGCCCGGCGCGCGGGCGCCGGAGTGCGAGCCGGTCAACTCGTCGCCGCCCAGGTCGCGGCGGCACTCGTCCTCGTCGCCCTCGGCCGACCCGCGCCGGTCGTCGTCGCGGCCGTACTGCTGGCGGTGCTGCTGGTGACGGTCGCCTGGGTGCCGGTTCGGGGCCGTTGGCTCTTCGCGTGGCTGGGCACCGCCATCGGGCACCTCACCCGCCGGCGGGCGCTGACCGGGCCGGCCGGAGCGGGAGAACTGCTCGACCTGGTCGCCCCGGGCACCGTCGTCCGCTCGACCGAGCTGACCGACGGGCCGGCGGCCGTGCTGGAGGACATCGGGGGGATGGTGGCGCTGCTGGAGCTCGGCGACCCTGGCGACCTGCTCGGCGACGGGTCCCAGGCGATTCCGGCACCGGCCGCGTTGCTGCCCCCGGCCGGGCCCGACATGCCCCCGCTGCTGGTTCAACTGCTGCTCGCCGGGGCACCGGCTCCGGTGCCGGGCGCGGGTGGCACCGTCGGCACGTCGTACCGGCAGCTCACCGACGGGCGGCTCGCCGGGCGGGAACGGGCGGTGGTGGCGGTCCGGGTGCTGCGGGTGGACGGCTGGTCCGAGGAGGACCTGCGCCGCGCACTCGCCGGGACGGTACGCCGGATCGTCCGTCGGCTCGGGTCGTTGACCGCACGGCCACTGGGGGTGCCCGCGGCGCTGCGCGTGCTGGGCGAGTTGGCCCACCACGACGGCGCGCCGATGAGGGAGTCCTGGCCGGCGATCCGGTCCGGCACCCTGTCGCAGGCCACCTTCCACCTGATCCGGTGGCCCGAGCCGGGCGGTGCGGCCGGACGTCGACTGGTGCCTCGGCTGCTCGCGCTGCCGGCGACCGCGACGACGGTGTCCCTGTCGACCGGCCCGACCGCGCTGTCGATGTCGTCGGGCCCGTCGGCGAGCACCGGCGTCACCGCAGTGCCGACCGAGCTGACCGTACGCCTGGCCGCCGGGACGGCGACCGAGTTGGCCACGGCCACCGAGGCGCTGATCCGCCTGGTGACCGACCTGGGCGGAAAGCTGCGGCGGCTCGACGGCGCCCACCTGGGCGGGCTGGCCGCCACGCTGCCGTTGGCGCTGACCGCGTCCGGCGCGCAGCCCCGGCCGGTGGCACCCGCCCCGGCGGCGGACGACTGGGAGTTGTCCCTGGGCGACGCGGGATTGATGGTCGGCACCAATCGGCACGGCGGAGCCGTCACCGTACGACTGTTCCGGCCGGCGAGCACCCGGGTGCTGCTGGTCGGCGGCGTCCGCGCGGCCCAACTGGTGGCCCTGCGCGCCCTGGCACTCGGCGCCCTGGTGGTGGTGCAGACCGCGCGGCCGCGCGCCTGGGAACCGTTCGTTCGGGGGGTCGGCGCGCCGGGCGGCACGATCCCGTTGCTCCCACCCGGTCGGCCGGTAGCTGACGGGGTGGGCACCGCGCTGCGTCCGTTGCTGCTGATCGTGGACGCCGGGCCGGTGGCGGCCGACGCCGCGCCGGGGCCGCCGTGGCGGGCGACTCTGGTGGTCCGGGACGAGCTGACCCCCGCCGACGTGGACGCGTTGAGCCGGGCCGACCTGGCGTTGCTCCAGCCGCTGAAGGCCGCCGAGGCCACGTTGGCCGGAGCCGCGCTGGGTCTGGGCGGCTCGGCCGAGTGGCTGACCCGGATCCGCGACGACATGGTGGCCGTGGTCAACCGGCGGGCGCTGCGCTGGGCACTGCTCTCCCCCACCCCGATCGAGGCGCAACTGATCGGGTCGCCGGCCCGCGGCTGATCCACCACGATGGTCAGCTGCGGGTTACGCCGGTGGGCGGTCCGTGGCACGATCCCCGCCATGGGTTTTCTGAAAGGTCTGCTGATTCGGCTGGCCAGCACAGCTCTGGCTTTCTGGCTGGCCACACTCCTCATCCCGGGCATCACCCTGGATTCGAACTCCGCCACCGAGACGGTGACCACGCTGCTCCTGGTAGCGGTGATCTTCGGTGTGGTCAACGCGGTGCTCCAGCCGATCATCAAGACCGTCGGCTGTGGCTTCTATCTACTGACCCTGGGCCTCATCGCACTGGTGGTGAACGGACTGCTGTTCCTGCTCACCAGCTGGATCGCCGACCAGGCCGGGCTGCCGTTCTCGGTGGACGGTTTCTGGCCGGCGGCCGTGCTCGGTGCTCTCTTCGTGAGCATCGTGACCTGGATCCTCGGCGCCGTCCTCGACCGGGACTGACCGGCGAGCAGCCAGCACTGGACCCGGCCCGCCCGACGCTCCGACCTCGGTCGGGCGGGCCGATGACCAGATTCCGGGAATTGGCCGGCCGGGGTGCCCGTCTCGACGGTTAGCGTCGCGGCATGCTCTCGGTAACCCACAGCAACGGTCACCTACTCAGCAGCGATCCCGCGCGCATCGATCTGGACCTGGTGCACCACTGGTTGTCCACCGACGCGTACTGGGCGCTCGGACGAGACCCGGAGGTCACCGCACGGGCGTTCGCCGGCTCAGTGCCGTTCGGCATCTACCGGCCGGAGGACGGTCGCCAGGTGGCGGTGGCCCGGGTGGTCACGGACGGTGCCACCTTCGCCTGGCTCTGCGACGTGTACGTCGACCGCGCGGCCCGGGGTCGCGGGTTGGGCGGATGGTTGGTCACCGGGGTCCGCGACCACCTGGCCGAGCTGGGCGTACGCCGGATCCTGCTCTGCACCAACGACGCGCATGAGGTGTACGCGCGGGTGGGTTTCACGCCGCTGGACGTGCCGCAACGGTGGATGCAGCTCGATCGGCGCCCCCCGGTGACACCGATCACCGGAAAGGAACAAAGCGGCGGTACGCCCCTTACGGTAGACGCGTGACACCACTCCGCCTGGGATACCTCTACGGCCTCGGCGCGTACCTGCTCTGGGGTTTCTTTCCGCTCTACCTCAAGCTGCTGCGACCCGCCGGCCCGCTGGAGATCCTGGCTCACCGGATCGTCTGGTCGGTGGTCTTCGTGGCCCTGCTGCTGGCGGCGCTGCGCAACATCGGCTTCCTCCGTGCGCTGCTGCGCCGCCCCTGGGCGGTGGCCGGGATCGTCGCGGCCGCCGCGCTGATCGCGGTCAACTGGGGCACCTATATCTACGGGGTCAACTCCGACCGGGTGGTGGAGACCGCGCTGGGCTACTTCATCAACCCGCTGGTCGTGGTGCTGCTCGGGGTGACGGTGTTGCGGGAGCGGCTCCGGTCGGCGCAGTGGGTGGCGCTGGGCATCGGCGCGTCGGCGGTCGCGGTGCTCACCGTGGACTACGGCCGGCTGCCCTGGCTGGCGTTGACCCTGGCGTTCAGCTTCGCCGGGTACGGCCTGGTCAAGAAGCGGCTCGGACTGCCAGCCGCGGAGGGGCTCTTCGTCGAGTCGGCGGTGCTGGCCCTGCCGGCCCTGGGCTACCTCGGCTGGCTGACGGCGCGGGCCGACCTGACCTTCGGGCATGTCTCGGCCGGGCACACCGCGTTGCTGGTGCTGGCCGGCGCGGCCACGGCGATTCCGCTGCTGCTGTTCGCCGGGGCGGCCAACCGCCTGCCCCTGAGCAGCCTCGGCATGATCCAGTATCTGGCGCCGATCCTTCAGCTCGGCTGCGGTGTGCTGATCTTCCACGAGCCGATGCCCCCAGCCCGCCTGGCCGGCTTCGCGCTGGTCTGGCTCGCCCTGATCGTCTTCACCGCCGACGCGGTCCACACCTCCCGCCGCACCCGCCAGTCCCGCACCCCAACCCCAACCCCAACCCCAACCCCCGTCCCCACCCCCTGACACCCCACCCTTGTCCACCCCGCGTGCCCACCTGCCCCGGCGATCTTGCAGTTTCGACGGTCGATATGTCCTTCATGCCCCGTATGGAAGGACAGAAAGTGCAAGATCGCGGGGGACCCGGGTGCGGCAGAGGTGTGGTTGGTTAGGGGACGGCGTAGGTGAGGATGGGGGTGCCGTCGGCTTTTTGTAGCTCCACGCTGACCAGTTCGGCGTCGGTGAACCTGGTGGCACCGGTGAAACTGAGATCGTCACCGGGGGCCGCCAACCAGGAGCCGACCTGTTCGGTGCTGCCGTTCGGGCCGCGCGCCACCAGCCGGAACGGGTACGCCTTGCCGTAGCTCGTCCGCGCGTCGTACCCGCAGCGCATGGTCACCTCGGTGCCCCACTTGGTGCCGATGAGCCCGATCTCGGCGTGCACCGGCCCGGCGGCGGCCACCGGTCGCATGGCGACCATCGACACCTGCGGGGCCGGGGTGCCGCCCTGCGCACCGGGGGGCCGGGAGGGGCTGACCGGCCGGGGCAGCGCCACCGCGGTGCCCACCCCCACCAACAGCGCCAACCCGGCAGCGGCCAACGTGGTCAGCGCGTACCGTCGCCGGTCGGCGGCGCGGTCCCGACGGCGGCGACGCCGGGCCTCGTCGAGCAGCGCGGGCACCCGGGGCGGGGCCGGGGGCGGCAGGATCTGCTCCAACCCCGCCGGGTCGAGGCGCCCGAGCAGCCCGGGCAGGACGGCGATTTCGGCGACCGCCTCCCGACACGAGGCGCAGCCACCGAGGTGCCGCTCGTAGGCGGCCCGCTCGGCGGGGGCCAGGGCACCCAGCACGTACGCGCCGTCGTCGTACGCGAACTCGCACCGGGTCATCCCGTCACCCCCATTTCAGCCAGGACCAACCGTAGAGACCGCAGTGCGTAGTGGGTGCGCGATTTGACGGTCCCCGGTGGTACGCCGAGGCGGGACGCCGCCTCGGCCACCGAACGCCCCTGATAGAAGCACTCGACCAGCACTTCCCGGTGGGTCGGGCTGAGCCGGTTCAGCGCCTCGGCGACGGTCCACGCCTCCACCGCCCGTTCGGCCTCGTCGATCACCTCCGGCGGTTCGGGCAGATCGTCGGTGAACACCTCGCCGACCCGGGTGGAACGCCGCCGCCAGGCGTCGATGGCCAGGTTGCGGGCGGTGGTGAACAGCCAGGACCGCACCGAACCGCGGTTCGGGTCGAGCGCCTCCGGGTGTCGCCAGGCCCGCAGCAGCGTCTCCTGTACCAGGTCCTCGGCCCGCTGCCGGTCCCCGTTGACCAGCCGCAGGGCATGGGCGTACAGCGCTTCCGCGTGCTCGTCGTGCAGCGCGCGCAGCAGTTGGGCGTCATGGTCGCTGATGGCGGTCTCCTCGCTTCCGGCGCGCGTCCGGCGGTGCGTCCGCTCGGGAATACGTGCGGTCACGCCGATCGGTTCAGCCCGAGGTCAGACCGGTTGCATGGCGGTTGCCGCCCACGTAGGTGTTCATGCCCGGTTCACATCGTGGCCGACGAGCGCTCACCACGTCCTCCTAGCGTCCGGCTGGTACGCCGCCTGTCGTGCCACCGACTTCTCTGGAGGCTTCTCCCATGAGCGACCGTCCCCGGCTGCTCCCCCTGTTGAACGGCACCCGTCATGGCACCCGTGACGCCATGACCTGTCTATACCGCTGCGGCAACGCCTGTGACCACCCGGTCCCGAACACCTCCGACAACGCGTACTTCGGTGACGTGGTGAACGCGGAGGTCTCGCGGCGTGGCGTGGTCCGGGCCGGCGCGGTCGGCGCGTTGGTCCTCGGTTTCGGCGGCGCGGCGGCCGGTGCGCTCGCCGGCGCGGCCCCGGCCATGGCGGCCCCGAGCACCCCGGACGTCCCGGAGGCCTTCGGCTTCGGCCGTCCCAGCACCGGAGTCGGCAGTGGCGCGCTGACCTTCAAGCCGATCCCACCGAACAAGCTGGACACCCTGGTCGTGCCGAACGGCTACGACCACGCCGTGGTGATCAAGTGGGGTGACCCGGTGCTGCCGGGCGCGCCGGAGTTCAACCTGCACCACCAGACCGCCGCCGCGCAGTCCAAGCAGTTCGGTTACAACAATGACTTCGTGGGCGTCCTGCCGCTGGACAAGCAGGGCAAGCGGGCGCTGCTCGTGGTCAACCACGAATACACCAACGAGGACCTGATGTTCCCGGGCTTCCCCGGGCTGGACGGGCTCTCCGTCGAGCAGCTGCGCACCGCGATGGCCGCGCACGGCATGTCCGTGGTGGAGCTGGAGCGGGTCGCGGGCACCGGGCAGTGGAAGCCGGTCGACAAGGGTCCCCGGCCGTACAACCGGCGGGTCACCGCGCTGAGCACCAAGTTCGACCTGACCGGCCCGGCCGCCGGCTCGGCCTGGCTGAAGACCGCCGCCGACCCCAAGGGTCGTACGGTCGTCGGCACGTTGAACAACTGCGCCGGTGGGGTGACCCCGTGGGGCACGGTGCTCTCCGGCGAGGAGAACTTCAACCAGTACTTCGTCGGCGCCGACGCCGCTCCGGCCGAGCTGAAGCCGAAGCTGGACCGTTACGGCATCAGCACCGCCAGCCGTTACCCGAGTGGCAGCCGTAAGTGGGAGCGCGCGGACGAGCGCTTCGACCTGGCGAAGCACCCGAACGAGGCACACCGGTTCGGTTGGATCGTCGAGATCGACCCGTTCGACCCGGAGAGCCGCCCGCGCAAGCACACCGCGATGGGCCGGTTCAAGCACGAGGGCGCCAACGTGATCGTCGCGAAGGACGGCCACGTGGTCGCGTACATGGGCGACGACGAGCGGTTCGACTACCTGTACAAGTTCGTCTCGGACAAGAAGTTCATGAAGGGCAACTCCTGGGCTGCCCGCAAGCACAACCTGACCCTGCTGGAGTCGGGCACGCTCTACGTGGCGAAGCTCGAGCAGAGCAGCGCCGCCGAGATCGACGGCTCGGGCAAGCTCCCCACCGACGGCGCGTTCAACGGCCGGGGTCGCTGGATCAAGCTGGTCAGCGGAAACCGCTCGTTCGTCGACGGCATGACCGCCGCGGACGTGCTCACCTTCACCCGGCTCGCCGGTGACAAGGTCGGCGCGACCAAGATGGACCGCCCCGAGGACGTCGAGCCGAGCCTGCTCACCGGCAAGGTGTACGTGGCGCTGACCAACAACACCAACCGTGGCGTCGGCAGCAACCCCAAGGCGGACGAGGCGAACCCGCGCAACGCCAACAAGCACGGGCAGATCCTGGAACTGGTCGAGGACCGCAACGACAACACCTCGGAGACCTTCGCCTGGTCGCTGCCGATCGTCTGCGGCGACCCGACCGACCCGTCGACCTTCTTCGCCGGTTACGACAAGACCAAGGTTTCCCCGATCTCCTGCCCGGACAACGTCGCCTTCGACGCCACCGGCAACCTGTGGATCTCCACCGACGGCAACGCGTTGGGCAGCAACGACGGCCTCTTCGCCGTCGCCGTGGAGGGCCCGGAGCGGGGTCACCTCAAGCAGTTCCTGACGGTGCCGCTCGGCGCGGAGACCTGCGGCCCGTTCATCACCGGTGACAACCGCTCGGTCTTCGTCGCCGTACAGCACCCGGGCGAGATCACCGGCGCCTCGGTGGAGAACCCGGCCTCGACCTGGCCGGACGGCGACTACGCCAAGCCGGGCGTGGTGGTCACCTGGCGCCTCGACGGCGGCCCGGTCGGCAGCTGACTCCACACCCGCGGCCGAGAGGTCGCTGACGTTGTTCCGGCGGTCCGGCGCTGGACCGCCCCGAGAGGCCTTCTCCCAGCCTGGGAGAGGGCCTCTCGGCCGTCAGGTGTCGGCGGCGATGCCGTCGGCCACGTTGCGGGCCACGGTGAGCAGCTTGGCGCGTACCACCCGGGCGGAGGTCATCATCTCGCTGGCCGGCAACGCGCAGGCCAGCACGACGCGGCGTTCCATGTCCTTGTCCGGCGCGACGAGCACCGCGGCACAGGCCACCCCCTGCCGGAACTGCCCCATCTCCAACTGCATGCCGCGCCGGTCGCCGGCGGCCAGGTCGGCCTCGAAACTCTCGGTCGTGGTCAGCGTGGCGGTGGTGAACGGGCGCATGCCGTACTCGCGCAGATAGCGGTGGCGCTGGTCGACCGTGAGGGTCGCGAGCAACGATTTACCCAGGGCGGTCGCGTGCGCCCCCTCGTCGAAGCCGGGGACCAGGTCCTCCAGGTAGGGCGAGCGGTGCCCCTCGGCAACCGCCGTGAGGGCCACCTGTCCGCCGACGAACCGCCCGAGGTAGTGGCTGTAGCCGGTGTCCAGAGCGGCCCGCCGCAGCGTCTCACCGACCGCTGGCGGGCCCCGGAACGCCGTGACCAACTCCCGGTACCGGTCGGCCACCTCCAACCCCACGATGTACGTGCCGTCCTCGCGACGGATCACGTAGCCCTCGTAGGCGAGGGTGCGGACGAGGTGGTAGGTCGTGGCCACGGTCAGCTCACAGCGCCGGGCGATCTGCTTGACGGTCAGGCCCTTCGGGGCGCGACCGACCGACTCCAGCACCCGTAGCGCTCGGGACACGCTGCGAATCAGGTCCGAAGGTTCTGCCAAGGGGTCGCGCACAACCACCTCCGCCGCCGGGGACTTACACCATATGAAAAACAGGCCCGGTGCGAAATGCCTGTTCGGGTCGAGGATGCCAGATCACCATCCACAGCTTGTGCCCCGCCGATCACCAGGAGTGCTCTGAGCGGGACTCACGTAGGTTTGCCGGACGATGACCAACACCTCCATTACCCCGGAAACGCCCACCGCCCGACCCCACCCGGTCCGGGCGAGCGCCGGCGCGGTCGCCACCACCGTGGCCTGCGTGCTCCCCGTCTTCCTGCTCGGTGGCCTCGCCGTGCAGATGGGCACCGACCTCGGTTTCTCGCCGGCCGGTCTGGGCCTGGCCGTCTCCGTCTACTTCGGGATCAGTGCGCTGGCCTCGATGCCCTCCGGCCGCCTGGTCGAGCGGTACGGACCCGCCCTGGTCGCCCGCTGCGGCATCCTGCTGGCCGCCGGGTCGATGCTGGCCGTGGCCGCCTTCGCCCGGTCGTACCCGGTGCTGGTCGGTCTGCTGGCGCTCAGCGCCGCCGCGAACGCACTCGGCCAGTTGGCCAGCAACGCCGCGCTGGCCCAGCACGTACCGGCCCGGCGGCAGGGGTTGTCGTTCGGTGTCAAGCAGGCCGCCATCCCGGTCTCCACCCTGCTCGCCGGGGCGGCGGTGCCCACCATCGCGCTCACCGCCGGCTGGCGCTGGGCGTTCGTGGCCGCCGCCGTGGCCGCGCTGACGACACTGGCGGCCGTACCCCGGCAGTTGCCCGGCCTGGCGCGGCGGACCGGCGGCACACGCGCCGGGCGGGCGACGGCGGCGCTGGTGGTGCTCGGCGCGGCGGCGACGTTGGCCTCGGGCGCGGCCAACGCGCTAGGCACCTTCCTGGTGGACTCCGCCGCGGCCCGGGGCCTGTCACCCGGCCTCGCCGGGCTCACCCTCACCCTGGGCAGCGCGGTCTGCGTGGCGGCCCGGGTGGGCGCCGGCTGGTTGGCCGACCGGCGCGACACCGGTCACGTCGCCCTCATCGCCGCGATGCTGGTCGTCGGCGCGGTGGGGCTGGGCCTGCTCGCGGTGACCGGCTCGGTGCCGCTGGTGGTCGGCGTGGTCCTCGGCTTCGGCCTGGGCTGGGCCTGGCCCGGCCTGATGAACTTCGCGGTGGTCCGGCTCCACCCCCAGTCACCAGCCGCCGCCACCTCGATCACCCAGACCGGGGTGTACGCGGGCGGCTGTCTCGGCCCGCTGGGCCTGGGCCCGCTCGCCGCCCACCTCGGCTATCCGGCGATGTGGGCCGTCGCGGCCGTGGCGATGCTGCTCGCCGCCGCCCTCATGCTCGTCGGCAGCCGGCTGTTGACCCGCGTCGCCGCCACAGCGGGGCGGAGCGGGAATCAGCTGGTGCGGTCGGCGATGTAGTCGCAGAGCGACTCGAGCGCGCTGCGGGACGGGCCGTGCGGCAGCGGGGCGAGCTGCGCGCGGGCCTCCTCGGCGTAACTGCGCACGGTCTCCCGGGCCCGCTTGAGCGCCGGGCTCTCCCGGAGCAATCCCAACGCCTCGGCGTGCAGCGCGTCGTCGGTCAGTGGGCCGGTCGCCAGGATCTCCCGCAGACGCACCGACGACGCGTCGGAGTCGTCCGCCTCGCGGGCGTAGAGCACCGGCAGGGTCGGGACACCCTCGCGCAGATCCGTGCCGGGGGTCTTACCCGACTGCACCGACTCGGAGGCGATGTCCAACAGGTCGTCGGAGAGTTGGAACGCCACGCCGATCGTCTCGCCGTATCCGGCGAGCGCCTCCACGTGCGCGGGGGCGGCGCCACTGAACATGCCGCCGAACCGGGCCGACGTGGCGATCAGCGAGCCGGTCTTCTCGGCGATGACGTGCAGGTAGTGAGCGACCGGATCGTCGTCGGCGCGCGGCCCCACGGTCTCCGCGATCTGGCCGTGCACCAGCCGGGCGAAGGTACGCGCCTGCAACCGGACCGCCTCGGTGCCCAGATCGGCGGCGATGTCCGCCGCGCGGGCGAAGAGGTAGTCGCCGACCAGGATGGCGACCGAGTTGGTCCATCGGGAGTTCGCGCTTGGCGCACCCCGGCGGACGGCGGCCTCGTCCATCACGTCGTCGTGGTAGAGGGTGGCGAGGTGCGTGAGCTCCATCACCACGGCAGCCGGAACCACCTGCGCCGCGGTGGGATCGCCGAACTGGGCGCCGAGCGCCACCAGCAGCGGCCGGAAACGCTTCCCGCCGGCCTCGACGAGGTGCCGGGCAGCCTCGGTGACGAAGGGATCGGCGCTGGACGCACTGGCCCGCAACTCGACCTCGACCGTGTCCAGCAGACCCAGCACGGACGCCTCGATGCGGGGATCGGCGAGGTTGAGGCCGATCGCGCCGAACTGACTCGTGCTCGCCCGACCCCGCCGACCGCCGGAGCCGGAGGCACCTGAACGCTCGCCCGCCGGATTCACCACGCTATCAACCATGCCACACCCGTTCGACCTGCTCCGGGCCGGGGATACGCACCGGGGGCCGGCACGTGAACACGCGCCGACCCCCGGTGAGCGATCCTTCGGTCATCGAACGAATTCGGCAGCTCCAGCGGCCAGATCGAGCAGCGGCGCCGGGGCGACGCCCAGCACCAGCGTCGCCAGCACACCGATCATCAGCGCGGCGGAGGTGAGCCCCCCAGGCACGGTGACGGTCGGGGTGGACTCGCCCGGCTCGGAGAGCCACATCATCACCACGACCCGCAGGTACGGGAACGCAAGCACCATGCTGGTCAGCACACCGGCGATCACCAGCCACGCCTGGCCACCCTCCAGGGCCGGCCCGAAGATGGCGAACTTGCTGGTGAATCCGCTGGTCAGCGGGATACCGGCGAAGGCGAGCAGGATGAACGTGAACAGCGCGGCGAAGAACGGCGACCGGCGGCCCAGCCCGGCCCAACGGGACAGGTGGGTGGCCTCCCCGTCGTCGTCGCGGACGAGGGTCACCACGGCGAACGCGGCCAACACCGAGAAGCCGTACGCGACCAGGTAGAACATCGTGCCGGCGAGCCCGTCGCGGCTCGGCGCCAACACACCGACCAGCAGGTAGCCGGCGTTGGCGATCGAGGAGTACGCGAGCAGCCGCTTGATGTCGGTCTGGGTGACCGCGAGCACCGCGCCGACCAGCATGGTCAGCACCGCCACCGCGCCGAGGATCGGCGTGAAGTCCCAGTTGGCGTTGGCGAACGCGACCTGGAAGACGCGCAGCAGAGCACCGAACGCGGCGACCTTGGTGCAGGCCGCCATGAACCCGGTGACCGGGGTCGGGGCGCCCTGGTAGACGTCCGGGGTCCAGACGTGGAACGGAGCCGCCGCGGCCTTGAAGAGCAGACCGATGGCGAGCAGCGCCATGCCGGCGAAGAGCAGCACCGGGCTGGCCGGAGACTCGCTCACCGCCGCGTGGATGGTGGCGAAGTCGACGCCGGCCGGGCGGCCCGGGATGCCGGCGGTGAAGCCGTAGATCAGGGCCACGCCGAACAGGAAGAACGCGGAGGCGTACGCGCCGAGCAGGAAGTACTTCATCGCCGCCTCCTGGCTCAGCAGACGCCGGCGACGGGCCAGCGCGCAGAGCAGGTAGAGCGGCAGGGAGAAGACCTCCAGCGCGATGAACATGGTCAGCAGGTCGTTCGCCGCCACGAAGATCAGCATGCCGCCGATCGCGAACGTGGTGAGCGGGTAGACCTCGGTGAGACCGTTGCGTCCCTCGGCCTGCCGCCGGTCGTCGGCCGACTCGGCGGTCACCGCGGCCTGGGCGACGAACGCCCCACCCCGCTCGACCGAGCGGTCACCGATCAGCAACAGCGCCATCGCGGCCAGCACCAGGATCGCGCCCTGGAGGAAGAGCGTCGGCCCGTCGATCGCGAGGGCCTGGCCGGCGGTGATGATCCGCTCGTCGGCGTTGAGGACCACCATGGTCAGTGCCGCGAGCACCGCGAGCAGCGCCAGCGTCAGCTGCACCACGTGCCGCCAACGCCGGGGCACGACAGCCTCGACCAGCACGCCGAGCAACGCGGCGCCCAGCATGATCAGGATCGGAGAGAGCGCCGAATAGTTGATCGACGGCAGGTTCAACTCAGTCACTTTGCCGCCTCCTGGACGGTGCCGCCCACGGACGGTGCCGGGTCGGTTCTGCCGATGTCGTCCATGGTCGCCTGGACGGCCGGGTTGATCACGTCAGTGACCGGCTTGGGGAAGAAGCCGAGCAGCACGATCAGCGCGATCAGGGGGGCAACCACGACCTTCTCGCGCAGGTTGAGGTCCCGGCGCATCCCGTCGACCTCGGTGAGCGCCGGGTTGAGGGTGCCCTGGGTGGTGCGCTGCACCATCCACAGCACGTACGCGGCGGCCAGGATGATGCCGAGCGTGGCGATGACCGCGACCGGCTTGTTCACCGTGAAGGTGCCGATCAGCACCAGGAACTCGGAGATGAACGGTGCCGTACCAGGCAGCGCGAGCGAGGCCAGACCGGCGAAGAAGAGCACCCCGGCGAGCACCGGGACCAGCTTGCCGGCACCACCGAAGTCACTGATCAGCGCCGAGCCGCGCCGGGAGATCAGCATGCCCACCACCAGGAAGAGCAGGCCGGTGGCCAACCCGTGGTTGAGCATGTAGAGCACCGCACCGGTGCCGGCCTGGGTGGTGAAGGCGAAGATGCCCACCCCGATGAAGCCGAAGTGCGCGATCGAGGTGTACGACACCAGCCGCTTGAGGTCGTTCTGGCCGACAGCCAGCAGCGCGGCGTAGACGATGCCGATCACGCCCAGGGCCAGCGCCCACGGTGCGAACCACTTCGACGCCTCCGGGAACAGCGGCAGGCAGTAGCGCAGGATGCCGAAGGTGCCGACCTTGTCCAGCACACCGACCAGCAGGGCTGCCGCGCCCGCCGGGGCGGCGCCACCGGCATCGGGGAGCCAGGTGTGGAACGGGAAGAACGGCGCCTTGATGGCGAACGCGAGGAAGAAGCCGAGGAACAGCCACCGCTCGGTGCCGGTGCTGATGTCCACCTGCGACAGCGCCTGCCAGTCGAAGGTCTTGCCGCCGACCACCCACAGGCCGATCACCGCGGCCAGCATGAACAGACCGCCGACGAGCGAGTAGAGGAAGAACTTCACCGCCGCGTACTGCCGCTGGTGGCCGCCGTAGCTGCCGATCAGGAAGTACATCGGGACGAGCATGACCTCGAAGAACACGTAGAACAGGAAGACGTCGGCGGCCGCGAAGACACCGATCATCGTGCACTCGAGGACCAGCAGCAGCGCGAAGTAGACGGGCACCGACCGCTTCGACGACTCGGCGTCGTGCCAGGACGCCAGGATCACCAGCGGCACCAGCACCGCGATCAGCATCAGCATCACCAGCGCGATGCCGTCGGCCGCGAAGGTGAAGCTGACCCCCCAGTTCGGGATCCACGAGTACGACTCGCGGAACTGGAACCGGTCACCGCCGGCGTTGAAGCTGACCCACATCACCACCGACAGCACCAGCACGAGCAGCGACCAGGCGAACGCCACCTGCTTGGCCAGCTCCGGCCGGTGGCGCGGCAGGAAGGCCACCACCAGGGCGCCCACCAGCGGCGCCACGGTGAGCACCGAGAGGAACGGAAAGTTGGACATTATGCGGCCTTACCTCCGTCGTCACTGCGTGGTCCGCCGGCGGGGGCGGGCGTATTGAGGTCGATCACGCCAACCACCCCGCCTGCACCGCCAGGAACGCCGCCATCACCAGCAGCGCACCGGCCAGGATCGAGGTGGCGTACGAGCGGACGAAGCCGGTCTGCATCCGCCGGAGCCGACCCGAACCACCACCGACCGCAGCGGCGAGCCCGTTGACGAGCCCGTCGATGCCCCGGTTGTCGAGGTACACCAGCGCCCGGGTGAGGAAGATGCCCGGCTTCTCGAAAACCGCCTCGTTGACCGCGTCGGTGTAGAGGTTGCGCCGGGCGGCGGTGACCAGCACCCCGGCCGGCTGCGGCGCGGTGGCCGTACCGGCCCGGAACAGGAACCAGGCGAGCCCGGCGCCGAGCACGGTGACCAGCAGCGACAGCGTGGTGATCACGGCGTGCGAGAGGACCGCCTCGTGCTCGGCGTGCTCGCCGCCCAGCCCGGCGGTCGCCGTCAGCCAGTCCGGAACGGACGTGGAGAGCAGGAAGCCGGCGCCGACCGAACCGGCCGCCAGGAGGATCAGCGGGATGGTCATCAGCTTCGGCGACTCGTGCGGGTGCTCGATGTCCTCGGTCCAGCGCTGGGGGCCGTGGAACGTGAGCACGAACAGCCGCGTCATGTAGAACGCGGTCAGCCCCGCCCCGAGCAGCGCCGCCCCGCCGAAGAGCCAGGCGGTCCAGTCCTCCCGCTCAAACGCGGCCACGATGATCGGCTCCTTGGAGAAGAAGCCGGAGAACGGGAACATGCCGATGATGGCCAGCCAGCCCATCATGAAGGTCAGCCAGGTGATCTTCATGTACTTCGACAGCCCACCGAAGCGGCGGATGTCGACCTGGTCCTTCATCCCGTGCATCACCGCGCCGGCACCCAGGAACATGTTGGCCTTGAAGAAGCCGTGCGCCAGCAGATGCACGATGGCCAGCGCGTACGCGCCACCGCCCAGGCCGACGCCGACGAACATGTAGCCGATCTGGCTCACCGTCGACCAGGCGAGCACCCGCTTGATGTCGTCCTTGGCCGCACCGATGATGCAGCCGATCAGCAGGGTGAGCGCGCCGACGCTGACGACCACCAGTTGCAGCGTCGAGTTCGCGGAGAAGATCGGGTTGGACCGGGCGATCAGGTAGACGCCCGCGGTGACCATGGTGGCCGCGTGGATGAGCGCCGACACCGGGGTCGGGCCCTCCATCGCGTCCGGCAACCAGGCCTGGAGCGGGAACTGGCCGGACTTGCCGGCCGCCCCGAGCAACAGCAGCAGACCGAGGACCAGCACGGTGGTGCCGGTCAGCGCGCCGACACCGTTGAACACCTCGTCGTACTGGGTGGTGCCCAGGGTGGCGAACATGATGAAGATGCCGATGGCCAGGCCGGCGTCACCGACCCGGTTCATCAGGAACGCCTTCTTGCCCGCGGTGGCCGCGCTCGGCCGCTCGGTCCAGAAGGAGATCAGCAGGTACGACGCCAGACCGACGCCCTCCCAGCCGAAGTACAACATCACGTAGTTGTTGCCGAGCACCAGCAGCAGCATCGCCGCGACGAACAGGTTGAAGTACGCGAAGAACCGACGACGGCCGGCGTCGTGCGACATGTACTCCACCGCGTACAGGTGGATCAGGAAACCCACCCCGGTGATCAGCAGCACGAAGACCGCAGCCAGCGGGTCGAACAGCAGGCCGAAGTCGACGCGCAGGTCACCGACAGCGATGAAGTCCCAGAGGCTCAGCTCGACCGACTTGTTCTCCAGGCCACGCAGCTGGAAGAAGAAGGCCAGGCCGAGCACGAACGCGGCGCCGATCGCGGCGACGCCCAACCAGTGCCCCCAGCGGTCGGCCCGGCGGCCGAGCAGCAGCAGGATGGCCGCGCTGACCAGCGGGATCGCCACGAGCAGCCAGACGCTGCCGAGCAAGCCTGTGGCACCGGCGTACTGCACAGTCTCTTCCACTTGCTTGCCCCTTAGTACTTGAGCAGGTTGGCGTCGTCGACGCTCGCCGAGCGTCGCGTCCGGAAGATGGACATGATGATCGCGAGCCCGACCACGACCTCGGCCGCCGCCACCACCATCACGAAGAACGCCATGATCTGACCGTTCAGGTCACCGTTGATCCGGCTGAAGGTGACCAGCGTCAGGTTGGCCGCGTTGAGCATCAGCTCCACGCACATGAACAGCACGATCGCGTTGCGCCGGACGAGCACCCCGGCGGCGCCGATGGTGAACAGCATCGCCGCGAGGACCAGGTAGTAGTCAGGCGTCATGGCTGAGCTGTCCTTTCGTTCGCGACTGCGGGGCTCCGCTTCGCTGCACTCCTCGCGCTCACCGTTGGTCCGTACCTTTCAGCGTGGTCTCCTGCGCGGTCAGCTCCCGCACCGGCAGGATGTCCGGCGTGCTCCGCTCGGAGAGCCGGCCGTCCGGCAGTCGCGCCGGGGTGGCCACCGAGGACGAGGTCGCGAAGACGCCGGGGCCCGGCTTGGGGCCGGGGTAGTTGCCCGGCGCGAAGCGGGCCCGCATCGTCGACGGCTGGTCGACCTTGTCCTGCTTGCGGCGCTCGATGTGGGCGAGCACCATCGCACCGACCGCCGCGGTGATCAGCAGCGCCGAGGTCAGCTCGAACGCGAACACGTACTTGGTGAAGAGCAGTCGGGCGATGCCCTGCACGTTGCCCTCCGCGTTGGCCTGCTCCAGGCCGACCGCGGTGGTTCCCTCCAGCGCCCGGTAGAGCGCGCCGCCGACCAGACCGGCGAAGCCCAGCCCCAGCACGATCGCGGCGACCCGCTGACCGCGCAGCGTCTCGATGAGCGAGTCCGTGGAGTCCCGACCGACCAGCATCAGCACGAAGAGGAAGAGCATCATGATCGCGCCGGTGTAGACGATGATCTGCACCATGCCGATGAACGGCCCGGCCTGGAGCACGTAGAACACGCCCAGGCAGAGCATGGTGAGCACCAACCAGAGCGCGGAGTGCACCGCGTTACGCGCGGCCACCATCCCGATCGCCCCGATGAGCGCGAGCGGCCCGAGGATCCAGAAGGTGACCTCCTCACCGCCGGACACCCCACCCGCCGCGGCCAGCACCGTAGACGTGGTCATGCTTCCTCTCCCTTGCCGGCCGCGACGCGCTGGGCGGCCTGCTCGGCGCCCGGGAACGTCACGCCGGGGTGCTCCTCGACCTGGTAGCGGCCGGGGCCCATCGGGGACGTCTCCGCACCGGCGGAGGTGCCCGGGTTGTCCAGCGCGCCGACGTAGTAGTCCTTCTCGCTGTCACCCAGCCGCATCGGGTGCGGCGGCTGCTCCATGCCCTCGAGCAGCGGCGCAAGCAACTGCTCCTTGGTGAAGATCAGGTCCTGCCGGTTGTCCCGGGCCAGCTCGTACTCGTTACTCATGGTCAGCGATCGAGTCGGGCACGCCTCGATGCACAGCCCGCAGAAGATGCACCGGGCGTAGTTGATCTGGTAGATGCTGGCGTACCGCTCACCCGGCGAGAAGCGCTGCTCGTCGGTGTTGTCGCCACCCTCGACGTAGATCGCGTCCGCCGGGCAGGCCCAGGCGCACAGCTCGCAGCCGATGCACTTCTCCAGGCCGTCCGGGTGCCGGTTGAGAATGTGCCGCCCGTGGTAGCGCGGCGCCGACACCGGCGGCTTGAACGGATAGTCGGTGGTGACGACCTTCCTGAACATGTGCGAGAAGGTGACACCGAATCCCTTGAACGTTCCGGTGATCGCGCCCACGTCACACCTCCCTGGAGTCCGAGCCGGCAACGATGTTGGCCGGCTCCCGCTCGGCGACCACGCGCGTGATACGCGGGCTCGGTGGTACCTGAAGATCCATCGGCGGCAGCGGGAAGCTCCCGTACGGCCGGTTGTCGACCTGCTCCTGCGTCGTCGGAGTCGGCGTCGGCTTGCGGCTGGGCCAGAAGATCGTGGCGATCAGCAGGATGCCGGCCGGAATGCCGACGGCGATCACCTTGCCGCGGGTGTCCCAGCCCTCGATGGAGCGCAGGCCCGACAGGACCAGGATCCAGACCAGGTTGATCGGCAGCAGCACCTTCCAACCGAGGCGCATGAACTGGTCGTACCGCAGCCGGGGCAGCGTGCCGCGCAGCCAGACGAAGACGAAGACCAGCGCGATCACCTTGCCGAAGAACCAGAGCATCGGCCACCAGCCGGAGTTGGCGCCCTCCCAGATGGTGATCGGCCACGGCGCTCGCCAACCGCCCAGGAACAGCGTGGTGGTGACCGCGGACATGGTCACCATCGCGACGTACTCGCTGAGCATGAAGAGCGCGAACTTCAGCGAGCTGTACTCGGTCATGAAGCCCGCGACCAGCTCGGACTCGGCCTCGGGGAGGTCGAACGGCGCCCGGTTGGTCTCACCCACGGTGGCGATGAAGAAGATGACGAAACTCGGCAGCAGCAGGATCGCGTACCAGCCCGGCGCCGGGATCGTCTGGCCGAGGATAGTCAGCTGGGTGCCGTCGCCCTGCGCCGCGACGATCCCGCTCGTGCTCATCGTGCCGGCGGTCATGAAGACCGCCACGATGCTCAGCCCCATGGCGACCTCGTAGGAGATCATCTGGGCACTCGACCGGAGACCACCCAGCAGCGGGTACGTCGAGCCGGAGGCCCAACCACCCAGCACGATGCCGTAGACACCCATCGACGAGCAGGCGAGCAGCAGCAGCACCGCCACCGGCACGTCGGTGACCTGCAACGGCGTGTGGTGACCGAAGATGCTCACCATCGGACCGAACGGCACCACCGACAGGGCGGTGACCGCGCAGATCACCGAGATGGTCGGGGCGAAGAAGTAGACGACCTTGTCGGCCGCCTTCGGCAGGATGTCCTCCTTGAAGGCCATCTTCAGGCCGTCGGCGAGGGTCTGCAGCAGGCCGAACGGACCGACCTGGTTGGGGCCGGGCCGCACCTGCATGTAGCCGACCACGCGCCGTTCGAACCAGACACCGAGCAGGGTGGCCAGCAGACCGAAGGCGAACGCGAAGACAATCTTGCCGAGAACCAGCCACCACGGATCCCGACCGAAGTCGGCCAGCGTCGGATCCTGGGCCAGGTAGATCGGGTTCACTGGTTACCCCCAGAACTGAGGAGCGGACCCGGGAGACCGGTCTCGTCGGCCGCCACGCGTCCGGCCGGAATGGCCGTACTCGGTGCGGGGACGGAGATCCGGACGACCGCGCCGGACGTCGCCCCGAGGCTGCGCCGCACGGTCGAGCCGGGTGAGTTGGTCGGCAGCCAGACCACGCCGTCCGGCATCTCGGTGAGCTCCGCCGGCAGGGTCAGCGCCCCCCGGTCGGTGCCGACCGTGACGGCGTCACCGTCGGCGACGCCGAGCGCCTCGGCGGTGCCCTTACCCAGCCGGACCACCGGCGGGCGGGCGGTCCCGGCGAGGTTCTCGTCGCCCTCGGTCAGGGTGCCGAGATCCACCAGCTGGTGCCAGGTGGCCAGCACGGCCTCCCCGGCGCCCGGCTGCGGCACCCGGCCCGGCGCGACCGACGGCGCGGCCGGTCGAGACATCCGCGTCGCCGGCAGCGAGCCCAGCTCGCGGCGCACGCTCAGCACGTCGGCCGTGCCGAGGCGCACGTCGAGCAGCGCGGCCAGCGCGTCGAGCACCCGCCCGTCGGTCATCGCGGAGGTGTTCAGCACCGCCTCGAACGGACGCAGCCGACCCTCCCAGTCCAGGAAGCTGCCGGCCTTCTCGACCACCGGGGCGACCGGCAGTACCACGTTCGCCCGCCGGGTCACCGCGCTGGCGCGCAGCTCCAGGCTGACCAGGAACGGCACCGCGTCCAGGGCGGACTCGGCCAGTCGCGGGTCGGCCAGGTCGGCCGGGTCGACACCGCCGACGATCAGCGCGCCGAGCTGCCCGTTGGCGGCCGCGGTCAGGATGCCGTCGGTGTCCCGACCGGCCTGGCTCGGGATCACCCCGGCCGGGATGTCCCACGCCTCACCCAGCTCGGCCCGGGCGGCCGGCTCGGTGACCAGGCGTCCGCCGGGGAGCAGGTTGGGCAGACAGCCCGCGTCGACCGCGCCCCGGTCACCCGCGCGCCGCGGCACCCAGGCCAGCTTCGCGCCGGTACGCCGGGCCACGTCGGCCGCGGCGGAGAGCCCACCCGGCACGGTGGCCAGCCGCTCGCCGACGATCAGGATCGCGCCCGGCGCGCTCAGCGCCTCGGTGACCGTGGCGTGCTCGGCCAGCACGCTGGCCTCCTCGCCCGGCACCACCCGGGCCAGCTTGGCGCCGAGCTTCTCCAGGCCGCGGGTGGCGAAGGGCGCCAGCGCGTACACCGTCAGGGTCTTCTTCAGGTACGCCTTGCGCAGCCGCAGGAAGAGGATCGGGCACTCCTCCTCCGGCTCCAGGCCGACCAGCACCACCGCTGGCGCGTTCTCCACGTCGGTGTAGGTGACGTCGGTGACCCCGGCGACCGAGCTGGCCAGGAAGTCGGCCTCCTCGCGGGAGACCGGCCGGGCCCGGAAGTCGATGTCGTTGGTGTTCAACGCGACCCGGGCGAACTTGGCGTACGCGTACGCGTCCTCGACGGTCAGCCGACCGCCGGTGAGCACCGCTGTGCCCTGCCCGCTCTCCCGAGCCGTGTGCAGCCCCTCGGCGGCCACGGTGAGCGCCTCACTCCAGG
Organism: Micromonospora sp. NPDC050276; assembly: GCF_044459545.1. NCBI lineage: Bacteria > Bacillati > Actinomycetota > Actinomycetes > Micromonosporales > Micromonosporaceae > Micromonospora > Micromonospora sp. NPDC050276. The sequence continues at coordinate 116,336 of NZ_JBITJA010000010.1, read as the reverse complement.
AGGCTTCGCGCAGCTCACCGGTGTGCTCGTCGCGGACCAGCGGAGTGGTCAGCCGGTCGGCGGCGCGGGTGTACTGGAAGCCCCACCGGCCCTTGTCGCAGTTCCACTCCTCGTTCACCGCCGGCTCGTCGCCGGCCAGCCGGCGCAGCACCTTGCCGCGCCGCCAGTCGGTGCGCTGCCCGCAGCCGGCCGAGCAGTGCTCGCACACGCTCGGGCTGGAGACCAGGTCGAACGGGCGGGCCCGGAAGCGGTACTGGGCGCCGGTCAGCGCACCCACCGGGCAGATCTGCACGGTGTTGCCGGAGAAGTAGGAGTTGAACGGGACGTCTCCACCGGCGAAAGCCGGAGCGCCAGCGGAGGCTGAGTCGGTGCGGCCAGCACTGCCGTCGTCCGCTTTCCCTCCATACGCGTCGTCCCGGTAGATGTTGATCTCCTCGGCGGACGACCGGCCCATCAGGTCGATGAACTTGTCGCCGGCGATCTCCTCGGAGAACCGGGTGCACCGCTGGCAGAGCACGCACCGCTCACGGTCCAGCAGCACCTGGCTGCTGATCGCCATCGGCTTCTCGTACTCCCGCTTGTGCTCGTGGAAGCGCGAGTCGGTGCGGCCGGTGGACATCGCCTGGTTCTGGAGCGGGCACTCACCGCCCTTGTCACACATCGGGCAGTCCAGCGGGTGGTTGAGCAGCAGCAGCTCCATCACCCCCTCCTGCGCCTTCTTGGCCACCGGGGAGGTGATCTGCGTACGCACGACCATGCCGTCGGCGACGGTCTGGGTGCAGGAGGCGACCGGCTTGCGCTGCCCCTCCACCTCGACCAGGCACTGCCGGCACGCGCCGGCTGGAGCCAGCAGCGGGTGGTCGCAGAACCGGGGGATCTCGGTGCCCATCTGCTCGGCGACCCGGATCAGCAGCGTCCCCTTGGGGGCGGTGACCTCGACGCCGTCGATGGTGAGGGTGACGGTCTCGGTCTGCTTGGCTACGTCGGTCATTAGTGCGCCCCTACCAGGGTCTTCTCCGACAACTTGGGTGCGGTCCGTCCCTCGATGTAGTCGAGGTAGTCCTGCTTGAAGTACTGCAGCGAGGAGGTCACCGAGCTGGTCGCGCCGTCACCCAGCCCACAGAACGAGCGGCCGAGGATGTTGTCGCAGGTGTCCAGCAGGGTGTCCAGGTCTTCGTGGGTGCCCTGACCGGCGAGGATCCGCCGGTAGACCCGCACCATCCAGTAGTTGCCCTCGCGGCACGGGGTGCACTTGCCGCACGACTCGTGGTGGTAGAACTCCAGCCACCGGTACGTCGCGTAGACCGGGCAGTCCTGGTCGGAGAAGATCTGCGTGGCCGTGGTGCCGAGGATCGAGCCGGCCGCCGCCACCCCCTCGAAGTCCAGTGGCACGTCCAGGTGCTCGGCGGCGAGCAGCGGAGTGGACGAACCGCCCGGGGTCCAGAACCGCAGGTTGTGGCCGGGCTGCATGCCCCCGGCCAGCTCCAGCAGCTCGCGCAGCGTGACACCCATCGAGCACTCGTACTGGCCCGGGTTGGCGACCCGGCCGGAGAGCGAGTAGATCATCGGCCCGGAGGACTTCTCGGTGCCCATGCTCTTCCACCAGTCGGCCCCGCCGAGCACGATCGGCGGCACGCTGGCGATGGTGCCGACGTTGTTCACCACGGTCGGGCTCGCGTACAGGCCGTGGGTGGCCGGGAACGGCGGGCGCAGCCGGGGTTGACCCCGGAACCCTTCGAGCGAGTCGAGCAGTGCCGTCTCCTCGCCGCAGATGTACGCCCCGGCGCCGGAATGCACCACCAGCTCCAGGTCGTAGCCACTGCGCAGGATGTTCCGGCCCAGGTAACCCTTGTCGTACGCCTCCTGGACCGCGTTGCGCAGCCGACGTGCGGCGTGCACCGCCTCGCCCCGGATGTAGATGTAGGCGCGGCTGGCCCGGATCGCGTACGACGCGATGATCACGCCCTCGACCAGCGCGTGCGGGTCGTGGGTCATCAGCGGCAGGTCCTTGCAGGTGCCCGGCTCGCCCTCGTCGGCGTTGACCACCAGGTAGTGCGGCTTGCCGTCGCCCTGCGGGATGAAGCCCCACTTGAGACCGGTGGGGAAGCCGGCGCCGCCACGGCCCCGCAGCCCGGAGTCCTTGATCAGCTGGATCAGGTCGTCCGGGTGGGCCTTGAGCGCCTTGCGCAGCGCGGCGTAGCCGTCCAACTGCTCGTACGTGCCGATCCGCCAGGCGTCCGGCGACAACCAGCGCTTGGTCAGCACCGGCGTCAGCTTGGCCAGCGTCTCCGGGCGGGGAGTGGTCACTTCTGGGCCCCCGTTTCGTTCGCGTCCGCCGGTCCGGCGCCGTCGGCGTCCGTCCCAGCCTTCGCTTCGGTGAGGTTGCGCTCCTGCGCCCCGGCCTCGTCGCCGGCGGGCTTGCCGTCGCCGGCCGGCACGTTGGCCGCCACGCCGGCGGCCTCGGCCGAGCGCGCGTCGCCGGCCTGTGGCGCGGTGCCGCTGCGGTCTGCCGGGGCCTTCGTGCCGGGCGCGTCCGGCACTGCGGTGTCCGCGTCCGGCTGCCGGGTCTCGGCGGTACGCACCTGCGGCGACTTGTCGTCCGGTGCCTTCACGTCCGGCGCGGTGCTGCCGGTGGCCGCTCCCGTCGGGGCGGACGCCCCGTCGCCGCCCTTCACCGGGGCCGCGCTGGCCTCGACGGGTGCCGGCTTGGCGGCCTCCGCCTTCGCCTTCGCCTCGGCGGCGGCCTTGTCCGCCTCCGCCTTGCTGCGGATCGGGGTGTTCGGGTCGAAGCCCGGCACCGAGACGCCGTGCTGCTGGGCCAGCCGCAGCCCGCGCAGGGTGGGCTCGCCCGGCCCGCCGTCGGCGACGGCACCGTCGCGCTCGTCGGCGAAACCGGCGAGCTGTACCGCCATCTCCTTGAGGGTGCAGAGCCGGGCACCCCGGGTGGGCATCGGCCGTCCGCCGGCCCGCAGCTCGTCGACCACACCGACCGCCGTGGAGGCGTCCACGCCGTCGAAGAAGTCGTAGTTGACAGTCATCACCGGGCCGTAGTCGCACGCCGCCAGGCACTCGGCGTGCTCCAGCGTGATCGTGCCGTCGGCGGTGGTCTCGTCGTGCCCGACGCCCAGGTGCTCGGAGAGGGTGTCGTAGACCTCCTGGCCACCGAGCACGTTGCACATGGTGTTGGTGCAGACGCTGACCAGGAAGTCACCGGTCGGCTTGCGCTTGTACATCGTGTAGAAGGTGGCCACCGCGCCGACCTGGGCCTTGTTCAGCCCCAGCACCTCGGCGCAGAACGCGACCCCGGCCGGGGAGACGTACCCCTCCTCGGCCTGCACCAGGTGCAGCAGCGGCAACAACGCCGAGCGGGACCGGTCCGCCGGATAACGAGCGATGATCTCGCGCGCCCGCTCGCGAGTCGTGTCAGTGAAAGTCATCGGTCACAACCACCCATCACGGGGTCCAACGAGGCGCCGCCGGCGATCACGTCGGCGATCAGGCCGCCCTCGGCCATCGCCGGGAGGGCCTGGAGGTTGACGAAGCTCGGCTCCCGGTAGTGCACCCGGTACGGCCGGGTGCCACCGTCGGACACCGCGTGCACGCCCAACTCACCACGGGGTGCCTCGATGGCGACGTACACCTGGCCCGGCGGTACCCGGAAGCCCTCGGTCACCAGCTTGAAGTGGTGGATCAGCGACTCCATCGACTGACCCATGATCTTCGCGACGTGCTCCAGCGAGTTACCCATGCCGTCCACGCCGATGGCCAACTGCGCCGGCCAGGCGATCTTGCGGTCGGCGACCATCACCGGGCCCGGACGGAGCCGGTCCAGGGCCTGCTCGACCAGCTTCAACGACTCCCGGATCTCGGCAAGCCGGACCTGGTAGCGGCCCCACACGTCACCGTCGGGGTGGGTCGGCACGTCGAACTCGTACGTCTCGTAGCCGCAGTACGGCATCGTCTTGCGCAGGTCCCAGGCGAGGCCGGCGGAGCGCAGCACCGGGCCGGTGATGCCGAGCGCCACGCAGCCGGTGACGTCCAGCACCGCGACGTTCTTCGTCCGCTCGGTCCAGATCGGCTGGCCGGAGAGCAGGTCCTCGTACTCCTTGAGCTTCTTCGGCATCATCTTGAGGAAGTCGCGGATCTTGCGGACCGCGTCGTCCGGCACGTCCTGCGCCACGCCGCCCGGCCGCACGTACGCGTGGTTCATCCGCAGACCGGTGATGGTCTCGAAGATGTCGAGGATGTACTCCCGCTCGCGGAAGCCGTACAGCATGATCGAGATCGCGCCCAGCTCCATGCCGGTGGTGGCCAGCCAGACCAGGTGCGACGAGATCCGGTTGAGCTCCATCATCAGCACGCGGATCGTGGTGGCCCGCTCGGTGATGTCGTCGGTGATGCCGAGCAGCTTCTCCACCGCGAGGGCGTACGCCGTCTCGTTGAAGATCGGAGCGAGGTAGTCCATCCGGGTCACGAACGTCGAGCCCTGGACCCAGTTGCGGTATTCGAGGTTCTTCTCGATGCCGGTGTGCAGGTAGCCGACGACCGAGCGGGCCTCGCGGACCGTCTCGCCCTCCAGCTCCAGGATCAACCGCAGCACCCCGTGCGTGGACGGGTGCTGCGGGCCCATGTTGACCACGATGCGCTCGTCGCTGATCGGGTCGGTGCCGGAGACGATCGTGTCCCAGTCCCCGCCGGTGACGGTGAAGACCCGCCCCTCGTCCGTCTCGCGCTCGCTGGCGTAGTTCGACGTCGCGCTCACTGGTACGACCTCCGCGTGTCCGGCGGCTGGATCTCCGCGCCCTTGTACTCGACGGGGACGCCGCCGAGCGGGTAGTCCTTGCGCTGCGGGTGACCCTCCCAGTCGTCCGGCATGAGGATCCGGGTCAGGCTGGGGTGGCCGTCGAAGACGATGCCGAACATGTCGTACGCCTCCCGCTCCTGCCAGTCCGCGGTCGGGTAGACGGCGGTCACGCTGGGCAGGTGCGGGGACTCGACGGAGACCGCGGCCTCCAGCCGGACCCGGCGGCGGTACGTCATCGAGGTGAGCAGGTAGACCACGTGCAGCCGGCGTTCGTCGGCGCCCAGATAGTCCACGCCGGACACCGAGGAACACAGCTCGAACCGCAGCGCCAGGTCGTCCCGCATCACCTGGCAGACCTCGGCGATCCGCTCCGGGCGGACGTGCAGGGTCAGCTCACCCCGGTCGACCACGACCTTCTCGATCGCGTCGCCGAAGGCCGGGTACGCCTCCTCCAACGCGTCGCGAACCTCGTCGAAGTAACCCCCGTACGGCCGGGACGCCTCTTCGATGGGGTGGCGCTGGCGGACCAGGCCGCCGTAGCCGGACACGTCGCCGGTGCCCTGGTTGCCGAACATCCCGCGACCGGCCGGGCTGGCCGGCGGGTACTCGGCCGGGGCGGTGCTGCTGGCGCCGACCGGCGTGACCGGGACCGGCACCCCGCCGTCGTTTGGCTTGTCCGTGGGTGACGTCATTTCGGGCCTACCTGCGGGTGGAGGTGGTTCTGAGCGTTCATCCAGTTCTCGATGCGCAACTGCTCCTCGCGGCCCTCGCGGACCGCCCGGGTCCACTCGGCACGCCGGGCCTTGTCGTTGCGGTACGAGGAGGGCATGGAGCCGTAGGGCACCACCGGAACGTCGCCGCGCTCCTGGCGGGCCGCCAGCATCTTGCGGCCGTTCGGGCCCAGCGGCTCATACATGATCTTCTCGCGGAGCTTGAGGATCGCGTCGATGAGCATCTCCGGCCGGGGCGGGCAGCCGGGCAGGTACATGTCGACCGGCACCACGTGGTCGACACCCTGCACGATCGCGTAGTTGTTGAACATGCCGCCGCTGCTGGCGCAGACGCCCATCGAGAGCACCCAGCGCGGCTCGGCCATCTGGTCGTAGATCTGGCGCAGCACCGGGGCCATCTTCTGACTCACCCGGCCAGCCACGATCATCAGGTCGGCCTGCCGGGGCGACGCCCGGAAGACCTCCATGCCCCAGCGGCCCATGTCGTAGTGCGGACCACCGGCGGCCATCATCTCGATGGCGCAGCAGGCCAGGCCGAAGGTGGCGCCCCACACGGACGACTTCCGGGACCAGTTGACCAGCTTCTCCACCGAGGTGAGCAGGACGCCGGCCGGAAGCTTCTCCTCGATGCCCATCTGACGTTCCTTCCTCAGTCCCAGTCCAGGCCGCCGCGCCGCCACACGTAGGCGTACGCAACGAAGACCGCGACGATGAACAGGACCATCTCCACGAAGCCGAAGATCGGCAGAGCGTCGAACGAGACCGCCCAGGGGTAGAGGAAGATGATCTCGATGTCGAAGACGATGAAGAGCATCGCCGTCAGGTAGAACTTGATCGGGAACCGCCCGCCGCCGACCGGCTGCGGGCTGGGCTCGATGCCGCACTCGTAAGCCTCGAGTTTGGCCTTGTTGTAGCGACGGGGACCGGCGAAGCGGGCGGCGCCAACGGAAAACAGCGAGAACGCCGCGGCGAGGGCGAACAGCCCGATGATCGGTGCGTAAGGCGAGAGCGACATCGTTTTCTCCTGCTCGTCCTTCCCTGCCCTCGGTGCTTGACGAAAATCACACTATTCACGTCCCTCGCAGTGGCAGTCGGCGGGGGTCGATCTTTGTCAGCGTCGGGGCCGTGACCAGCCACGACGCCAGTCATCTAGACGGCTGGCGCGGCCTTCGTCATCGCGTTGATGACCCGGTCCATCGCGTCCCCGCCACGCGGGTCGGTCAGGTTGGCCAACAGCTTGAGCACGAAACGCATCAGCGTTGGGTGCGGCATGCCGTGTTTGGTGGCGATCCGCATGATCTCGGGGCGGCCGATCAGTTTCACGAAGATGCCGCCCAACCGGTAGTAGCCGCCGAGCCGGGCCTTCAGCTCGTTCGGGTACGCCATCAGGGCCCGCTCCCGCTCCGGGCCAGCCGGCCGGGCGAGGGCCTGGACCGCGACCTCGGCGGCCAGCTCGCCGGACTCCATCGCGTACGCGATGCCCTCGCCGTTGAACGGGTTGACCATGCCGCCCGAGTCGCCGACCAGCAGCACACCGCGGGTGTAGTGGGGCACCCGGTTGAAGCCCATCGGCAGCGCGGCACCGAGAATCGGGCCGTCGGCGTTGGTCTCGTCGGTCATCCCCCAGTCTTCCGGGGTGTTGGCGAGCCAGTCGGTGAGCAGCCGGCGGTAGTTGGTCTTGCCGAACGCGGAGGACGAGTTGAGCACCCCGAGGCCGACGTTGACCCGCCCGTCACCGAGGCCGAAGATCCAGCCGTAGCCGGGCAGCAGGTTGTCGCCGCTGTCCTTGCTGCGCAACTCCAGCCAGGACTCCAGGTAGTTGTCGTCGTGCTTGGCCGGCGACCGGTAGTAGCGGCGGACGGCCACCCCGATCGGCCGGTCCTCCCGCTTGGCCAGCCCGAGCGCGAGCGGGAACCGGCCGGAGACGCCGTCCGCCGCGACGACCAGCGGGGCGTGGAAGGTGGTGGGCTCCTTGCCCGGCCCGACCTCCGCCTCGACGCCGACGACGCGGCCGTCGTCGTCCAGCACCGGGCCCAGGACGTTGACGTTGGTCCGCAGCTTGGCGCCGGCGGCCACCGCCCGCTGGGCGAGCAGGTCGTCGAAGTCCAGTCGCGTTCGCACCAGACCGTAGTTGGGGAAGCTGGCGAGCTCCGGCCAGTCCAGTTCGAGGCGTACGCCACCGCCGATGACCCGCAGGCCGCGATTGTGCAGCCAGCCCGCCTCGGGCGAGGTGTCCACACCCATCCGGATGAGCTGGCGCACCGCGCGCGGGGTCAACCCGTCGCCGCAGACCTTCTCCCGCGGGAACTCGGTCTTCTCCAACAACAGCACCCGTACGCCGTGCCGGGCCAGGTGGTACGCAGTCGCTGATCCACCGGGACCGGCGCCCACGACAATGACGTCGGCGTCGTGTTCCACCGCGGTCATTCGCGCCTCCTCCCGCACGCTCGTGAAATGCTTCACAAGCCAGACGGGACGAGTGTATGACCGGCGTCATACCAGCGCAGGATCAGGGGTACCTAACTCGCCGATGTGACAGTCGACGATCGTCCACAGCGGTCAGGTGTCAGGCCGGGCTGGAGGCGTCCAGGCCCGCATCGACGCGAATGGTCTCCGGCAGATGCTCACGGAGCGCACCACCCGCCGCCCGGTCCAGCGCCGCCAACACCTCGGCGACCACCTGCCGGACCTCCACCGGGTCGGCCCCGGCCAACTCGCGCAACTGCGCGATGAGTTCGGCCGCGTCGTCGTCGGTGGCGGCCACCGGGTCCGCCGGGTCTGCTCCGGTCATGCGATCGAGCCTACGGGGCAAAGTGGACTAAAAGCCGATATTCACGAAACCTGAATAATGTCCGTGCTGCGCGGATCCGCCGGGCCTGTCCGGTGGACGAGCTGGCGCGAGCCGTCCGCTACTCGCGGATCCCCCGGTGCAGCGCCACCACGCCACCGGTCAGATTGCGCCACGCCACTCGACCCCACCCGGCGGCGGCCACCCGCCCGGCCAGCGCGGACTGCGCCGGCCAGGCCCGAACCGACTCGGCCAGATAGACGTACGCCTCGGGGTTGCTCGACACCGTGCGGGCCACCACCGGCAACGACCGCATCAGGTACGACAGGTAGACGGTCCGGAAGACCGGGTTGACCGGGGTGCTGAACTCGCAGACCACCAGCCGACCGCCCGGCCGGGTCACCCGGGCCAGCTCACGCAAGGCCGCGTCGGTGTCGTTGACGTTGCGCAGCGCGAAGGAGATGGTCACCGCGTCGAAGCTGGCGTCGGCGAACGGCAGCCGCAGCGCGTCCCCGGCCAGCAGCGGCACCTCGGGGCGGGACCGCTTGCCCGCGTACAGCATGCCCAGCGACAGGTCGACCCCGACCGCGTACGCCCCGGACTGGGCCAGCTCGCGCGTCGAGACGCCGGTGCCCGCGCCCACGTCCAGCACCCGCTCGCCCGGCCGCAGCCCGAGCGCCGCTCGGGTGGCCCGGCGCCAGGAGCGGTCCTGACCCAGCGAGATCACGGTGTTGGTCAGGTCGTAACGCTCCGCCACGCCGTCGAACATCGCGGCGACCTCGTGCGGCTGCTTGTCCAGGCTGGCTCGCTGGCCCTGCGGGGTACGGCTCACCCCTCCACTCTGCCAGCCGCCGGCCAACCGACGCGCGCTGGGTGGTGACGACTCGCACTCGGTACGGGAAGGGGCAGGGTGGTCGCCCACCCCGCCCCTTCCCGTCGTGCCGTTCACCTGCGTCAGTCGGTCGACTTCTCGTCGGTCGGGGAGACCAGGACGACCTTGCGTCGGCGGGAGAGCACCAACAGCGCCCCACCCACGAGCAGGATGATCACGCCGATGCCGCCGATCAGGCCGACCTGCACACCGGTCACCGGCAGGCCGCCACCGCCCGAGCCGCCACCGTCGGAGCCACCACCGGCACCCGGCGAGACGGTCGTGCCCGGCGTCGTCGTACCGCTCGGGGCCGGCGTCGGGGTAGCCGTCGCGGTCGGCGTCTGCGTCGGGGTCGGCGTTGCCGTAACGGTCGGCGTGGGCGTCGGGGTTGCCGTCGGCGTCGGGGTCGGAGTGACCGTCGGCGTGGGCGTCGGGGTAGCCGTCGGCGTCGGGGTCGGCGTCTCCGTCGGAGTCACCGTCGGCGTCGGAGTCGGCGTCTCCGTCGGAGTCACCGTCGGAGTCGGAGTCGGCGTCTCCGTCGGAGTCACCGTCGGAGTCGGAGTGGGCGTCTCCGTCGGAGTCACTGTCGGCGTCGGGGTCGGCGTCTCCGTCGGGGTAGCCGTCGGAGTCGGAGTGGGCGTCTCCGTCGGAGTCGGCGTCACCGTCGGCGTTGGCGTTGGCGTCGGCGTCACCGTCGGCGTGGGCGTCGGGGTCGGGTCCACGGCCAGGTCGACGAAGACGTCGAAGATCGCCTGGTTGTCGCCCTCGTCCACCTCGGTGAAGGTCTTGCGCTGAGCGCTGCTGGCCCGCGCGGACTGCTTCTCGGGCTTGCCGGCGGCCGCGTCCAGACCGTGCGCCACCAGTTCTCCGACCCGCAGCACCTGCTCGGTGACATCCTTGCCGACGGTCACCTTGATGTCCGCCGTGTAGTAGTCGCCGGGCCGGATCACCGCGCCGTCGTCCTGACAGAGCGCCTGGGCGACGCCGAAGGTCTGCGCGGTGCAGGTGACCGGCAGGGTGTCGAAGGTGACGCCCGGCGGGAGGGTGAGCACGTAGGCGAGGCCGGTGGCCTTGCGGCTGCCGTCGTTGTAGACCGCCCAGTCGACCGGCACCGTCTCGCCCGGCCGCACCGGCCGAAGGTCGGGGTCGTCCCCGCTGACGCCGTTCACGACGACGTTCGCGTTGACGTCCTGCACCCAGCTGGTCAGGTCGTACCCGGGCTCGGTGACGGTGATGTCGTGCTCGACCTTGTTGTCTTCCTTGTTGGGGTCCTCGGTGGCGGAGCGGATGGTGACCACCAGAGTGCCCGCGGCGCCCTTACCACCGGTGGAGAAGATCGGGATACCGAAGTCCTCACTGGTGCCGGCGGGCAGGTCGCCGAGGCGGCAGGTGAACTTCTTGCCGTTCACCCGGCAGCCGTCGGGCACCACGACCCGGACCTTGTTCATCTTCAGTTTGCTGGTGTCCACGGTGTAGCTGACACCCTTGGCGTCTTCCTCGCTGCGGGTGTTGTCGACCGTGAACTTGAACGGCTTGCTCTTGGCCTCCGTGACACCCTTGGCCAGGTGGTAGCTGAGCGGCACCAGGGCCAGATCGGCCTGCTCGGCCGCCAGCACTGGGGCGGCCACGGCGGCGATGCCACCGGCCGCGAGCAGCGCCACGACACTGGCGCGCACCAGCGTCGAGCGGTGGAACGCTGTCATCAGTCCCCCGGGGGTAGGGAAGAAAGAATGGTTGCGGAACGAGCGGACGCTATCGAAGGCCGATCTTCCACGCCAGCATGCGGACCCGTTTTCATCCGTCCGGCCCGAGCTGGGCAGACAGTACGGGCGGGATGGTCACCCATCCCGCCCGTACCGCCGTGCGTTATATGAACGACCCGCAACGGGCCGATGGAGGACAGCCCTGTCCGTCGACGGTCGTGACGGATATGAGCCGGGACGCTAGCCGCCGACGATCATCTCCACCAGCCCCGCACCGGACAGCCTGACGCTGTGACGACGGGGACCACCCGTACCGCCGGGGTGAGCCGGCGGGAGCATGAGCGGCGGTCAGCCGAACGGCCGGGCGTCGACCGTCAGCTGACGTCGACCAGGGGCAGGGATCGGCCCGCGCCGCCGCCGGGCAGCGCGATCGAGGAGAAGTGCGAGACCACCCGCTCGTCGGTCGGGTCATCGGCCGGGGTGTGGTGCACGGCGAGCCGGTTGTAGAGGGTGTCGCGCTGCGCGGGGATCCGGTCCGCCGAGCGGATCATGCCGATCAGCTCGTGCAGGTTGGAGCGGTGCCGGGCACCGGCGGAGGAGATGACGTTCTCCTCCAGCATGATCGAGCCGAGGTCGTCCACGCCCATGTGCAGCGCGAGCTGCCCGACGTCCTTGCCGGTCGTCAGCCAGGACGCCTGCAGGTGCGGCACGGTCTCGAAGAAGAGCCGGGCCACCGCGACCAGTCGCAGGTATTCCAGCGTCGTCGCCTGGGTGCGGCCCTTCAGGTGGTTGTTCTCCGGCTGGTACGTCCACGGGATGAAGGACCGGAAACCCCGGGTGCGGTCTTGCACATCCCGGATCATGCGCAGGTGCTCGATCCGCTCGGCGTGCGTCTCGCCGGTGCCCATCATCATCGTGGCGGTCGACTCGATGCCCTGCCGGTGGGCCAGCTCCATGACCTCCAGCCAGCGCTCGCCCGACTCCTTCAGCGGCGCGATGGCCTTGCGGGGCCGCTCGGGCAGCATCTCCGCGCCGGCGCCGGCGATCGAGTCCAGGCCGGCGGTCTTGATCCGGGCGATGGCCTCGTCCAGGCTCACCCCGGAGACCTTGGCCATGTGCAGGATCTCGCTCGGGCCGATCGAGTGGATGACCAGCTGCGGGTACGCCTGCTTAACCGAGGAGAACAGCTCCTCGTAGTACTCCACGCCGTAGTCCGGGTGGTGCCCGCCCTGGAGCATCACCTGGGTCGCGCCCAGCTCGACCGCCTCGCCGCACCGGCGCAGGATCTCCTCGGTCGGGTGGGTCCACCCTTCCTTGTGCTTGGGCGCCCGGTAGAACGCGCAGAACTTGCACGCCGTCACGCAGACGTTGGTGTAGTTGATGTTGCGATCGATCAGGTACGTGACGACGTTGTCCGGGTAGCGCCGCCGGCGCACCGAATCCGCCGCCTCGCCGAGCGCGTGGAAGGGCGCCTCGGTGTAGAGCAGCAGCGCCTCCTCGGGCGTGATCCGCCCGCCGTCCGCGCCGCGCTGCAGGATGTCGTCGATCTCCCGGCTCACCGTCACACCCCGAGCCTACGCCGACGACGCGCCCCTGCCCGGAGGGGTGCTCGGGGCTGTGACTCGCTCCGCACACCCGCGGCTCGGGCGTCGCGGTCAGGCGTCGTAGTCGACCGTGAGCTTGTCCGTGGTCGGGCTGGACTGGCAGGTCAGCACGTAGCCAGCGGCCAGCTCGTCGGGCTCCAGCGCGTAGTTGCGGGCCATCGTGACCGCGCCGTCCACGACCTTCGCCTTACAGGTCGAGCAGACGCCACCCTTGCAGGCGTACGGCAACTCGCCGCGCACCTTCAACGCGGCGTCCAACACCCGCTCCTCGCGCCCCATGGTGAAGCTCGACGACCGGCCGTCCAGCACGATGGTGACGTCGGCTCCGGCACCCGCCTGGTCGGCGGGGCGGCGCATCGGCTCCGGCGGCGCGTCGACGTGGAACAGTTCGGTACGCACCGCCGATTCGGGCAGCCCACGCCCGGTCAGCACGTCCCGGACGTCGACCACCATGCCGTACGGGCCGCAGAGGAACCACTCCTCGATGACCTCGCCCGGGACGATCGTGTCCAGCAGCCGGCTCAGCCGTTCGGCGTCGATCCGACCGGAGAGCAGCGGCGACTCGCCCTGCTCCCGGGACAGCACGTGCACCAGGTGCAGCCGGGTGGGATAGCGGTCCTTCAGGTCGGCCAGCTCCTCGGCGAACATCACCGTGTTCGCCGTGCGGTTGCCGTACACCAGGGTGAAGGTGCTGGCCGGCTCGACGGCCAGGGCCGTCGCGACCAGCGCGAGCACCGGCGTGATGCCGGATCCGGCGACGACCGCGCCGTAGTGCCGCACCCGGTCCGGCGCGAACGCCGTGGTGAAGGTGCCCAGCGGCGGCAGCACCTCGACCGTGTCGCCACCGCGCAACGCCCCGCAGGCGAACGCCGAGAAGGCGCCGCCGGGGATCTCCCGCACCCCGATCCGCAGCCGCCCGTGCCGGGCGAGGTCGTCGGGGGTGGAGCAGATCGAGTACGACCGGCGCACGTCCGCGCCGTCCTCCGCGGCTCGCCGCACGGTGAGGTGCTGGCCCGCGCGGAACGCGAAGGTTTCCCGCAATTCCTCGGGTACGGCGAAGGTCACCGCCACGGAGTCGTCGGTGAGCCGGTCGACGGCGGCGACGGACAGCGGGTGGAAGACCGGCCGGCGGCGGACCGGGCGGGTGATCGTGACAGTCACAGGGCCTTCAGGTGATCGAAGGGTTCGGAGCAGGAGCGGCACCGCCACAGCGCCTTGCACGCGGTGGAGCCGAACCGACTGACCTGCTCGGTGTCCGGCGAGCCGCACTGCGGACAACGGACCGCGAGGGTCAACGACACGGCGCCGGCGGCGCGCACCGGGGCCGGCGGGGCGATCCCGGCGGCGGCGAGCTTCGCCCGCCCACCCGCGGAGATCCAGTCGGTGCTCCACGGTGGGCTGTAGACGGTCTGCACCTGCGCGTCCGGGTGGCCGGCGGCGGCGAGCGCACGGCGGATGTCGGCCCGGATCACGTCCATCGCCGGGCAGCCGGTGTAGGTCGGGGTGATGGTGACGGTGACCCGCCCGCTGGTCGGGTCCTCCTCGACCGCCCGCAGGATGCCCAGCTCGTCGATGGTGATGACCCGGATCTCCGGGTCCACGACGCTCGCGACGGCCTCCCAAGCGCTCGCCCCGTCGGTGCCGTTCGCGACTGCCGGGCTTGCACTTTTCGCGCTCACCAGTGCGCTCCGGGGTGGGCGCGGTGCAACACCTGCATCTCGGCGAGCAGGTAGGCCAGGTGCTCGGTGTGCACACCGGCCCGCCCGCCGGCCGGGACCCAGGCACTGGCCGGCTGGGTGAGCGTCGCCTCGGTCAGCACCGGGCCGACGACCTCGTCGAACGCGGGCCGCAGGGTAGCCGGGTCGACCGGCGCCGCCGGGTCCGCGGCGAACAGCTCATGGGTGTACGGCCACACCTCGTCGACGGCCGACTGCATCCGACGGTGCGACTCCTCGGTGCCGTCACCGAGCCGCTTCACCCACAGCGCGCCGTGGTCCAGGTGGTACGCCGACTCCTTGCGCGCCTTCGCGCCGATCGCGGCCAACCGCTCGTCGGCGCAGCCGGCCAGCGCCGTGTACAGCGGCAACTGGTACGCCGCCAGGAAGAACAGCTTCGCCATCGTCACCGCGAAGTCGCCATTGGGCAGCTCGACCAGGAGTGCGTTGCGGAACTCGCGGTCGTCGCGCAGGTACGCCAACGCGTCCTCGTCGCGGCCGGCGCCCTCCAGCTCACCCGCGTACGACAGCAGCAGGCGCGCCGCGCCAAGCTGGTCGAGGGCGATGTTGGCCAGCGCGATGTCCTCTTCCATCTCGGGGGCGCGGGTGGTCCACTCGGCCAGCCGCTGGGCCGCGATCAGGGCGTCGTCGCCGAGGGCGAGGGTGAAGGCGAAGGGCCCGTTCACAGGTGTGCCACCCCATCCGGCACCTGGTAGAAGGTGGGGTGGCGGTAGACCTTGTCGGCGGCCGGGTCGAAGAAGGCGTCCTTCTCGTCCGGGCTGGACGCGGTGATCGCGCCGGCCGGCACCACCCAGATCGACACCCCCTCCTGGCGGCGGGTGTAGAGATCGCGGGCGTTGCGCAGGGCAAGCTCGGCGTCGGGGGCGTGCAGGCTGCCCACGTGCGTGTGCGACAGCCCGCGCCGGGCCCGCACGAAGACCTCCCACAACGGCGAATGACTCGTCATGCTGGGTTGCTCGGCTTGCTCGCTACGCTCGCTCACGCGGCCACCGTCTCCTTCTGTCCCGCCCGCTTCGCGGCGTACGCCGCGGCGGCCTCGCGTACCCAGCTGCCGTCGGTGTGCGCGGCCCGGCGGTGGGCCATCCGCTCGCGGTTGCACGGCCCGTCGCCGGAGATCACCCGCATCAGCTCGTCGTAGTCCGGCTGGGTGTAGTCGTACGCCTGCCGCTCCTCGTTCCAGCGCAGGTCGTCGTCGGGGATGCGCAGCCCGAGGATCTCGGCCTGCTGAACGCACATGTCCACGAAGCGTTGCCGCAGCTCGTCGTTCGAGAAGCGCTTGATCTTCCAGGCCATCGACTGGGCGGAGTGCGTGGAGTCGCCGTCCGGCGGGCCGAACATGGCCAGCGACGGGTACCACCAACGATCCACCGCGTCCTGGGCCATCGCCTGTTGTCCGGGGGTGCCGTGCGCCAGGGTGTGCAGGATCTCGTAGCCCTGACGCTGGTGGAACGACTCCTCCTTGCAGACCCGGATCATCGCCCGCGCGTACGGGCCGTAGGAGCAGCGGCAGAGCGGCACCTGGTTGACGATCGCCGCACCGTCCACCAGCCACCCGATCGCACCCACGTCGGCCCAGCTCAGGGTGGGGTAGTTGAAGATCGAGCTGTACTTCTGCCGGCCGTCGAGCAGCAACTGGACCAGCTCGTCGCGGCTGATGCCGAGGGTCTCGGCGGCGGCGTAGAGGTAGAGGCCGTGGCCCGCCTCGTCCTGCACCTTGGCCAGCAGGATCGCCTTGCGCTTGAGCGACGGCGCCCGACTGATCCAGTTGCCCTCCGGCTGCATGCCGATGATCTCGGAGTGGGCGTGCTGGGCGATCTGCCGGATCAGGGTCCGGCGGTACGCGTCGGGCATCCAGTCTCGCGGCTCGATCTTCTGCTCGGCGTCGACCACCTCGGTGAAGTACGCCGCCAGGTCCTCGTCCGGCCCGGGTCCACCACGCCGTCCGCGCGCAGCCGCCGCCCGCAGCTCGGCCTCGGCGGCCTCGACCTCGCCCAGCAGGCCGCCGGGCGCCTCTTCCGAGGGACCGTTCGGGGCGGAGAAGTCGTTGCCATACATGAGGCTAAGTGTTACAGCTTGCGCCGCGTTGCACCAGGGGGTGTAACAGGAAAGCGGACGCCCCATCTGTAACCGGATGAGCGCTTTGCGCTACCTGGACGTCGCCATCTCGCCGTGACTTAGGCCACGAAACAAAGGTGAATCCCCACAAGAACCTCATACCGGCCCCATATCCCGCCTTTATCGCAGGTTGCCTAGTGTCGAGTCCTGGCGTCTGGCCGGTCCGGACGTAGACTTCTGCCGGACAACCGATCGAGTGCCACGCATCGACATCTCCACCGAGGCCACCTCCCCCGGCCTCGGCGATCGCACCCGATTCGTCCCGACGACAAGCCGGTCCCCCCGGCCCTGACACCTGGAGCTCACCCACTCATGCGATCTCGCGTGACCCTGGTGCTCGCCATCACGGCGGTCGTGCTCGGCGGCGTCCTACTGGTCCCCACCGCGTACGCCCGACTTGCCAGCGACGACAGCAGCGGAGGCGGCGGAGGCGGTTCGTCGAGCGTCGCCGCGCCCGCACCCACCCCTCCGCCACCGCCCACCCTGGCGGCCGGTCCAGTGTCGGTGAGCTTCAAGGGTGAGTTCTTCTCGTGGGCTCTGCTGGACCGTAAGACGGGCAAGATCTCCGGGTCGCCGAACATGACCGCGACCAGCTCCACCGAGTCGATGATCAAGGCGTGGATCGTCTCCGACTACCTGCGGCAGCTCGGTGACAAGCAGCCGACCGCGACGTTGAAGGAGGCCGCGCGGCTCGCCATCGTCGACAGCAACGACAAGGCCGCCAACGAGGTCTACGCCGCCGCCGGGGGCTCGTACCGGGTACTGCCGAACGGGCAGCCCAGTCCGGTCATCCAGCGGGCGATCAAGATTTGCGGGCTGACCGACACCAAGCGCGGCAACGTACCGAAGTACGAGGGCTACTGGAGCTTCACCCGGATGTCTCCCCGGGACGCGGTCCGGGTCGGCGACTGCATCGCCGACGGCAAGGCCGCCGGCCCGAAGTGGACGAAATGGGTGCTGGACCAGATGAGCAAGGTCACGGGCACCACCGCGGCCAAGGACCAGAAGGCCTCGTCCGGTGGTGGCCGCTGGGGGATCATCGACGGCCTACCGAAGTCCATTACCGCCCAGGGCCCGGTCAGCATCAAGAACGGCTGGACCCCCATCTACGGCGACGGCAACTGGCACGTCAACTGCCTCGCCGTCACCGGCAAGTGGAGCCTCGCGGTGATGCTGCGCTACCCGATCAGAACGGGTCTGGACTACGGCGCGAAGGTCTGCGCCAGTGTGGCCACCCAACTGGTGACCCCGCAGCCGGGCGCCGCGCTCAAGGTGCCGCAGCAGCCGGTCGGGAAGCTCTGATGGCCGGCAACCGTCGGCAGGACCGGCGCGGCGGCGGCGAGGCGTCACCGCTTCGGTTGATCGCCATCGCGGTCATCCTGATCGGGCTGGTGCTGGTGTCGCTGCGGCTGCTGCCCGGCTCACCGTTCGAGTCCCCCGCCGCGGCCAAGTGGGGTGACGCCGGTTCCAGCACGAGCGACCGTCCCACCGGGGCGGGCACCGACCGCAGCGCCCGCCAGCCGTCCTCGCCGTCACCGAGCCCCAGCCCGTCGCTGGAGCCGCTGCCGTTCGTGGCCAAGGACCTCAACCTGGACATCGAGGGCTGGTACTCGTGGAGCGTCCTGGACCGCCGAACCGGAAAGATCATCGGCTCCAAGAACATGGGCGAGACCAGCACGACCGCCTCGATGATCAAGTCCTGGATCGTCGCCGACTACCTTCGTCGCGCGGCTGACGCCGGCCAGACCCCGAGCGACGCGAAGCTCGCCGACGCCACGCGGATCATCCGGGACAGCGACAACACCCGGGCCGAGCAGTTCTACAACCTGGTCGGCCGGGACGCCTCGATCAAGCGGCTGATCTCCATGTGCAAGCTGACCGACAGCAGCGTCGCCCCCGACGGCGGCTGGAGCCGGACGGCACTCTCCCCTCGGGACACCGCCCGGATGGGCAACTGCATCGCCACCGGCACGGCCGCCGGGCCGAAGTGGACCAAGTGGCTGCTCAACGAGATGAAGCTGGTTCGCGGCGCGGGAGACTTCGGTATCCGCAAGGCATTCCCGGCCGCCGAGCAGAAGCAGATCGCCATCAAGAACGGGTGGATCGACCGGACCAGGGAGCAGGAGATGCACATCAACTGCCTGGCCATCGGCGACACCTGGACGATGGGCGTGATGGTCAAGTACCCGATCAACATGGGCTACGACTACGGCATGAAGAACTGCGAGAAGATCACGGAGGCGCTGCTCCGCCCCGGCACCTGAGCCGCCGGCAGCGGTCAGCCGGCGAAGAACTCCGGGCCGCCGTCCGGCAGTGCCGGGGCCTCGCCGATGGCGGCGGCCCGCCGGGCCCACTCGCGCAGCCCGGCGACCTGCCGGTCGCCCAGCGAGAAGTCGAGAGTCCGGAAGTACGTGGCCAGCGTCGCCGCGTCGAACGTCTCCCAGCGGGCCGCCGCCTCGGCGACCTGGTCCAGCTCCGCCAGGCACAGGTCGCGCGAGCGCAGGAAAGCCTCGTGCACCTCCTTGACCAAACCCGGGTGGGCGGCGGCGAAGTCGCGGCGGACCGCCCAGACGGCGAAGACCATCGGCAGTCCGGTCCACTCCCGCCACGCCTGCCCGAGGTCGGTGACGGTGAGGCCCTTCTGCGGCGCCTCGTAGTACGCCCGCAGCGCGACGTCCCCGATCAACACCGCGGCGTCGGCCTCCAGCAGCATCTGGGTCAGATCCGGCGGGCAGCGGAAGTAGTCGGGGCGCACGTCGTACCGCTCGGCGAGCAGCAACTGCGCCAGCATCACCCCGGTGCGCGAGGTCGAGCCGAGCGCCACCCGCGCGCCGTCCAACTCGGCGAGGGGTCGGGTGGAGACCATGTTGACCGAGAGCACCGGCCCGTCGCTGCCCACCGCCAGGTCCGGCAGGAGCAGCAACTCGTCGGCGTGCTTCAGGTACTCCAGCAGCGTGATCGGGCCGATGTCGAGGTCGCCGGCGACCAGTGCCGCGCTCAGCCGGTCCGGCGAGTCCTTGTGCAGGTCGACGTCGAGCAGGGCACCGGAGCGCATCAGACCCCAGTAGATCGGCAGGCAGTTCAGGAACTGGATGTGCCCGACCCGCGGGCGTGCGATGCGCTCAGCCATGGCCCGACGGTATCCCCGGTGTCCGGCTTCGGCTCGGCGGGCCGGCCCGGAGTGGCCAAGCCCGCACCTGACCCGGCTGCTGGTCAGCTGACCCGGCTGCCCGTCGGTGCCTCGACCGACCTGGCCGCCGGCCCCGGCCGGGCTTCGTTCGGGTCGACCAGCGACGACCGTCGTACCACCCGGGTCACGACCGGCACGAAGACCAGCACCACCAGCACCCCGACCAGACCGGCACCGGCGATCAGTGGCCGAGGTGGCACGGCCGCGAGCAACGCGCCGCCGATCAGGAAACCAGCCATCGAACCACCCTGTACCGCCGCGCCATAGCTGGCGTACGCCCGAGCGCGCATCGCTTCCGGCACCCTCCGGGCGGTGAGCAGGTTGGCGAAGACGTTGTCGCCGCCGTTGGCCGCGCCGCCCACCAGCCAGAGCGGCACCAGCACACCCGCCGCCGGTACCGTCGCCGCGAGCAACACCATCAGGCTGCACACGGCCAGGGTGGCCAGCACCCCACGCACCAAGGCGCCGTCGTCGTCGAGCCGCTTGGCCAGTCGGGCGGCGAGCCAGCCACCTGGCAGCATGCCGGCCATCCACGCGGCACTGACCAGGCCGTACGTGGTGGGCGAACCGTCCAACGCCTCCCGGATGAAGAAGACCTCGATCACATTGATCCCGCCGATCGCCGCGATCACCACGGCGGTGCTCACCACCATGACGAGCATCAGCGGGTCGCGTCGCAACCGCCAGTCGAGCTGCGTACCCCCGGGAGTCGCCACGCCGCCCGGCACGGCCTGGCTGATCACGACGGCCCGGCTACTCCCGGCGGTCCGGCTGCTCCCGGCGGCCCGGCTGTCGGGCCGCCGGCCGCCGCGTCGGGTCCGCAGCAGCAGGCCCGCGACCACGAGCGCCAGGTAGGTCGCGGCATCGATGAGCAGCGGTACGCGGGTGCCGAACTGCCCCACCAACAGGCCGGCCAGCACCGGGCCGCCGAGCGCGCCGAGCGAGACGGCGGTCTGACTGATCGCGCTTGCCCTCGGCAGGTCGGCTGGTCGGACCATCGCCGGCAGCAGTGCCGCCAGGCAGGGTTGAGTCACCGCGAGCCCGCAGGCCAGCAGCGCGACGAGCCCGACCACCAGGACCGGTTGCTCGACGACGGCGAGGAGCGCGCAGACCGCGGCCTGCACGACGCCGACGGCCACCAGCAGGGTACGGCTGTCCGCCCGGTCGGCGAGTCGGCCCGCGAGCGGGGCGAGCACCACCAGGGGCAGGGTTGCGGCAAGCAGCAGCCCCGAAACGGCCAACCCCCCGGCGCCGGCACCCTGCAAGGCCAGCGCCAGAGCGGTCGCGGCCAGGAAGTCGCCACAGATCGTGGTGCCCCGCGCGGCGGCCGAGAGCCAGACATCCGACCAACGCGATTCCCCAGTTGCGAAGGACATGCTTCGAAAAGAATCCTTCACAACTGGTTCATGCAAGCTCAGCTATGCCAGCGGCACCGTCCGGTACTGCACAGCGACAGTGCGCGCCCCCGGCGGCACGTCACCCTGCCGGCGTCGCGGGTGGTACGGCCGGATCAGCGCCAGGACCGCCGCGTTCAGCTCGGCCAACTCCTCGGCAGTGAGCAGCAGCAGCGTGTCGTTGAACAGCGCGTTGTCGTACCACTCGGCGGGCTCGTCCCCGGCCCGCCGCGACCAGTCCCGAATCCGTTCCATGGCCCGGACCGCGTGCGCCTCCACCAACGCCTGCTCGGCCGCACGCGCCGCCGGCCCGGCCGCACGCCCCGCGTCGACCATCCAACTCGCACTCGGCACGCGCCATACCCGCTCGCGGGCATCCCCCCTGCTTGGCGCCTGCTCGACCAGGCCGAACTTGGCCAGGGCCCGGAGGTGGTAGCTGGTCGCACTCGGCGACAGCCCGACGATCTCCGCGCACTCGGTGGCGGTGCCACCGTTCTCGCCGCTGCTCAGGTATTCCATGATCGCGATCCGAGCCGGATGAGCCAGCGCCCGCATCACCTGCGGGTCACTGATCGTCATCCGGGGCGGATCGGGGCGGGCCTCGGTCATAGGCCCATGATCCCGGCAGGCCCGCCAACCTGCCATCACCCCCACGTCCCGCTCGGACCACCGCGCGTCGGCCACGCCAACAATCGCCGTCCGGAAGGCAGGTGGATGGGCCGCTGCGCCGGGCGGCGCGTTTTGCCTCGGCGGCGGCCTACACAGCGGCCAACCTGGCACGGCGGCCAACCGGGGCACGGCGATCGACCTGGCACCTACACAGCGGTCGACCTGGCACGGCCGTCGACCTGGCGGGCGCGGCTCGCCTCGGCGCGCCGCCCGCCACAGGCAGGCGGGTCGGTAGCCGGCTTGATCAGTCCGTAGGACACCTCGACGCGGACCCACTGGCGCAAGGTGGACGGCCCGCAGCGATCGACGAAACCCGTCTCCATTAATCGATCAACGCCAACTAAAAGTGTCGTACATCAGTTCTATTCTGTCGTCATGTTGAGAGCGTTGGAGCAGGTGGGCGGTGCGGTCGACGACTGCGCCGAGACTGCGCTCTGGGGGCTCTCCGACGGCGAGCTGCTTGCTTCCCTCGACGCGACTCAGGTGCTGGCGCAGCGGTTGGCCGCCGTTCAACTCGGTCTGGTCCGCGAGTTGGACGCTCGCGGGGTGGCGGTTGCCCAGGGCGCCTCGTCCACAGCCGTCTGGCTGCGGGATCGGCTCCGGCTCTCCGGTCGCAGTGCGCGCCAGCTGGTTCAGCTCGCCGCCACCATCGACGCTGCCCCGCCAGCAGTGCGCGAAGCGCTGCTCAGCGGTGCGATCACCGTCGAGCAGGGTCGGGTGGTGGCCGAGACGATCGCCGCGCTCCCGGCGGAAGCCGGCCCCGCAGTGGCGGACAAGGCCACTCAACTGCTGGTCGCCTGGGCCGACCGTTTCGATCCGACGAGTTTGAGCCGGCTCGGCGAACGCGTCCTCACGCACGTCGCCCCGGAGCTGGCCGACCAGGCTGAGCTGAAGGCTCTGGAACGGGCCACCGAGCGGGCCGAGGCCCGCCGGCATGTCACGCTCTCCGAGCAGCAAAACGGGCAGGTACGCCTCAGCGGCAACCTCGACACCGAAACCGCGAGCCTGCTGCGCGAGGCGATAGATCCGCTCTGCGCCCCAGCCGGTGAGCACGATGACCGCAGTCCTGGTCAGCGGCGCGCCGACGCGTTGGGCGAGGTCTGTCGACTGGCGCTGCGCACCGGTCAGCTGCCCGACAACGGGGGCGATCGTCCTCAGCTGGTGGTGACCGTGTCGCTGGACGAGCTGGTCAACGGCGTACGCGCCGGGACGCTGGAGACCGGCACGCGCCTCACCCCCGGGGCGGTCCGCCGCCTGGCCTGCGACGCCGGCGTACTGCCGGCAGTGCTGGGCGGCAACGGCCAGGTCTTGGACGTTGGTCGCCAACGCCGGCTCTTCACCGGTCCGCTGCGGCGCGCGCTGGTCCTTCGGGATGGCGGTTGCGCCTTTCCTGGCTGTGATCGGCCGCCGAGGTGGTGCGACGGTCACCACATTCGCCACTGGGCCGACGGTGGTGCGACGGCGCTGGGCAACGCGGTGCTGCTCTGCGGCTACCACCACCGGTTCATCCACCGCGGCGACTGGACGGTCCGGATCGCGGCGGACGACCGACCCGACTTTCTACCGCCCAGCTGGCTCGACCCGCTGCGCACACCACGTCGCAACCTCTACCACCGGCGCTGCTGACATCGGCGGCAACGCCAACGCCGCCCCGTCACCACGACCGCCGCCACGACCAGCCAGACGGCTGGCCGCCGCCTGCGCGCCAACAGTGGGCGGCCAAGCAGGCCGGCAGGCCGGCAGGCCAACGGCCCACCGGCACAGCGCCCAGGGGCACCGCAGTCCAGCGGCACTGCGGCCCAGCGGCCCAGCGGCGCTGCCGCCCAACGGCCAGCGGCACCGCAGCCCACCGGTGCGGCCCAGCGGCCCAGCGCCCAATGACCAGGCTTGTCGTGCCCGGCGGTCCGATCTACCGGTACGGCGACACCTCGGCGCTCCGCGACACAGGATCTAACCCATCCGCCACCGCTCCGCGTGCGCTCCCGCCACGCCCAGAAGGCCGCAACAGATCAGCGGCACAGCAGGCCAGCAACCCAGCAGGCCGGCAGCACCGCAGCACCGCAGCACCGCAGCACCGCAGCACCGCAGCACCGCAGCACCGCAGCACCGCAGCACCGCAGCACCGGCATGACACCACCTCACGCACGCTGCCTGGGGAACCTGCAGCCGCTCTCACCTGTGACACGCCAGCTCGGATGGGTGGTCGCATCGGTAATTCGCTGGATGCGGCGGGCTGGGAAGCGTAGGGTTGCAGGCCGCTTGACGGCCGAGGTGAGCTGCACCGGAACGGACGTCTTCGCGCCGGGCGGCCGGCCATCCGCCCCCGGACACGCGAGCGCGCAGCAGATGTGAACGATGGGACGTCAGCATGCCCGCACTTGATCTCGACGGCCACCGCGACAGCCACCTCGACACCAACCCTGACATCCACCTCGACGCGGATCTGGCCGCCGAGCGCGCGCACCTCGCCACCTCACGGGCGGCGCTGGGCCGGATGCGGGAGAGGGCCGAGTCCCTCTTCGCCACCGGCGATCAGGTGGCCGGTGACGCGTACGCGGCGGAGACGCTTGGTCGCACCCTGGCCCGCCGGGTCGCCGAACTGGCCGACGACCCGACCACGCCGCTCTTCTTCGGCCGCCTCGACTTCGCCGGGCACACGCACAGCCGGACCACCGACAGCCGCGCCACCGACAGCGGGCCCACCGACAGCCGCGCCACCGACAGCGGGCCGACCGACAGCCGCGCCACGAACGACACGACATCGACCGGCACCAGCCCGCATGACACCACCTCGCACGACAGCAGCGGTGGTCATGACGGTCGGCGGTATCACGTGGGGCGGCGGCACGTGACCGACGAGCGGGGCGAGCCGTTGGTGCTGGACTGGCGGGCGCCGGTCTCCCGGTCGTTCTACCGGGCCAGTGCGCGGGATCCGCAGGGGGTGGCGGTCCGGCGGCGGTTCGGGTTCAGCAACGGTGTGCTGACCAGCTTCGAGGATGAGCGGCTGGATCGGGGCGAGGAGCTTGGTACGGCAAGTCGGATCCTCACCGCCGAGATCGAACGTCCGCGTGTCGGGCCGATGCGGGACATCGTCGCCACGATTCAGCCGGAGCAGGACGAGTTGGTCCGGGCTGATCTCGCCGACTCGATCTGTGTGCAGGGTGCGCCGGGCACCGGCAAGACGGCGGTGGGCCTGCACCGGGCCGCGTACCTGCTCTACCTGCACCGGGAGCGGTTGCGGCGGGCGGGCGTACTGATCGTCGGGCCGAACCGGGCGTTCCTGTCGTACATCGCGGCGGTGCTGCCGGCGCTGGGTGAGATCGAGGTCGAACAGGCCACGGTGGAGGAGTTGATCGCCCGGGTGCCGGTCCGGGCGGTCGAGGCGCCGGCGGTGGCCGCGCTCAAGCACGACGTACGGATGGCGAGCGTGCTGCGGCGCGCGGTGCAGGCACAGATCGGCGCGCCGGCCGACTCGATCACCGTGTCAGACGGCTCGTTCCGGTGGCGGATCGGGCTGGAGCCGTTGCATCGGATCGTCGAGGAGACCCGCCGGGAAGGGCTGCCGTACGGCACGGGTCGGGAACGCGTCCAGGCGCGGGTGGTGAGCCTGCTGCAACGGCAGGCCGAGGCGCGGCGCGCGGAGTCGCCCAGCGATGCCTGGCTTCGCCGGATGAGCCGCTGCCGGCCGGTGCTCGACTTCCTGGACGCGGTCTGGCCGGCGCTCACCCCGGAAGGGCTGGTGCACGGCCTGTTCTCTGACCCGGGCCGACTCGCCGCCGCGGCGGATGGCCTGCTCAGCGACGCCGAGCAGGCGCAGCTGCTCTGGGCCAAGCCGCCCCGCACCCCGAAGGCGACCCGCTGGACCGCCGCCGACGCGGTGCTGATCGACGAGGCAACCGGGCTGCTGGAGCGCCCCTCCGGTTTCGGGCACGTGGTGGTGGACGAGGCGCAGGACCTCTCCCCGATGCAGTGTCGGGCCATCGCTCGGCGCAGCGAGCACGGCTCGATCACGCTCCTCGGTGATCTGGCCCAGGGCACCGCGCCGTGGGCCGCCACGGACTGGCGGGAATCCCTTGCCCACCTGGGCAAGCCGGACGCCGTGGTGGTCCCGCTGACGGTCGGTTTCCGGGTGCCCGCCGCGGTGGTCTCGTTCGCGAACCTGCTGCTCCCGGCGCTCGCGGTGGACGTACCGCCGGCTGAGTCGCTGCGCCACGACGGCGGCCTGGACGTGCGTACCGTGACCGACCTGACCTCGGCGACGGTGGCCGAGGTGCGCGCGGCGCTCGCACACGACGGCTCGGTCGGTGTGATCGCCGCGGACGACGCGGTCGACGGCCTGCGCGCGGCGCTGGCCGACGCTGGCGTCGAGACCGCGACCGCCGACGACGTGGCGGCCGCGGAGCGGGTCACCGTGGTGCCCGCGACGCTGGTCAAGGGCCTTGAGTACGACCATGTGGTGGTGGTCGAGCCGGCCGCGATCGTCGCGGCCGAACCACGCGGGCTGCACCGGCTGTACGTGGTGCTCACCCGGGCGGTGTCCCGGCTGGCGGTGCTGCACCAGGAGCCGCTGCCGGCACCGCTCGTCGGCGGGTCAACCGGCTGACAGGGCCGCCGCGACCTCCCGCAGCGGGCGACCGGAGTCGGCCAGCGACACGTGGAACGACAGCCAGGACCCGTCGGCGAAGTCGATCCGCAGCCGCTTCCAGTTCAACCGGTACCGGCCGAACCGGGCGGTGGCGGTGGTGCGCGGCACCGACCCGAGCAGTTCGATGTCGGCCTGCGCCCGTTCGTCCGCGGCCGAGTTGGCGAGCAGGCCGACGGGCGCGGTCGCGCCGAGCAGCAACCGCTGGTCGGTGACCGCCAGCACGATGCCCCGGACGCCGGAACCCTTCGCCGCCACGGTCAGGGCGTGGTGCAGCAGGGACGCCTGCGAGCCCGGTTCGCCTCGACCCCCGACACCGAAGAAGAGCCAGTCCACGGCGCTGTCCGCCCGGCCGAAGGTGATGTTCGGCGACAACACGTTGAGCAGAACGCCCAGGAAGCCGGGCCCACCTGAGGCCGGGGGCGCCGTCGGTTGCGGGGGTGGCGCCGGGGTCAGCCCGCCGCCCGCTCGAACCTTGGCCACCGCCTGCACCCGCTCTCCGGCCGGTAGCAGCTTGGTGATGCCCTCGACGTACCGTTCCTGACTCCCGTCGACCGTCATCGGTGCCCCTCGTGGTCGCCGGATCGGCGCGGGCCGGCTCCCGGCTCGCCGATGACCTCACCGACCAGCTCACGGACCCGGGCCGCGGCGGCCTCCTGCGCCCGGTTGGCGGCTGCGGTGAACTCCTCGGCGAGGCTGTAGGAATCCAGTCGCATCGCCCGTGCGTTGAGCTCCGTCGAGACGATCTTGCCGTCCGCGGCGGCGGTGACCCGCACCAGGCCGGAGTCGCTCGCCCCCTCGGCGCTGGTCTGCTCCAGCTCCCCCATCCGGTCGGCGAGTTGCCGCTGCCAGCCGTCCAGGTTACGAGCCAACGCCTCGATTCGGTCCAGGCCGGGAAAGGTCATGGCTGCCTCTCAGTTCAGGATGGAGTCGAAGACATTCTGCACACCCACGGTGTACGGGCCCAGGTCCTCGCTGTACGTGCCGTCCACCAGGTAGTTGCGGTCCTTGTGCCCGTCGGAGATGTCGTGCAGACCCACCCCGGTGTCCAGCAGTGCGCCGCCGAAGCCGGGGATGTTGACCGGCGAGACCTGGTTGATGACGAACTTGCCCGGAAAGAGGGTCTTGAACTTCTCGACCTGGAAGGCCCGCCCCTCGGCCGTCCAGCCGCCCTTGCTGAGCAGCTTGTACTGCTTCTTGCGCTTCTTGAGCTCCATGACGGTGTCCGCGTACTTGCGGAGCTGCGCGGCGACCTTGCCCAACCGGGTGGCGAGGCGGGTGAGCACCTCGGCGAAGCGAGCAACGATCTTGACCATCCGGCCCACCGTGGTGGCCAGCCGGGCCAGCACCCGGACCACGGTGGCGGCCAGCGAGACGCCGGCACTCAACGCCGCGGCAACCGCCGCGATGATCACCTCGGTGAGGAACCAGAGCAGGAACTCGAGGATCAGCTCGACCAACAGGTTGAACGCGTCGACCGCCGCGTTCGCGGCCTCGACCAGCACGTCCTTGGTGCCGTCGAGCCCCTGGGCCAGCTCCTCGATCGCCGCCTCCACCGACTCCATCGAGGCATGGAAGCTGTCGGCGGCGTCGCCCGTCCAGGCGCCGCGCAACCGAGCCCGGTCGGCGATCTGGTCACCGGCGATTTCCCGCACCGCCGCGCCGGTGTCCAGGCAGACCTGCGCCGCCCGCATCAGGTCGTCTGGTTCTCCGGCGACCAGCTCGAGTAGTTGCTCGAACGGCCAGAGCACCGCGTTGGAGAGCGGCTTGAACGGGTCGGGCGTGCCCGACACGATCTGCTCGAAGTAGGTCTTGTTGCGCTGCAACGCCTCGGTGCTCACGCGGGCACCTGCCCGCTCGGAGCGCCGGTGCCACCCGACCAGGGGCCGGGCGCGATCACGTCGGGGGCGGGCGGGCGACCAGGCACGAACAGGTCGGTGTTGGCTACGTCGGTGCCGGTGTAGGCGCCGGCGGTGTCGCTGAGCCCCTCCGCGATGTCCGCCATCATCTCGGCGCCGTCGGCGAGCCCTTGCAGGCACGCCTCGAACTGCTCGGCGTAGGCCGCCGCGAGGCCGAAGGACGCCGGCATCACCCCGAAGGCGTGCCGGGGCACGTGCCCGTCGCCGAAGGAGCGGTGCAGCTCGCGAAAACGGGCCGCCCGATCCTTGGACCCTGCCGCGAATGCCAGCAGAGCCTCCGGCTGGACCTCCAGCTCATTGTTCGGGCTTGACACGGACCCTCCCCAGTGGCCTGTGCGACGGATCAGTCGCCACGACTTCCCACCATAGGCACTGCTGACCGCGATCGGGGGACCCGTCCCCGAGCAAGGCGGCGATCGTGGCGCAGGTGGTCTTCCGGCCGCTGGCGTTCGGCGGCCGGCTGGGCGTATCGGCGGGACGAGGGTCGCCGGTTTAGCTGACGATTCGTCCGTTTCCACCCCGGGCCGCGGCGGGACGGTGCCAGGATTCCGGCAGGGGGCCGCCGTGGCCGCCCGGGCCGAGAGGGGTCTTGACGTGAGCACCGTCCCGCCGGGTACGCCCTGCTGGGCCGACCTGGCCACCCCGGACCTGACCGACGCGCGGCGCTTCTACCCGCAGCTGTTCGGTTGGACCGGCCAGGTCACACCGGAGCCCGAGGCGGGTGGCTACACCGTCTTCCTGCTCGACGGTAAGCCGGTGGCCGGCGCCGGCCCGCCCGCGATCCCGGACCAGGTGCCGATCTGGTCGACGTACCTCGCCACCGACGACGCCGAACTGGTCGCCGGGCGGGTCGAACGGGCCGGCGGGCAGGTGGTCGTACCACCGTTCGAGGTCTTCGACCGAGGCTGGATGGCGGTCTTCGCCGACCCGGCCGGCGCGACGTTCAGCGTCTGGCAGCCGCTGGCGATGGCCGGTGCCGAGGTGTTCAACGTGCCGGGCGCGATGAGCTGGAACGAACTGGTCACGCCCGATCCCGAGGGCGCGAAGGTCTTCTACGAGCTGGTGTTCGGCTGGCAGCCGGACGACCAGGCGGTGGGCGCGATGACGTACACCGGGTGGCGGCTCGGAACGCAGATCGTCGCCGGGATGATGCCGCCGCTGGCCGACGACTTCCCGGCCGACCTGCCCGCGTACTGGACGGTGTACTTCGCGGTCGTCGACGCGGACGCCGCCGCGGCCCGCGCCTCCGAGCTGGGCGGCACGATCCTGGTCCCGCCCCGCGACATCCCGGCGGGCCGCTTCGCCGCCCTCCGCGACCCGCAGGGCGCGCTCTTCTCCGTCATCGACCTGGGCCCCTGACCCAGCCACCCAACCCGGGCAGGCTCACGGGCGGGTGGGGCGGACCGGGACCACCAGGGGGCCATGGGCGCCGGGAACCACCCGGACGCTGGCCCGGTAGTGGGTGGCGAGCAGCTGCTCGGTCAGCACCTCGGACGGCGTCCCAGCGGCCACCACCTGGCCGCCGGCGAGCATCACCATCCGGTCGGCGTACTCGCCGGCCAGGGAGAGGTCGTGCATGGTGGCGAGCACGGTCAGGCCGTGCTCGCGGCGCAACTGGTCGACGAGTTCGAGCACCTCCTGCTGGTGCCCGATGTCGAGCGCGCTGGTCGGCTCGTCGAGCAGCAGCAGCGTCGCGCCCTGGGCGAGCGCGCGGGCGAGGAACACCCGCTGCCGTTCACCTCCGGAGAGGGTGGCCAGCTCGCGACGGTGGAAGCCGGCGAGATCCAACCGCCGGAGCACCTCGTGCACGGCGTCCACGTCGGCGGTCGACTCCCGGCCCAGCGTCGGGATGTACGGCGTGCGGCCGAGCAGCACGTAGTCCAGCACCGACATGCCGGCCGGCACCACCGGGGACTGCGCCACCGTGGCGACCACCCGAGCGCGGTCCCGGCGACGCAGCGCGGCACTCGGCGTACCGAACAGGGTGATCGCCCCCGGCGCGGGCAGCAGGCCGCCGACGGCGCGCAACAGGGTGGATTTGCCGGCGCCGTTCGGGCCGATCACGGTGACCCACTCGCCGACGGCGACGGTGAGGTCGACGCCGGTCAGGATCGGCGTGCCGCCGAGGGCGACCTGCAACCCGCGCACCTCGACGGCCGGCGCACCGACGGCGGGCTCGCGGCTCACGTGAGCGCTCGCCGGGCGGTACGCAGCACCAGGACGAAGAACGGGCCGCCCAGCAGGGCGGTCACCACTCCGATCGGCATCTCGGCTGGCGCGGCGGCGGTGCGGGCCACCACGTCGGTCAGCGCCAGGAAGGCGCCGCCGAACAGCAGTGACATCGGCAGGATCACCCGGTAGCTGGACCCGGCGAGCAGCCGGACGGTGTGCGGCACGATGATGCCGACGAAGCCGATCAGCCCGGTCGCGGAGACCGCCGCCGCGGTGCCCAGGGAGGCGGCGGCGATCAACAGGTACCGGGTGCGCTGCGGGTGCAGGCCCAGACTCCTCGCCTCGTCGTCGCCGACCGCGAGGACGTCCAGCTCGCGGCGGTGCAGCAGCACGACCACGGTGGTCAGCGCGGCGTACGGCAGCACCAGCAGCACGTCGTGCCAACCGGCGGTGGCCAGCCGGCCGAGCAGCCAGGAGTAGACCGGCTGGATGCTGTCGGCGTTTCGTTGCAGGAGATACGTCTGCCCGGCCGAGAGGAACGCGGAGACCGCCACCCCGGCCAGGATCAGCATCGCCGGTGACCCGCGTCGCCCGCCGGCCGCGCCGAGCACGTAGGTCATCGTGACCGCGAGCAGGGAGCCGGCGAACGCCGCCAGCGGAATGGTCAGCGGCAACCCGGAGAGCGTGCCCTCCCGGCCGGCGCCGCCGAGGGCGATGGCCGCGGTGACCGCGAGGCCGGCGCCGGCGGCCACCCCGAGCAGGTACGGGTCGGCCAGCGGGTTGCGGAAGACCCCCTGGTAGCAGGCGCCGGCGAGGGCGAGCAGGCCGCCGACGAGCAGGCCGAGCACCACGCGGGGCAGGCGCAGTTCGGTGACGATCGCGATCTCGCGCTCGGTCAGCCCACTGTCGAGGTGCACCCCGGGAAACAGGTTGAGTAGCTCGACGGCGACGCTGCCCGGGGGCAGGCTCACCGGGCCGAGCGACACCCCGACGACGAGCGCGACGAGCACCGCGAACAATCCGGCGACCAGCCAGCGCTTGCGCAGCCCGGCCGGCCGGGCCACGGAGAGCGGCTCGGCGGGCCGGGCCACGGGCAGCGGCCCGGTCACCGACGGACGACGGTCACGCGGGCACCTTGGCGACCGCGTCGATGATCACCCGGAGCAGGTCCACGACCCGCGGGCCCCAGCGGGAGGCGATGTCGTCGTCCAGGGCGACCACCTGGTTGTTCTTCACGGCGGTGAGGCCGGACCAGCCGCTGCGCGCCTTCACCGTGTCGGCGCTCTGCTGGCAGCACTTGGCGTCGGCCAGGAAGACGAAGTCCGGGTCGGCCTTGACGATGAATTCCTGGGACAGCTGCGGGTAGCCGAAGTTCTTACCGTCCGCGTCGGCGGGGTCGGCGATGTTGGTCAGGCCGACCTGGCTGTAGAGCGAGCCGATGAAGGTCTTGCTGGTGGCGCTGTACAGCTCCGGGCCCAGCTCGTGGAAGTAGGTGAGCTTCTCGGCGCGCTGCGGCAGGTCCTTGACCAGCTTGGTGATGTCGTCCTTCATCCGGGTCACCACGTCGGTGGCCTGGTCGGCGTGGCCGGTCAGCGTGCCCAGTTCGGTGATCTGCTGGTACGAGTCGTCGAGCGTGGTCGCCGCCGGGGTCCGGTACACCGGGATCTTCAGCTTGCCGAGCTGGTCGACGATCTTGTTGCGGTCGTCGGAGAGCACCACGAGGTCGGGGTTCTTACCGGCGATCGCCTCGGCGCTCGGCTGGAAGGCGGAGAGATCGGTCTTGGGCGCGTCGGCCGGGTAGTTCGACTGGTCGTCGACGGCGGTCACCTGCGGGCCGGCACCGATCGCGAAGAGCATCTCGGTGGCGCTGGGCGACAGCACAACGATCTTCTCGGGGCGCTTGTCGAGGGTGAGCGCGCCCACCGTGACCGGGTAGGCGGCGGCCGCGGTGCCGGCGCTCGGCTTGTCGTCGGCCTTCTCGGCGCAGGCGCCGAGAGCGAGCGCGGCGACCGCGAGGGTCGCCGCGAAGAGCCGAGGGGTACGTCTGAACATGGGGGCCTCCTGTCGGTCGAGGAGTGTGGTGCTTCGCCGACAGGGACTTTCGTACGCCCGCCCACGAGGCGCCCTTCCTCGAGAGCGCGTATCGCGACCGATCCGTAGGCGACCTGGCTCGTCCCCACCGGCTGGTGGGGCATCACAGTTGCGGGACAGCGCCGGGTTACGCACCGGCTTCGCTGCGGACTGGTCGCTAAGACGGTAGCGCACCGCCGGGACGTGCCGGATCGATCAAGGATCGATCGGCGCTGGACGATCGGTTGGACCGCCGCAGAGTGCGGGATATGTCCCGGATCAGGGGGCTCGGGAGCGGGTGGTGGGGCCCCGCCGGGGCGGGACGGGGCCCCACCCGATCAGGAGGACGTGATGGTGACGTTGTCCACAGCCGCCTCCACCAGGCTCGCCCCGGACGCGTCCGCCGCCTCGACCAGCACGCGCACCGACTGGCCGGCGTACGGGGTGAGGTTGAGGTTGGCGACCGCCCAGCTCCCGTTGCGGTTGCTGGCCGCGCCGGACTGGGTGAGCAGCGCGGTGGTGCCGCCGTTGTGCACCACACTCACCCGCAGGTAGTCCGCCGACGAGGCGTTCGAGCCGTGCGCCAGGTACCAGGCCAGCGAGAGGGTCAGCGTGCCGGACGACGGCAGGGTCACCGCCGGGGACCGGGCGCTGGTCACGCCACCGTCGACGTCGTAGTCACCGGCCGCCGAACCGGCCAGCCGGCCGGTGACCAGATCGTTGGAGCCGGCGTACGGGGTGAGCTGCTTGGCTCCGCTGGACGTGGTCGCCTGGGCGGCACCCCGCTCGAAGGCGCCGACCGTGGCGGTGTCGGTGCCGGACGGGTTGACGGTCCAGCCGGTGGCCGTCTCGAAGGTGTCCGACCAGACCGTGGTGCCGCCACCGCCGCCGCAGTACTGCGCCTGCTTGCCGATGGCCCGGTACGGGCAGTCGGCGTACTCGCTGAGGATCAGCACCGCCTCCCGGTTGCGCGAGGTCTGTGCCGGGATCACCTCGTCGGGCGGGTAGAAGCCCCCGCCGCCGGACGAGCCCGGGTACATCTCGAAGGTGTACGCCCAGATGTTGTGAGTGGCCCACATCCAGTCGATGCTGTCCCCGTCAGTGATGTAGAGGTCGCTGGACTGTTGCGGGGTGTAGCTGTTGGTGGCCGCCATCTGCTGACCGATGGTGGCGAAGGTGTTGTACTGGTCCGCGTTCATCCCGGTCGCGGTGTTCGCGGTGGTGTAGCCGTACGGCCAGAGCACCAGCTCGGAGTACGTGTGGAAGTCGATGTTGGCCTTGATCTGCTGTACGCCGCCGACCACCCGACCGTTGACGAAGTTGCGCAGCGCCTGCGTCTCCGGGGCGGAGAAGGCCGACGGGCCCCGGTAGGTGTCCGACGAGGTGCTGCCGGACGAGCCGCCGCAGCATCCCCAGTTGTAGCCCCAGTTGCGGTTCAGGTCGGTACCGACGTTGGACGAGCCGCTGTTGGGCTGCCGGTTCTTGCGCCAGGACCGGTACGACCCGGTGGCGATGTCGTACTCGCTGCCGTCCGGGTTGACCGTCGGCACGATCCAGAGTTCCCGGCTGTTGACGATGTTGGTGATCCGGGAGTCGCTGCCGTAGCTGTCGGTGAAGAGGTTCAGCAGGTAGATCGCCATCTCGACGGTCAGGTGCTCACGGGCGTGCTGTTGGGAGTTGAACAGGATCTCCGGCTCACTCTCGTCGGTGCCGACGTTGTCGGAGATCTTCACCGCCATCAGGTCGCGGCCCTCGTACGAGGAGCCGATGCTGATCTTGCGGGCGATCGCCGGATGGTCGGCGACGACCTGGTTCACGACGGCGGTCAGTTCCGCGTAGTCGTGGTAGTTGGAGTCGGCGGGCGGGAAGGCCAGCGTGCCCACCTCACCGGCGCCGCGCTCGGCGTTGGGCGGTGGGGCGAGCGGTTCCAGCCGGAAGCCGAGCTTGCCGATCGCGGCGGCCTCGGTCGCGGTGGCCGAGATGTGCAGCACCCCATGTTCGGAGTAGTCGATGGCCGCTCCGGTGCGGGCCACCGCGTTGCGGTCGGCGAG
This sequence comes from Micromonospora sp. NPDC050276, assembly GCF_044459545.1. NCBI lineage: Bacteria > Bacillati > Actinomycetota > Actinomycetes > Micromonosporales > Micromonosporaceae > Micromonospora > Micromonospora sp. NPDC050276. Next base: position 81,877 of record NZ_JBITJA010000010.1, on the reverse strand, counting down.
GGTCCGGGGCCCGAGCACCCGGTAGCTGGCGGCGGCCGGCTCGGCGGTCCGGTCCGGTGCCGGCCGGGCGGCGACCGGACCGGCCGCGACGGTGACGATTCCCAGCCCGGTGACGACGGCGAGCACCAGGACGCGGCGGAGGGGGATGGGCGTGCGGAGGGCCATGGACTACCTCCTCGGAGGGCGGGAGATCCCGCTCGGTGAAGGACACTTCACCACCTGTCACATGGTCATATCAATATCGATCGGCGCCCTATGCATCCCAGGCAGATCATCACGGCGGCAATGATTTTCTTCCCACCAACATATGGCGAAACTTCCCTCCAAGCGGAAAACTGACCAGCGACGATGCCCCCTCGACACCGCGGAGCACCCATGGCCAGACCCCGCCTGCGCGCCGCCGCCCTCGCTGGCGTCACCGCGCTCACCCTGCTCGCCACCGCCGCGCCCGCAATGGCGGCCCACCCGCCCGCCACCGTCCACGACGAGCAGATCACCTTCCAGGACTGGTCCGGACCCGCCGACTGGCACCGGGGCAGCAACGCCGGCACCCGCGTCGGGCCCGGGGCCCGAGCAGGCGTCACCCTGGCCCGCCCGGCCGGCACCATCGAGTACGCGGACCCGCACACCGGCACCACCCGCACCTGGGAGTACGGCACCTGGACCTCACCGGTGACCCGGATCGGGTTCGACGCCACCGAGCTGATCGCCTCCTGGAACGCGGAGACCCCGGCCGGCACCTGGATCCAGGTCGAGATGCAGGGCAGCTACACCAGCGGCGACCAGACCCCGTGGTACGTCCTGGGTCGCTGGGCGTCCGGTGACACCGACATCAAACGGACCAGCGTCAACCGGCAGGGCGACCCCTGGTCGACGATCTGGACCGACACCTTCAGCATCGACGACGCCACGGCCGGGGTGCTGCTGCGGTCGTACCAGCTGAAGCTGACCCTCTACCGCGCACCGGGGCAGAGCGCCGCGCCGGTAGTCCGGATGCTGGGCGCGATGAGTTCCACCGTGCCGGACCGGTTCACCGTGCCGCCGAGCGCCGGGCACATCGCCTGGGGCCGGGAGCTGCCGGTGCCGCGCTATTCGCAGAACGTGCACTCCGGGCACTACCCCGAGTACGACGGTGGCGGTGAGGCGTGGTGCTCGCCCACCTCGACGGAGATGGTGGTCGAGTACTGGGGTCGCCAGCCGTCGGCGGCCGACACCTCGTGGGTGGACCCGACCTACCCCGACCCGACGGTGAACCACGCCGCGCGGATGACCTACGACTACGCCTACGACGGCGCGGGCAACTGGCCGTTCAACACCGCGTACGCGGCCAGCTTCCCCGGACTGGAGGGCCGGGTGACCCGGCTGCACTCGCTGGACGAGCTGGAGCGCTTCATCGCCGCCGGCATCCCCGTGGTGACCAGCCAGTCCTTCCTCGCCAGCGAGCTGGATGGGGCGAACTACGGCACCTCCGGGCACCTCTTCGTGGTGGTCGGCTTCACCGCCGACGGCGACGTGATCGTCAACGATCCCGCCTCGTCCAGCAACGACGTGGTGCGCAACGTCTACAAGCGTGCGCAGTTCGAGCAGATCTGGCTGCGGACCAAGCGCACCAACGCCAGCGGCGGTGTCTCCGGTGGCTCCGGCGGCATCGCGTACCTGATCAAGCCCACCGCAAAGCCCTGGCCCAAGGTCCCCGGCTCCACCAACTGGTAACCCGCCCACCGCCCGCTCGAGCACATGTTGATCAAGAGGTTTGCGTCACCGGAAGCCGTCCTGGTGACGCAAACCTCTTGATCAACGCTGGGAGTCGGGGGCTTGGGTGGGAGGGTCGGGGGTGGTGGGAGGGTCGGGGGTGGGGTTCGGGGTGGGGGTGGGCTGGTCTTCGCCGGCCAGGGCGGAGCGGAGGCGTTCCTTCTCGGTCCGGCGGCGCTCGGCTGCCTCGGCGATCTCACCGGCCATTTCGTCGCGCCAACCGCGCAGCAGGAAGAAGGAGAGCGCGGCCGAGAACACCAACGCCAGCATCAGCTTCAGGAACACGTTCATGTCGATCAGCCAGAGGCCCGCCAGCACGGCGACGAACAGCCCGATCCGGCCCAGCGTGTACTTGAGCGCGGCGCTCACCTGCACCACTCCGTTCTCTCCCTCGACCGCCACTGCCGGCGGAAGTATCGATCCGCCCGGCGGGCGGACGCGGTCAGCCGGTCCGGCGGGCCAGCCAACGGACGCCCGGGAACCACACCGTCGCGTACGCCACCGTGAACGCCGCCGCGGCCAACGCGCCGGAGAGCAGCGGCGGCAACCCGGAGGCCAACCCGGCGATCAGCAGCCCGACGAACACCCCGACGGCAGCGGCGACCACCGCCGCCATCACCCGGGCCGCGCCGAACTCCCAGGCCCGGAAATCGTCCCAGAACAGCCAGGCGGGCAGGATCACCGCCAGCCAGCCGTTGGTCTGGCCGAAGTCGCCGCTGCCGATCGAGGCGAACGCCCACTCGAACAGCACCAACGCCAGCACGCCGATGACCAGGCCGGCCAGGCACACCCCGAGCAGATCGCCCAGGGTGCGGATGCGCCCCTCGGCGTCCCGGCGGGGAAATCCGCCCTGCTGCTCAGGTGCTCGTTGCTCGGTCATCGACTGCGAGGGTACGTGGTGGCTCAGGCCCAGACCTGCTGCGGCTCGGCGCGCCGCTCGGCCAGCGACGGGGCCTTGTCGTACTCCCGGACCACGTTGTAGCGGGTGTCCCGCTCGACCGGCTGGAAGCCGGCATCCCAGATCAGGTTCAACAGGTCGTAGCGGTGCATGGTGTTCGGGGTGCCGTACGAGTCGGCGTCGTGAGTGATCTTGTATTCGACGACGGAGCCGTCCAGGTCGTCGACGCCGAAGTTCAGCGACAGCTGGGCCACCGACAGCCCGTGCATCACCCAGAAGTTCTTCAGGTGCGGCACGTTGTCGAAGAGCAGCCGGGAGACCGCGAACGTCTTCAGCGACTCGGCCGGCGAGGCCATCGTGGTGCGCGCCTGGATCCGGTTACGGATCTTGCCGTCCGCCGAGTCGACGAAGTCGTGCTGGTAGCGCAGCGGGATGAAGACCGCGAAGCCGCCGGTCTCGTCCTGCAACTCGCGCAGCCGCAGCACGTGGTCGACGCGGTGCCGGGGCTCCTCGATGTGGCCGTACAGCATCGTCGCCGGGGTCTTCATGCCCTTGCTGTGCGCCAGCGCGTGGATGCGGGACCAGTCCTCCCAGTGGCAGGCGTGGTCGACGATGTGCTGCCGGACCTCCCAGTCGAAGATCTCCGCGCCACCGCCGGTCAGCGACTCCAGGCCGGCGTCCATCAGCTCGTCGAGGATCTCGTCGGCGCTCAGACCGCTGATCTTCTCGAACCACTGCACCTCAGTCGCCGTGAAGCACTTGAGCTTGACCGTCGGCAGCGCCGCCTTCAGCTCGCGCAGCACCTTCGGGTAGTAACGCCAGGGCAGCGTGGGGTGCAGGCCGTTGACGATGTGCAGCTCGGTGAGCTGCTCGTCCTCCATCTCCTTGGCCTTGCGGACCGCCTCGTCGATGCGCATCGTGTACGCGTCCTTCTCGCCCGGCTTGCGCTGGAACGAGCAGTACGCACAGGACGCCGAACAGACGTTGGTCAGGTTGAGGTGCCGGTTGACGTTGAACATCACCCGGTCGCCGTTGAGCTCGGTGCGCTTGTGGTGCGCCAGCCGCCCCAACCAGGTCAGGTCGTCGCTCTCGTAGAGGGCGACCCCGTCCTCCCGGGTCAGCCGCTCACCGGCGTACACCTTCGCTTCGAGCTCACGCTTGAGTCCGGCGTCCATGGCACGTCCCTTCCACCTGCGGTCCGGATCGAGCGTACGTCGCGCGGCCGATGGGCCCGCCGGCACGGTCGCCGGCAGCGACCCACTTCACCAGACTCTCAGCCTCCCGTAACCCGGCCACGCATCGACATGAGTGGCGAGGTGCGGTAGTAACAAGGTGGGGCGGAACACACACACTGGTACCGTCCCGACGGTCGCGCCCACCGAGCGCGGCGACGAGCAGTTGGACGGGGAGCGGCATGGTCTACAGCGGGCGCGGGCGACGGCAGCGACGACGGAGCCCGGTGATCTCGCCGGTCCTGCGTCCGAAGCTCTGGGCCGCCCTGCTCGGCGCGATCGCCGCAGCCGTGCTGGCCACCCCCGCGTACGCCGAGCCGGGTGTGCCGACCACCGTGCCGGACACCGGGTCGCGTCCGGCGGTCACCGGCTCGCTTCAACTACCCGGCGGCGCACCGGTCGCTGGCGTGCCCGTCCCGCCGGTGGTCAACATCGGCAACGGCCCGCTCGCCACCGCGATCTCCGCTGGCGAGGTCCAGGTCGGCGCGCTCGGCGAGGCGTTGTTGGTGAGCCGGCAGAAACGCGTCGACGCGCAGGCGCAGCTCGACGCGGCCGGCAAGGCGCTGGCGACCGCGCAGGACGCGCTGCTCCGCGCGCAGCAGACGGCCGACGCTGCCGCCGCCGAAGCGGTCAAGGCAGCCGCCGCGCTGCCGCCCGGTGATCTCGCCCAGGACATCCGTGGGCTGAGTCGCCTCCAGCAGATCACCCGTGGCGAGAAGGTCGACGGCGGCACCACCGGAGTGGCCGGGGAGCTGTCCCGTGCCCGTGCCGGCGAGCAGGCCGCCTACCAGAAGCACACCGAGGCCAAGGCGCTGCTCGCGGCCGCCGAGGCGGAGTTCACCGCGGGCGAGACGGCGCTGCGCACCGCCGAGGAGAGCCTGCTCAAGCTGCGCCGGGACAACGCCGCCGCGCTGATCGAGATCGAGCGCCAGCAGGAAGCCGCCGAGCAGCAGATCGGTGCCGGGTACGTCGCCAACCAGAGCAGCAGCGGCATGGCCGCGCACCCCCGGGCACTGGCCGCGGTCCGGTACGCGCTCGCCCAGCTCGGCGACCCGTACAAGTGGTCCGAGGAGGGGCCGGACCAGTTCGACTGCTCCGGCCTGATGTGGGCGGCGTACCGGTCCCCCGGCGCCGACTACTTCGACCTGCCCCGGGTCTCCCGCGACCAGTACGCCGCCACCCGCGGCCGCACCGTCCCGCAGAGCGCGCTGCTCCCCGGCGACCTGCTCTTCTTCGCCTCGGGCAGCAGTTGGACGACGATCCACCACGTCGGCATGTACATCGGCAACGGCAAGATGGTGCAGGCGCCCACCACCGGCGACGTCGTCAAGATCTCGGTCGTCCGCTGGTCCCGGCTGTACGCCGCCACCCGGGTGATCGGTGCGGTTCCGGCACCGGTGGTGACCGTTCCGACCCCGCCCGCTTCGACCCCGAAGCCGACGCCCACCCCGACTCCCACGAAGACCACCACGCCGACGCCCACCCCCTCGCCCACGAAGACCACCACGCCGACGCCGACGCCCACGCTGACACCGACGACCACCCCGACGCCGACGCCGACGACCACCCCGACGCCGACCCCGACCGGCAGCACGACGCCGAGGCCGTCGAACACCCCGAGCAACACTCCGACGACCCTGCCCTCGGCGCCGACCAGCGCGCCGGCCAGCACGTCTCCGACGACCACGCCGACGGCCAGCACGAGCGCGACGGGCAGCGGCAGCGCGACGGGCAGCCCCAGCACCGCAGACTGATCCGCCACGACCCGCTCCGGCTGTCCGCTCGGGAAGATCTGTGGCACCGTGACAACCAGGCACATCCGACTCGACGTCACGGGTCCGGGTGCGAGCATGGCGCGGAGGGCGGAAATGGCCGAGCAGAGAGATCAGGCGGAGACTGTCGACCCCGTGGTCGACCAGGCCGGCCCACCAGGGCCGGGCACCGCCGACCCGGCGGCCGGCACCGACGCCAGCCCGGCTGACAGCGTCGCCGACTCGGCCCCTGGCGACGCGACCCCGGTCGCCGCCGCAGACACCGCAGACACCGCAGACGACGGTGACGACGGTGACGACGACGCATCCGCCGACGACCACCCGGGCCAGGCCGCCGCACCGGTACGCGCACGCGCCAGCGTCGCCACCGCCGGGGCTCTCCCTGGCGACCTGCCGGCCAGTGCTCCGGTCACCGCAACCACCTACCGCGCCACCGGCTCGGCCAGCCCCGTCGACGTGTCGGTGCCCGGGCAGCGCAACGACTCCACCGCGCCGGCCCGGGCCAGCGCCACGGTTCCCAGCAGCAGCCGGGCCACGGCCGGTGCCGTGGGCAACCCGGACCCTCGGGCGAGCACGCCTGCCGTCTACCGGGCCGCGCCGGTGAGCCCCGAGCCGGACCAGCCACCAACGCCGTCGACTCCCGAACCGACGCCGGACCCCACGCCACCCGGTCCCGGGCCGACCCAGCCAGCGCCCCCGGAACCGGAGCCCGCGCCAGCTCCCGGCCCGTACCCGCCCGGCCCGACGCCGACGCCGGGCCCCCGGCCCACGCCGCCGCCCGGCCCGGTCCCGCCCGTTCCTGGCCCGCCCGCTCCACCGCCCTCGCCGGTGCCACCCATCCCCGGCCCGCCTTCGCCGCCCGTTCCGACCCCGCCGCTGCCGCCCCCCGGTCCGCCGGTGCCCGCGCCGCCGTCCCCGCCCGGCCCGATGCCGGCACCGCCGTTCCCGCCGCCGCCGGCGATGACCGACACGCCCGGCGTACGGGCCAGCGCCTCGGTATCCGCACCGCCGGCCGGATGGCCGTCCAGCACCCAGGGGGCACCCCCGACGTCCGGCGCTGGTTGGACCGGCACAGCCACCCCCGCGCCGCCGGTGGTGCCCGCGCCAGCGCTGCCCAATTGGCCGCCGTCCACCACCGCGGCGCCTTCGCCGACCGGGCACGGCACCGCCAGCTCCCGCATGACCGCAGCGACGGGCAGCCCGTCGGGCGGTTCCACCGGACGGGACGCGACCGGCACCCGTGGCCGGCGGCACGACAGCGGCTCCGACCTGGCCGGCACCGTCTACGGCAACGGCGAGGGCGCCGGTTTCACCACGATCGCGATACCCGCCAACGCGGTGGAGACGTCCGGCTCGCTGACCGGGCACATCCTGGCCCAGGGCTGGTCGGACACGCCGACCGAGCGGTCCAGCAACGCCCGGGTGATGATCGTCCTGGCCGCCGCTCTCGGGCTGCTGGTGGCGATCAGTGTCATGGTCGTTCTGCTGGCCGGCGACGCCCTGGACGGTCTGGTGGGCAGCGTGCTCAAGGGGTGAGCCAACGAGCGGCAGCGATGGTGAGTCCGCCCACTACCGTCGGGCAACCGGCTGGCGGCTTCGCCAGACCGCCGTACACTGGCTGAGATCACTGACCCGGCGCGCGTGGTGTGCGCCCCTGGGCGATCTTGCGGGCGATCCGGCGGTACAGCCGCGGCAGGCCATCGCGAAGATGCGCCCCGCTCGAAAGGCTTTTGTTGACCACCTCTGCTGACCCCAGCACCGTTACGTCCGTTTTCAACTCAGTCCCGGCTACCGACGCAGCTCAGAGCGAGGCCGGCAGCGCGCCGGCAGCGACCGCCGAACCGATCAGCTTCGCCTCCCTCGGCCTGCCCGAGCCGGTGGTCCGTGCGCTGGCACAGCAGGGCATCACCAGTCCGTTCGAGATCCAGCGGGCCACCCTCCCGGACGCGCTCGCCGGCCGCGACGTGCTGGGCCGTGGGCAGACCGGTTCCGGCAAGACGCTCGCCTTCGGCCTGCCGGTGATCGCCCGGCTGGCCAGCCGCAACCGGGCCCGGCCGATGCGTCCGCGCGCCCTGATCCTGGTTCCCACCCGCGAGTTGGCCATGCAGGTCAACGACGCCCTGGTGCCGCTGGGCAAGGCCGTCGGCATCTTCCTCAAGACCGCCGTCGGCGGCGTTCCGTACGACCGTCAGATCGACGCGCTGCGCCGCGGTGTGGAGATCATCGTGGCCACCCCGGGCCGGCTCGGTGACCTCATCGAGCGGGGCATCTGCCAGCTCGACGACGTCGAGGTCACGGTGCTCGACGAGGCCGACCAGATGGCCGACATGGGCTTCCTGCCCGAGGTGACCGAACTGCTGGCGAAGACGCCCGCGAACGGTCAGCGGCTGCTCTTCTCGGCCACCCTGGACGGTGACGTCGACGCGTTGGTCAAGCGGTTCATGACCGACCCGGTCACCCACTCCACCGCGCCGTCCACCGCCTCGGTGTCCACCATGGACCACCACATGCTGCTGATCCCGCCGCACGAGAAGTTCCCGGTGGCGGCCTCGATCGCCGCCCGGGACGGCCGGACCATGGTCTTCGCACGTACCCAGCTCGGGGTCGACCGGCTGGTCGAGCAGCTCGCGGCCGTCGGTGTACGCGCCGGTGGGCTGCACGGCGGCAAGACCCAGCGGATGCGCACCAAGACCCTCGCCGAGTTCCGTGAGGGCCGGATGAACGTGCTGGTCGCCACGGACGTGGCGGCCCGGGGCATCCACGTCGACGGCGTCACCCTGGTGCTGCACGTCGACCCGCCGAAGGACCCCAAGGACTACCTGCACCGCGCGGGGCGTACCGCTCGGGCCGGCGAGTCGGGTGCCGTCGCCACGCTGGTGCTGCCCAAGCAGCGCCGCACCACCCTGGCGATGATGGAGAAGGCCGGCGTCGCGCCGGCCGAGACCCGGGTCCGGGTCGGCGACGCGGCGTTGGCCGAGTTGGTCGGTGCCCGCGAGCCCAGTGGCGTTCCGGTTCGCGTCGAGGCGGAGCCCCGGGGCTACGGTGACCGCTCCGGCGGCCCGCGTCGGTTCGACGACCGCTCCGGCGGCCCGCGTCGGTTCGGTGACCGCCCACAGGGCGAGCGCCGCTACGGCGACCGACCCACCGGCGAGCGGCGCTTCGGCGACCGGCCGCAGGGCGACCGCCAGTACGGCGACCGTCCGCAAGGCGAGCGCCGCTACGGCGACCGCCCACAAGGCGAGCGGCGCTTCGGCGACCGACCCACCGGCGAGCGGCGCTTCGGCGACCGGCCGCAAGGCGACCGCCAGTACGGCGACCGCCAGTACGGCGACCGCCTACAGGGTGACCGCCGCTATGGCGACCGGCAGCACAGCGACCGCCCGCAGGGCGACCGGGGCTTCGGCGACCGGCCGACCGGCGAGCGGCGGTACGCCGACCGGGACACCCGGGGATACGGTGACCGGCCGCAGGGTGAGCGCCGGTTCGGTGACCGGCCCACCGGCGAGCGGCGCTTCGGCGACCGGGACGCTCGGGGCGGCTTCCGCCCGGAGAGCCGGGTCCGGGACGACCGGCCCCGCGACGACCGGCCGCGCGACGATCGTGCGCGTGACGATCGGCGCGGTTTCGGCGGGCGACCGCCGGCGCGTACCCACTGATTGATCCACCGAACGCCGTCGCGAAGCCCATGCTTCGCGGCGGCGTTCGCGCATGCCCTGCCGATGCCGGTCCGGTCGCGTAACGTCCGGCTCATGCCGACCATGCCGAAGTCAATCTTCTGGTCCCGGACGGACACCGCCGGCAGCGAGCAGGTCCTGCTCGACGACGGCCACGGGTTGGCGGCCCGGGGCACCCTGCTCGCCGTGGACCCGATCCCCTGGACCGCCCGCTACCAGCTGACCACCACACCGGACTGGGCCACCACCCGGGTCGAGGTCGAGGCCGAGGGGCTCGGCTGGCTGCGCCGGGTGACGCTGGAGCGGGCCGCCGACCGGTGGCGGGTGACCACGGCCGAGCAGGGTGACCTGGACGCGGCGCTGGTCGCGGCCGGTCATCCCCGGGCCGGCCTACCGGGCACGGACGACCCGGACCGGCTGGCCGACGCGCTCGACGTCGACCTGAGCGGTTCGCCACTGTTCAACACCCTGCCGGTCCACCGGCTCAGGATGGCGGCCGAGCCGGCCGATGTGGCACACCGGATCACCGTGGCCTGGGTGCTGCTGCCCGGCCTGGAGGTGGTGCCGGCCGAGCAGATCTACACCGGGCTCGGGCCGGGTCGGGTGCGCTTCGCCAGCGGCACCTTCACCGCCGACATCGATCTGGACGACAGCGGCTACGTGGTGCGCTACCCCGGGCTGGCCGAGCGGATCGACCCGCGCTGAGCGGCGCCCAGCCGGGCAGGCCGCGCTGGGCGGTTCAGGCGGGCCAGACCCCAGTGGTCAGGAAACGGTCGATCGTGGCCAGGTGCGGGGCCAGGTCGAGGCCCTGGGCGGCCACCCAGTCATCGGCGTAGTACGTGTCGGCGTACCGGTCGCCGGGGTCGCAGATCAGGGTGACCACCGAGCCGGTCTGACCCTCGGCGAGCATCGCGGCGATCAGGCCGAACGCGCCCCACAGGTTGGTCCCGGTGGACCCGCCCACCCGACGGCCGAGCAGCGCCGATCCGGCCCGCATGGCAGCCAGGGACGCCGCGTCCGGCACCTGGACCATCCGGTCCACCACCGAGGGCAGGAACGACGCCTCCACGGTGGGCCGGCCGATCCCCTCGATGCGGGAGCCCTTCCCGGTGCGTACCGACCAGTCGGCGGCCAGCCAGGCCGGGTAGAACGCCGAGTTCTCCGGGTCGACCACGCAGAGCTTGGTGGCGAGTCGGCGGTAACGGGCGTACCGGCCGATGGTCGCGCTGGTGCCCCCGGTGCCGGCGCCCACCACGACCCAGGCGGGGATCGGGTGCCGCTCCAGCTCCAACTGCGCGTAGATCGACTCGGCGATGTTGTTGTTGCCCCGCCAGTCGGTCGCCCGCTCGGCGTAGGTGAACTGGTCCATGAAGTGCCCGCCGGAGTCCTCCGCGAGCCAGCGCGCCTCGACCACCACGCTCGCCGGGTCGTCCACCAGGTGACACCGGCCGCCCTGGAACTCGATCTGCGCGATCTTCTCCGGTGAGGTGGAGGCGGGCATCACCGCGATGAACGGCAGGCCGAGCATCCGGGCGAAGTACGCCTCGGAGACCGCCGTGGATCCCGACGACGCTTCGACGATCGTGGTGCGCGGCCCGATCCAGCCGTTGCAGAGCCCGTAGAGGAACAGCGAGCGGGCCAGTCGGTGCTTCAGCGAACCGGTGGGGTGCGACGACTCGTCCTTGAGGTAGAGGTCGATCCCCCACTCCCGGGGCAGCGGGAACGGCAGCAGATGGGTGTCGGCGGACCGGTTCGCGTCCGCCTCGACGGTGGCGATCGCCTCCGTCACCCAGGTCCGGCTGGCCTCGTCGCACCGGTCGAGATGAGTCACGCCGGAAACCTAGCAAGCAGGCCAGCGGTGGTCAGCGCCGGTCCGGCGGCGCTGACCGGCGGCGTTGACGGCGTTGACCGGCGCGGCCGGCGGCCCGGACCAGCGGGGTCAGCGCGACGGCCAACCTGGGCAGCGCGTCCAACAGCCGCACCTGTGCTCCCCGCCAGCGGGGCAGGCTGACCACCGGGCGTGGCCGGCGGGCCAGCCGGATGACCCGGGCCGCCACCCGCTGCGCGGCCAGCATCGACCCGGTGAACGAGGCCACCGCCCCCGGGTCGTCCAGCCGGTCGTGCAGCATCGGGGTCCAGATGCCGTCCGGGCAGAGGCAGGAGACGTGCACCCGCGGCGTTGTTGACCCAGAGGGCGAGGTCACCCCGGCTCGCCGCGGCGGTGGCGATGGCGGCGCAGGCGTCCTCGTCCCGGACGTCCAGGGCGGCCGACCAGCCGCCGAGCGGTGCCGCGGCGGTCTCGACCGCTGCCGGGTCGAGGTCGGTGAGCAGCACCGACCAGCCGTGGGCGTGCAGCGCGGTGGCGATGGCGCGGCCGAGGCCGCCGGCAGCGCCGGTCACCACGGCCACGGGACGCGCCGGCGGAGTCATCGGCGCACGCTACCGCCGGCCGACGGGCGACACCAGGGGTACGCGGGGGTCAGGCGGGGGGCGGCCCGACCGGCTGGGGGCGGTTCTCCCACTTGGTGGAGAGCGCGATGGCGGTGCGGGTGGAGGCGACCCCGGGGGTCCGGTTCAACCGCACGATCAACTGCTCCAACTCGGCGATCGTGCCCACCCGCGCCTTGAGGAGGAACGACTCCACCCCGGCCATGAAGTAGCAGGACTCGATCTCGGGCAGCACTCGCAGCGACTCGAGCATGTCGTCGGTGTCGGCGCCGGAGTCCTCGACGATGCCGATCAACGCGGTGACGCCCAGCCCGATCGACTCCGGAGCCACCTCCGCGCGGTAGCCCCGGACCACGCCGCTGCTCTCCAGCTTGCCGACCCGCTCGTGTACGGCCGGGGCCGAGAGGCCGACCTGTCGGGCCAGCTCGGCGTACGAAAGGCGGGCGTTGCCGCGCAGCAGGTCGACGAGGCTCAGGTCGATGGCGTCCACAGAGAGTGACCTTAACCGCTGAGACGTAACGTGCGGCCTTCGGCATCCGTTGGGCTGAGCGGTGAGTCACTGTTCACAAACCGCCGGTCAAGGCTGAGGTAGCACCAGTAACATTACTAACTCCCCACTCAGTGCATTTTTCGCGTTTGGGCGGACAGGCCATGTCCCTGGTGCTGTAATTGCCATACGTCCCTCATGACGGCTCTGGGCTACGCACCAGCCGGGGGCAGTGTGTTCAGCCGGGGGCTTCGTCGACGCGAGGAGGGGGCTGTGGACACTGGAGATCGCCTGCTGACACCGGGTGAGGTCGCCGCGCTGTTTCGGGTAGACCCGAAAACTGTGACGAGATGGGCGGCGGCCGGCCGGATAGGAAGCATCCGGACTCCAGGCGGGCATCGCCGGTTTCGGGAATCCGAGGTGCGAGCCCTGCTTGAGGGGGAGGGCATGCTGGACGAGGTGGATGAGGTCGGAAAGCCACGCAATGTGGGACCGGCCGCCTCCACGGGGCCGGGTCCGGCCAACGCCGGCATGTACTGAACTGGTGCGGACAACGCCACGCGGACCGGACACCAGTCCGGTCCGCGTCCCGCTTTGGCCAACCGCCGGGCGGCAGTACCGCTCGCGCTGAGCGGACCACCGGTGCTCAAGCACGGGCGGACGGCTCAGCCGCGAGCCGCCCCGAGCTGGCCGGACCACCGCCGGAACAGGGTGTGCGGCACGCCGAGCGCGTCCAGCACCTTGCCGGCCACGAAGTCGACCAACTGCTGGGCGCTGGCCGCCGCGCCGGCCCCGTAGAAGCCGGGACTGGCCGGCAGCACCACCGCGCCCGCGTCGTGCAGGGCGATGAGGTGCTCCAGGTGGCTGCGGGTCACGGGTGTCTCCCGGGGGACCATCACCACCGGACGCCGCTCCTTGAGGCTGACCTCGGCGGCGCGCTGCAACAGGTCCTTCGAGAGCCCGATGGCGATGCCCGCACAGGCCGCCGTGCTGGCCGGGACCACGGCCATGCCGCGTACCCGGTAGGAGCCGCTGCTCGGCCCGGCGGCCAGGTCGCCGGCCGGCCAGTGCCGCACATCCGCCGTGGTCAGGTCCCGGTCGAGCCAGGCGGCGAGGTCCTCGGCCCAGTGGCCGTCCCGAAAGGGCCGGCCGGTCTCGTCGAGCACGGTGAGTCGTGCCGCCCGGGACACGATCAGGTCCACCGGCTCGCCCGCGTCGAGCAGTCCTCCGATGACGGCCGCCGCGTACGGCGTACCGGAGGCACCGGAGACCCCGACCACCCATGGTTCCCGCATACCCCCCAGCCTGCCTGGTCCAGGCGGTCCGCTGCTGGGCACCCCCAGGTTGGCCGGTCCGACATGTTCCTGGGGTACCTGCACATCCCGCCGACCTGAGATGCTGCCGCTGGCGAATCGCACCGGCACCATCTCGCAGAGGAGGCATCGGTGACGACCGGCGAGATCCTCCGGGCGCTGCGCGCTGAATGTCCGATCCCGTCCCGGCTCCCACCACACGCCGACCGGGTGCAGGAGTGGCTGCTCGGCCTGCTGCCCGAGCTTGGCCTCCCACTGGACGACGCCGCACTGCGTCGGCTGTCCCGAGGAGCGTTCGCCCGGTACGCCGGACGGCTCTACCCGGAGGCGACCGAAGCCGACCTGCGGGTGCTGACCGCGCTGTTCACCTGGTTTTTCCTGGTCGATGACGCCTGTGACGGGCCGGATCGGTTGACCCCGGCGCAGATCCGGGCGCTGCGCGACGGCACGCTGGCGCTGCTGCACGACGACACCCGGGCGGGTCCGGCCGGGCTGACCGGCCCGCTGCGGCGACTGCTGGTGCTGGCCTGGCGGGAGCCACGCCGTCGGATGCCGGCCCACTGGCGGCAGCGTTTCGCCGACGCGGTGGCTCGACACTTCGATGGCACCTGGCAGGAGGCGGTCAACAAGGAGGCCGGCCGCCGCCCCAGCGTCGACGAGTACGTCGAGCTGCGTCGGTCGACCTCGGCAGCGGAGGTGTCGTACCCGCTGGTGGAGTTCGCCAGCGGTCGGACGCTGCCCGATCCGGTCTACCACCACCCGCTGTTGCGTCAGCTCGCCCGCACCGGCAACGACCTGCTCTCCTGGTACAACGACATGGCCTCGTTGGAGCGGGACCGGGCGACCGCCGGGGGGCACAACCTGGTCCTCGCCATGCAGGCCGAACTGGGCCTTCCGGAGGCGGAGGCGGTCGAACGGGCGGCCGAGCACTGGCGGGAGGCTTTGCGGCGCTTCCTCGCGTTGCGCGCCACGGTGCCGTCGTTCGGCCCGGCGTTGGACGAGGCGGTCGCCGACCATCTCGACGGGGTCGCGTTCGCCGTGCGCGGCACCGTCGACTGGACCTTCGAGAGCGCCCGCTACCCGGTCAGCACCGCGCCGCCAACCTCAGGGCGGTAGGCCGAGCCGGATCACCCAGCCTCAGGGCCGTAGGCCGAGCCGGATCACCCAGCCTCAGGGCCGTAGGCCGAGCCGGATCACCAGGTCGAGCAGGGCGAAGACGAACAGCGCGATGCCGACGAACCCGTTGGCGGTGAAGAACGCCCGGTTGACCTTGCTCAGGTCGGTCGGGGTGACCACCAGGTGCTGGTAGCCGAACGCCACCGCGGTCAACGCCAGCCCGATCCACCAGAGCCAGCCGAGGCCGATCAGCGCGCCGAACCAGATGAACAGCGCGAAGGTCACCACGTGCGCGACCGTGGAGGCGTGCAGCGCGAAGCGTCGACCGTACCGGGCCGGCACGCTGTGCACGCCGATCTCCCGGTCGATCTCGGAGTCCTGGCAGGCGTAGATCAGGTCGAAGCCGCCGATCCACAGCCCGACGGCGGCGCCGAGCAGCCAGGCCGGCCCGGAGCCGGCCAGGGTGCCGGTGACCGCCAGCCAGGCGCCGACCGGGCCGACCGCTTGGGCGATCCCGAGGATGGCGTGCGGCCAGTTGGTGAACCGCTTGGCGTAGGGGTAGACGACCAGCGGGACCACGGCGAGCGGGGCGAGCACCAGGCAGAGCGGGTTGAGCAGGGCTGCGGCGACAAGGAAGACGACCAGCGCGACGGCCGCGCCGGTCCAGGCCGTCCGCACGCTCACCGCCCCGGTGACCAGTTCCCGGCCGGCGGTACGCGGGTTCCGCGCGTCGATCCGGCGGTCGAGGATCCGGTTGGCGGCCATCGCGAACGTCCGCGCCCCGACCATCGCCACGGTGATCAACAGCAGGTCGAGCCACCGCACCCGCCCGCCGTTGACCTGCATGGCGGCCAGCGCCGAGAGGAACGCGAACGGCAGCGCGAAGACGGAGTGCTCGATGGCCACGAGCCGCAGGAAAGCCCGCACCCTTGTCCGCGATCTTGCACTTTCTGTCGGTGCAGAGGGGGAGGAAAGGGAGGAATCGGCAACCGGAAGTGCAAGATCGCGGGGGTTGTTGGTGGTCGCCATCAGATCCCGTACTCCTTCCAGCGCTTGTCGACCAGGGCTGTGACTTCCGGACTCATGCTCATCTCCTCGGGCCAGCCGCGGGTGTAACCCTCGGTGGGCAGCTTGCGGGTCGCGTCGACGCCAGCCTTGCCGCCCCAGAACTGCTGGTACGACGAGTGGTCGAGGTGGTCCACCGGCCCCTCGGTGAGCAGCAGGTCGCGGGCGTAGTCGACGTTGCCGAAGGCTCGGAAGGCGACCTCGTTGTAGTCGTGCACGTCGCAGTCCTCGTCGACGATCACGATCAGCTTGGTCAGCGACATCAGGTGCGCGCCCCAGATCGCGTTCATCACCTTCTGCGCGTGCTTCGGGTAGCGCTTGCGGATGGAGACGATCGCGCAGTTGTGGAAGACGCCGGCCGCCGGCAGGTCGTAGTCGACGATGTCCGGGATCATGAGCTTGAGCAGCGGTTGGAAGATCCGCTCGGTGGCCTTGCCGAGGCCGTGGTCCTCCTGCGGCGGCTTGGAGGTGACGATCGAGTGGTAGACCGGCTTGCGCTGCATGGTCATCGCCTCGATGTGCAGCACCGGGAACGGCTCGACCGGCGTGTAGAAGCCGGTGTGGTCGCCGAACGGCCCCTCGGGCAGCCGCTCACCCGGCTCCAGGTAGCCCTCCAGCACGATCTGCGCGTGCGCCGGCACCTGCAACGGCACGGTGAGGCAGTCGACCATCTCCACCCGCTCGCCCCGCAGGAACCCGGCGAACAGGTACTCGTCGATGTCACTGGGCAGGGGCGCGCTGGCGGCGTACGAGACGACCGGGTCGCAGCCGATCGCGACCGCGACCGGCAGGCGCTGCCCGAGCCGCTCGGCGACCGCGTGGTGCGCCGTCGAGTCCTTGTGGATCTGCCAGTGCATGCCCAGGGTGTTGCGGCCGTGCTGCTGGAGTCGGTACAGGCCGAGGTTGCGCTTGCCGGTCTCCGGGTGCTTGGTGTGGGTCAGCCCGTAGTTGTGGAAGATCCCGCCGTCGTCGGGCCAGACCTGCAACCCCGGGAGCCGGTTGAGGTCGACATCGTCACCCCGGTAGACGACTTCCTGGCAGGGTGCGGTCTTCACCTTGCGCGGCGGCACCGACTTGAGCTGCATGACCTTGCCGAGGCCCTCCCGGATGCCGGACCAGCCGACCGGCAGCTCCGGCTTGATCAGCGCGCCGATCCGGGCACCGACCTCGTCCAGCGAGTCGACGCCGAGCGCCATCGCCATCCGCTTCTCGGTGCCGAACAGGTTGATCGCCACCGGCATCTCGCCCCGGGTCGGACGCTCGAAGAGCAGCGCCGGGCCGCCGGCCCGCACCGTGCGGGTGACCACCTCGCTGATCTCCAGGGTGGGGTCGACCGGGACGTCGACCCGGCGCAACTCCCCCGTGCGCTCCAGCGCCGCGAGAAAGTCCTTGAGATCGGTGTACGGGAAGCCACGAGCCGCCATGTCGCCCAGTCTCCCGCACCGGCTCCCGCCCGGCCCAAGCCGGGTGCTGTGACGCTCGCGATCGCCCAACACCACCAGTGCACGCCAAGATCGACTCGGATTTCAGGAAGTCGGGGTGTCCTGCGCCCGCAGATAGGCCGACTTCATGGAAACCGAGTGGATCAACGGTCGACCGGGCGCGGGAGACGGCCACATTGCCGACCAGGGCCGGGCAAGCCCGGCGGACACCTCTCACCCTGCCTGGCCGAACGGCGGGACGCGGGAGCAGAGTGGACCCATGTCGGACGCGTACGTCGTCGGCGACCCGGACGGGTTGTCGCCCCTGCAGGTCGAGCTTCGCGATGCCGTCGCCCGGGAGCTGCACGCCCAACTGGCATTGCGCGGCGAGCGGATCGAGCTGGCCGATCTACCGGAGGTGTCCTACCAGGTCACGATCCAGGTCGAGCGGGCGTTGCGCGCCTGGCGACCGGCGCGGCCGTCACCCACCGAGACCGCCGGGCTGCCCGTCGACCGGGCGTTGAGAGGGACGGCGAGGCAACCCCACGGACGTGGCACCGCGCCGGGCGGGAGCGGTCTTCCGCGCACCGTTGACCGGGTCAGTCCAGCCCGCTTACCGGGTCAGTCCAGCCCGCCGTAGGAGTGCAGGCCGGTGAAGAAGATGTTCACACCGAACAGGTTCATCAGCATGGTGAGGAAGCCGAGCACCGCGATCCAGGTGGCCACGTTGCGCTTGACGCTGGGCGTGGCGCGGGCGTGCAGGTAGCCGGCGTACACGACCCAGGAGATGAACGCCCAGGTCTCCTTCGGGTCCCAACCCCACGGCCGACCCCAGGCCGCCTCCGCCCAGATGGCACCGGCGATCACCGCGAAGGTGAAGATCGGAAACGCGAAGGCGTGCAGCGCGAACGTCAGCCGCTCCAGGCCGGCCGCGCCGGGCAGCCGCTTGGCCAGGGTGTACGGGAAGCTCCGCTTGCCCTGCTCGTACCCGTTGCGCATCAGGAAGCCGACCGCCGGCACCACACCGAGCAGGAAGATGCCGGACGCGAAGACGATCGTCGAGACGTGGATGACGAACCAGTACGAGTTCAGCGCCGGCACCAGCGGCACGATCGGCACGTACAGCACCAACTCGGCGGTGGCGACCAGCAGCACCATCACCAGGGTGAGGAAGAGCCCGAGCTTGCGCAGCGACGGCCGCTTCCAGAGCACCACCAACCAGGCGGCGACCCCGATGAACGTCACCGTGAGCACGAACTCGTACATGTTGCCCCAGGGCATCCGGTCGGCGGCGAGCCCCCGGGTGACCAGCGCGGCCAGGTGCAGCACGGCGGCGACCGCGGTGGCACCCACCCCGATCAGGCCGGCGAGCCGGGCCCGCCAAGCGGAGCGGTCGGCCGTGGGCGGCGCCGGGACCGGCGCGGGCGGCGCCGGGACGACACCACCGCCGGCACCGACCAACTCGCGCACCGGAGCCACCACGGCGACCCGGGTACGCACATTGCCCAGCGCGTACTCGACGGCGTGGCCGATCATCGCGACCAGGTACGCCAGGATCGCGAAGGTCACCAGATTGTCGGAGAGTGCGGACATCACTCGGCTCCTTCTCGCACGCCGGCCCGTTCGACCTCTGCGTCCTCGCCCTTGACCGCGGCGACGAGCTGGGTGAACTCCTCGGCGAACCCGGGATAGTCGGTACGCGGCAACCCGCCGACCTCCATCAAGCTACTACCGCTCGTCGGAGATCCTTCCCCGGGGTCGGCCGGCACCACCCGGAAGAACACCCGGCGGCGCTTCCCGAACAGCGAACCCATCAGCCCGACCAGCAGGACACCGCAGCTGACCAGCAGCATCGTCGAACCTGGGTCGTGCCGGATGGAGAGGGTGACGTACCGCTCGGTGCCCAGGAACTCGACGGTCGTGCCGTCGTCGAGCGTCCAGGTCTCGCCCTTGCGGAGCAGCTTGGTGCCGACCTCCTTGACCTTGCCGGTCCGCACCTGCCGCTGGTCGAGTTGGTAGACCGAGCCGGGGATGCCGGCGTCCAGGCCGAGGTTGCCCCGGTAGGCCACCAGGTTCAGCGCCGGGTTGCGCTCGGTCGGGTACTGCGAGCGGACGAACGGTGCCTGCTCGGGTGCCGTGGGCAGGTAGATCCCGGTGAACGCGACCTGCTGATCCGGTGCCCGCTGGCCGGTCGCGGGGTCGACGTTGGCGTCCGGGAAGGCGGCCAGCCCCTCGCTGGTCAGGCCCATGTCGCCGGTGGTCAGGAACGGCTCGTCGCTGATCTGGCTGTTGCCGAACCGGTCGGTGTAGCGGATCACCGGGGCGTACCCGTGGCCGAGCAGGTAGACGCTCGCGTCGTTCAGTCGCAGCGGCGAGTTCACCGAGAAGTCGGCGCGGCGGGTCGGCTCGTCCGGGCCGTCGACGGTGACCGTGGCGTTGAAGAACTCCGGCTGACCGCTGTCGAGGAACCGGGCCTGGAAGTCGTCCAGCCGCAGGCAGAAGCGGGGCAGGTCGGCGCTGTCCACCCGGGGGCCGAGCTTGGCCTCGGCGTACTGCTGGCGGGTGTTGCAGAACGCGTTGTCCGCGCCCGCCACGAGCAGCCGGTTGCCGCTCCAGCCGTACCACGAGCCGAGCGCGACGCCGATCAGCACGGCGATCAGCGACGTGTGGAACAGCAGGTTCCCGGTCTCCTTGAGGTAGCCCTTCTCGGCGGAGACCTCGTCGCCGCGCACCTCGACGCGCCAGCGGCGCTTGCGCAGCACCTCGGCGACGGCGTCGACGCCACCGGGCGGGGCGGGCAGCACGGTGTGCTGCGGCAGCCGGGCCATCCGCTTGGGCGCGACCGGTGGCCGGGACCGCAGCGCGCGGACGTGGTCGCGCAGCCGGGGCGTGATGCAGCCGATCAGGGAGGTGAACAGCAGCAGGTAGATCGCCGAGAACCAGACCGAGCCGAACACCTCGAACGCGCCGATCCGGTCGAGCCGGGGGGCCCAGTCCGGGTGGTCGACGAAGTACTGGTTGACCTTCTCCGGGCTGATCCCGCGCTGCGGCAGCACCGAGCCGGGAATGGCGGCGATGGCGAGCAGAAAGAGCAGGATCAGCGCCGTACGCATGCTGGTGAGCTGCCGCCACGAGTTGCGCAGCAGGGCCAGCAGCCGGTTGGGCCGGCGCCGTGGCGCGGGGGCCTCGGCCTCCGGGCGCTCGTCGACGACCGTCATATGCTCACCTCGCCCACCCCGACGGTGGTCTGCAACCAGATCACGAAGCTCTGCCATCCGCCGGTGACCAGCGCCAGGCCGATCAGGATGAGCAGGGCGCCGCCGACCCGGGTGACCCAGCGGCTGTTGCGCCGGACGGCGCGGAAGACCCCGAGCAGGCGTTCGAAGCCCAACCCGAAGACGACGAACGGTATCCCCAACCCGAGGCAGTACGCCACGGCGAGCACCACGGCGCGGTCAGTCTGGCCGCTGGCGGTGGCCATCATCATGACCGCGCCGAGCGTGGGGCCGGTGCAGGGGACCCAGCTGAGCGCGAAGACCGCCCCGAAGACCGGTGCGCCGAGCAACCCGGCGGACGGCAGCCGGGAGATCCGGAACTCCCGTTGCAGCGCGGGGATCATCCCGAGGTAGCCCAGCCCGAGCACGATGATCAGCACACCGACACCGACCTGCAGCTCGCGCTTGTAGTCGAAGAACACCCGACCGATGCCGGCGAAGAGGATCGCGGTGGCCACGAAGACGACTGTGAAGCCGCCGATGAAGAGCAGCGTCCCGGCGAGCACCCGACCCTTGACGGCCACCGTCGCGGCCCGCTCCTTGACGGCGACACCGCCGGTGGCCGGCGCGGAATCGACCGTCGTCCGCCGGCCTTCCAGGTCGGCGCCGGCCAGACCGGTGACGTACGACAGGTAGCCGGGGACCAGCGGAAGCACACACGGGGAGAGGAAGCTGACCAGGCCGGCGAGCGCCGCCGCGCCCAGCGCGAGCAGCAGTGGCCCGCTGAGGGCCAGCTCCCGGAAGGTCTCGCCCATCAGTTCGACGCCGGCTTCTCGGCGGCGATCCGTTCGACGATCGGTTGCAGGCCCTCCTGCTTGACGGCGGCCCGGATCACCGCCGCGATCCGCCCCTCCCGGTCGAGCACCACCGTCGCCGGGACGGTGTTCGGCGGGATGTCCAGGTTGAGCGCCAGCCGGCTGGACGGGTCGAAGAGGCTCGGATAGGTGACCCGGCCCTCCTCGAACGCCTTGGCCTTGTCCCGCGAGTCCTGCACATTGATGCCGAGGAAGCTCACCCCGGAGGGCTTGGTGGCCTGGTAAGTGGCTTCCAGGTCGTCCGCCTCGGCGCGGCACGGCGCGCACCAGGAGCCCCAGAAGTTGACCACGACCACCTGACCGCGGGCCTCGCTGACGTCGTAGCTGCCGCCGGTGAGCAGCTCACCGGCGAGCTTCGGTGGTGCGGAGCGCTGGTCCGGGGCGCACTCGAAGATCCCGTCGGTGGTGGCCGTGCAGGTCTTCTCCTGCCCCTTCGACGACGTGCAGCCGACCAGCGCCACCGCGGCGACGCTGGCGAGCAGACCGGCGGTCCACCTCCGGGCGTTCATCAGGCCCCCTTGGCCGTCCGGGCTGTCGCGGAGAGGGAGACCAGGTGCGCGGCCGGCTCGCTGTAGCCGATGCCCACCACCTTCGCGTCGTCGAAGTGGAACGAGGTGAGGCTCGCCAGCCCGCACTGCCGCTTGCGCGGGTCGTGCCAGAGCCGCTTGCGCTCGACATAGCGGCGCAACGTCCAGATCGGGAGCTGGTGCGACACCAGCACCGCCTCGCGCCCCTCGGCGGCGACCCGGGCGGCGTGCACGGCAGCGAACATCCGCTCGGCGATCACCCGGTACGCCTCGCCCCAGGACGGTGTCACCGGGTCGCGCAGCACCCACCAGTTGCGCGGGTCGCGGAACGAGCCGTCACCCGGGGAGACCTTCTTGCCCTCGAACCAGTTGGCGCTCTCGATCAGCCGCTCGTCCACCCCGACCGGCAGCCCGAACTGGGCGGCGATCGGCTCGGCGGTCTGCTGGGCGCGCTCCAGCGGACTGGCCACCACGTGCACGATCTCCCGCTCGGCCAAGCCCTGCGCGGCGGCCTTGGCCATCTGCACACCCAGCTCGGAGAGGCGGAAACCGGGCAGCCGGCCGTAGAGGATCTGGTCGGGGTTGTACACCTCGCCGTGCCGCAGCACGTGGACCACCGTCTTACTCACTGTTGACTACCCCCCGTGACCGGCCGCTGCCGCCGCGTTCGCCGCCGTCGGCAGCGCGGCGGCGATGTGCTCCAGCGCGGCGTCATCGATCGCCGCCGACACGAACCACGACTCGAACGCGCTCGGCGGCAGGTAGACGCCGGCGGCGAGCATCGCGTGGAAGAACGCCTTGAACGCCGGCACCTGCTGGGTGCGCGCGCTGTCGTAGTCGACCACGTCGGCGTCGGTGAAGAAGATCGAGAACATGCTGCCCGCGTACGACAGTCGGTGCGGGACCCCGGCGGCGGCCAACGCGTCGGACGCCAGCTTGCCCACGACGGCGGCCGTCTCGTCGAGGCGCTGGTACAGCGCGTCGTCGGCCAGCCGCAGGGTCGCCAGGCCGGCGGCGCAGGCGAGCGGGTTACCGGAGAGGGTGCCGGCCTGGTAGACCGGGCCGGCCGGCGCGAGCCGCGCCATGATGTCCGCCCGCCCGCCGAACGCCGCGGCGGGCAGACCACCCCCCATGACCTTGCCGTACGTCCACAGGTCGGCGTCGGAGGCGTCGAGGCCGTGCCACCCGGCGCGGGAGACCCGGAACCCGGTCATCACCTCGTCCACCACCAGCAGGGCGCCGTGGGCGTGCGCGATCCGGGCGAGTTGCTGGTTGAAGCCGTCCCGGGGTGCCACCACGCCCATGTTGCCGGCGGCGGCCTCGGTGATCACCGCGGCGATGTGCAGGCCCTCGGCGGCGAAGACCTCCTCGACGGCCCGGATGTCGTTGTACGGGAGAACGATCGTCTCGCTGGCCGCCGCGCCGGTCACCCCGGGCGAGTCGGGCAGGCCCAGGGTGGCCACGCCGGAGCCGGCGGCGGCGAGCAACGCGTCGACGTGCCCGTGGTAGCAGCCCGCGAACTTGACGATCTTCGAGCGGCCGGTGAAGCCGCGGGCCAGCCGGATCGCCGACATGGTCGCCTCGGTGCCGGAGTTGACCAAGCGGACCTGTTCCACCGGGGTCCGGGCGACGATCTCCGCGGCCAGCTCCACCTCACCGGGGGTGGGCGTACCGAAGCTGGTGCCCCGGGCGGCGGCGGCCTGGACGGCCTCCACCACCTCCGGGTGGGCGTGCCCGAGGATCAACGGGCCCCAGGAGCAGACCAGGTCGACGTAGCGGCGACCGTCGGCGTCATACAGCCACGGGCCCTCGCCACGGACCATGAAACGCGGGGTGCCGCCGACCGCCTGGAAGGCGCGCACAGGGGAGTTCACCCCGCCCGGCACGATGGCGCGGGCGCGGTCGAACAGGGCCTCGGAGGCCGGCGCGTCGGCTGGGTAGCGGCCGGATCCGGCGGGAAAGATGTCGGTCACGATGCCGCCATTGTGTCAGCGTCGGACGGTCAACCAGCAGCCACCCCGTGCTGTGGTTACCCGGCTCACCCATGGCCGACGGCGGTCAGCGGCGTCGGCACGGAGGGCTCTGGAGTGGGACGGCGACGGCTCGCGGCCTCGACAGGCCAGGTCGGTCGGATCGCGCTAGGCTGACCGGGTGGATCGTGCCGAACTGTCCATCACGCTAGACCGGACGGGCGACGAAGCAGTGTTGCGCCTGGCCGGTGAGATCGACATGCTCACGGCGGCGCAGCTCTCCACCGTCGTCAACGAGGTGCTGGCCGACCCGCCCCCGCGGATCGTGCTCGACCTCGGCGGCGTCACATTCTGCGACTCGCAGGGCCTGGGCACCCTGGTCGTGCTCAGCCGCAAGGCCAGCCACGCGCAGAGCCTGCTGATGCTGACGCACGTGGGCGATTTCCTGATCCGCGTTCTGGACATCACGGGGCTCCGCAGCGCGCTGATGATCCGCAACGACCAGCCCACCGGCTGAGCGCGCGGCCGCCTCAGGCGGTGTTGCCCCAGCGAGCCTGTTCGAGGATCTGTACCGCCCGGTCGCGGACCTCGGGGTCGTCGGAGCGGAGCAGGGCGGTCGCCTCGTCCACCGCGTCGGTGAGCCTCCGCCACTGCGTGTCGCGCTCCCGGACCAGGTCCGACTGCGTGGCCAACTGCCGGGTCTTCACCCACAGCTCGACGAAGACCGACACCTTGGCCCGGAGCACCCACGGGTCGAACGGCTTGGTCAGGTAGTCCACCGCGCCGACCTGGTAGCCCCGGAGGGCGAGCTGGGCGTCCCGGTCGGCGGCGGTGAGGAAGATGATCGGTACGTGCCGGGTGCGTTCCCGGCGCTTGATGTGGCTCGCCGTCTCGAAGCCGTCCATGTCCGGCATCTGCGCGTCCAGCAGGATCACCGCGAAGTCGTCCACCAGCAGCTGCTTGAGCGCCGCCTCACCGCTCTCCACCGCCACGGACTGGACCGGCAGGCCCTGGAGGATCGCCTCCAGGGCCGTCAGATTCTGCCGCCGGTCGTCCACGAGCAGCGCCTTGGCCATCTGGGTCACGAAGTCTCCTCGGTCCGGCTGCCGTTGATCCAGGACGACATCAACTCGATCAAATCGTCCAGGTCGACCGGCTTGGTGATGTAGTCGCTGCCCCCGGCGGCGAGCGCCGACTCGCGGTCGCCCGGCATCGCCTTCGCGGTCAGGAAGACCACCGGAAGATCGGCGAACCGATGGTTGCGGCGAATCTGGCGGGTGGTCTCGTAACCGTCCTGGTCGGGCATCATGGCGTCCATCAGCACGATGTCCACCTCCGGGTGCTCGGCCAGCAGGCGGACACCGTCCGCCCCGTTGTCCGAGTACAGCACGGTCATCCCGTGCAGCTCCAACGCGCTGGTCAAGGCGAACACGTTACGGACGTCGTCGTCCACGATCAGCACGGTGGCGCCGTCCAGTTGGCGGGTGGCCGGTGCTTCCGGCCGCTCCGGCAGCAGTTCCAGCGGCGGCATCAACAGCGACGACGGCAGGCCGGCACGCTGCGGAGACGGCGGCTGGGGCGCGACCACCGCATCCGGGGCGAGCACGTGCGGCACGAACAGGGTGAAGGTCGAGCCCTGACCCGGCGCGGACGACACCGTGATGGTGCCGCCGATCAGTCGAGCCAGATCACGGCTGATCGACAGGCCCAGGCCGGTGCCGCCGTACCGGCGACTGGTCGTGCCGTCGGCCTGCTGGAACGCCTCGAAGATGATCGACAGCTTGTCGTCGGAGATGCCGATCCCCGTGTCGATCACGGTGAACGCGATCACCTGCTGGGCGTTGGTCAGCGCCGGAACATCGAAGACCGCGTTCTCCGCCGCCGGGGCGATCCGCAGCGTGACGGCACCGTTGTCGGTGAACTTCACCGCGTTGGAGAGCAGGTTGCGCAGGATCTGCTGCAACCGCTGCGCGTCGGTCACCAGCGCCGGCGGCAGATCCTTGCTCACCCGTACCTGGAAGTCGAGGTTCTTCTCCTCGGCCTGCGGCGCGAACGCCTGCTCGACGAAGCTGCGCAGCTCGGTGAAGCGGATCTCGGTCGGCTCGACGTCCATCCGGCCCGCCTCGATCTTGGACAGGTCGAGGATGTCGTCGATCAGCCGCAGCAGGTCGGAACCGGACCCGTGGATGGTCCGGGCGAACTCGATCTGCTTCGGGCTGAGGTTCTGCTCCGAGTTCTCGGCCAGCAGCCGGGCCAGCAGCAGCAACGAGTTCAGCGGCGTCCGCAGCTCGTGGCTCATGTTGGCCAGGAACTCCGACTTGTACGCCGACGCCCGGGTCAGCTGCTGCGCCTTCTCCTCCAGGCCCAGCCGCGCCAGCTCGATCTCCCGGTTCTTCGTCTCGATGTTGCCCTTCTGCTCGGACAGCAGCGTGGCCTTCTCCTCCAGTTCGGCGTTGGTGCGCTGCAACTCCGCCGACTGCTCCTGCATCTCGTGCGCCAGCCGCTGCGACTGAGCCAGCAGCTCCTCCGTACGCCGGTTGGCCTGGATGGTGTTGACCGCGATGCCGATGGTGAGCACCAGCCGCTCCAGGAACGACAGGTGCAGCTCGGAGAAGGCCGACACGCTGGCGAACTCGATCACCCCGAGCAGCTCACCCTCGAACAGCACGGGGAGCACCACCAGGTCGGTCGGGGGTGTCTCGGCCAGGCCGGACCGCAGCGTGAGCCGGCTGTTCGGCGGGGCGCTGACCCGGATCGTGCGACGGGAGAGCGCGGTCTGCCCGACCAGCCCCTCGCCCGGCCCGAAGGTGACGTCGTGCCCGCGCGCCACGTACCCGTACGAGGAGGTCAGCCGCAGTCGCATGCTGCCGTCGGCGTCGTCGGCCAGGAAGAAGGCGCCGAGCTGGGCGTCGACCAGCGGAGTCACCTCCGTCATGATCATGCGGCAGACCTCACCGAGGTCGCGCTGACCCTGCAACAGGCCACCGATCCGGGCGAGGTTGGAGTCCAGCCAGCCCTGCTCGGCGTTCTTCTTGGTCGTCTCCCGGAGGGTGACGATCATCTGGTTGATGTTGTCCTTCAGCTCGGCGACCTCGCCCTGCGCCTTGACCGCGATGCGCTGGGTCAGGTCACCCCGGGTCACCGAGGTGGACACCTGGGCGATGGCCCGCAGCTGGGTGGTCAGCGTCGAGGCGAGCTGGTTGACGTTCTCGGTGAGATCCCGCCAGGTGCCGGAGACGCCCTTCACCTGGGCCTGACCGCCGAGCTTGCCCTCGATACCGACCTCGCGGGCCACCCGGGTCACCTCGTCGGCGAACGACGAGAGCTGGTCGACCATCGTGTTGACCGTCGACTTCAACTCCAGGATCTCGCCCTGGGCGTCCACGGTGATCTTCTGCGACAGGTCACCCTTCGCCACGGCGGTGGTGACCGAGGCGATGTTGCGGACCTGGCTGGTCAGGTTCGACGCCATCGAGTTCACGTTGTCGGTCAGGTCCCGCCAGGTGCCGGAGACGCCCTTCACCTGGG
>NZ_JBITJA010000010.1:0-54488 GCF_044459545.1 Micromonospora sp. NPDC050276 | reverse complement strand
CCGAGGCGATGTTGCGGACCTGGCTGGTCAGGTTCGACGCCATCGAGTTCACGTTGTCGGTCAGGTCCCGCCAGGTGCCGGAGACGCCCTTCACCTGCGCCTGACCGCCCAGGTTGCCCTCGGTGCCCACCTCACGAGCCACCCGGGTCACCTCGTCGGCGAACGACGACAGCTGATCCACCATCGTGTTCACGGTGTTCTTCAGCTCCAGGATCTCGCCCTGGGCGTCCACTGTGATCTTCTGCGACAGGTCGCCCTTCGCGACAGCCGTGGAGACCTGGGAGATGTTGCGGACCTGGCTGGTGAGGTTGCCGGCCAACTGGTTGACGTTCTCGGTGAGGTCCCGCCAGGTGCCGGAGACGCCACGCACCTGGGCCTGGCCACCCAACTTGCCCTCGATGCCCACCTCACGAGCCACCCGGGTCACCTCGTCGGCGAACGACGACAGCTGATCCACCATCGTGTTCACGGTGTCCTTCAGCTCCAGGATCTCGCCCTGCGCCGCCACCGTGATCTTCTGCGACAGGTCACCGCGCGCCACCGCCGTGGAGACCTGCGCGATGTTCCGGACCTGGGCGGTCAGGTTCGACGCCATCGAGTTGACGCTGTCGGTCAGGTCCTTCCAGGTGCCCGCCACGTTCGGCACCTCGGCCTGGCCACCCAACTTGCCCTCGGTGCCCACCTCACGGGCCACCCGCGTCACCTGCTCGGCGAAGAGCCGCAGCGTGTCGGTGAGGTAGTTCATGGTGGCGGCCAACTCGGCGACCTCACCACGCGCGCCGACCGTGATCTTCTGCGACAGGTCGCCCTTGGCCACCGCCGTCGCCACCTGCGAGATCGAGCGCACCTGGCCGGTCAGGTTCGACGCCATCGTGTTCACCGAGTCGGTGAGGTCCTTCCAGGTGCCGGCGACGCCTCGAACGTCGGCCTGGCCGCCCAGCTTGCCCTCGGTGCCCACTTCACGGGCCACCCGGGTCACCTCGTTGGAGAACGACGACAGCTGGTCCACCATCGTGTTCACGGTGCGCCCGATGCGCAGGTACTCACCGCGCAGCGGCCGGCCGTCGATCTCCAACGCCATGTGCTGGGACAGGTCACCGTCGGCGACCGCCACGATCACCCGGGCGATCTCCGTGGTCGGTCGACCCAGGTCGTCGATCAGCGAGTTGATCGCCCGCTGCCCCTCCGCCCAGGAACCGTCCAACCCCTCGTCGTCGAGCCGCTCGGTGAGCCGGCCGTCGCGACCGACGATCCGGCTGATCCGCCGCAGGTCCAGGTACTGCCGCTCCTGGAGCGAGACCACCTCGTTGAAGGCGTCCGCCACCTCACCGGCCGCGCCGGCGCGGCGGGGAAGCCGGACCTTCAGGTCGCCGCGACCGATCCGTCGCAGGGCCTCGGTCAACTCACCGAGGAGCGCCTCGTGGTCGGGCGCGGACGGATCCGCGACCGACTGCTTCGCCGTGGTCATCATTCCTCGCTCAACTCGGGGGCGCCGGTCCGTGCGGACACACCGGCACCCCATATTGTGCCCGCGCGAGCCGTAGTGCCAGGGTCCACGACCCGCCAGATGGCATCGATCGCCCGCCGACCCACCCGATCGGCACCGACCCGGCACACCGGGCCGCAAACCTCGCCCCGATCCCGGATCCGTCGATTCGAGCGCTCGGATGGGCGCGCCGCCACCGGTGTCGCTGACCGACGCGACAGCGCGCGATCGGTGATCGGCTTGGCACCCGGCAGGGGGACGGTGGAGGATACGAGGGTGTCAGCCGAGGCGGGGCCCGCGACGGCCGGGGCCCGGGACGGGGCCGTCCGGCGTGTCCGCCTGCCCGCGGACCGCCGCACGCCGGCCGCCGCCCGCGCCGTGGTCCGCTCGGTGTTGACCGAGTCACACCTGGACGAACTGGCCAACGAAGCCCTGCTGCTCACGACCGAGCTGACCACCAACGCCGTCGAGCACGCCCGTACCGAGTTGGACATCGAGGTCGTCGCCGACGACATCGGGCTGACCGTCACCGTCTCCGACTTCGCCCCGGGCTCGGGCGACGAGCTGACCGTCGGCACCCGCAACGACGCCACCGAGATCGACGAGGTCTCCGTGCGAGGCCGGGGTCTCCTCCTGGTCGACCACTTCGCCAGCCGCTGGGGCACCACCTACCTTCCCACCGGCAAGGGCGTCTGGTTCCGGCTGGACCGCCCCGGCGTGGACCCACCCGCCGCGGGCACCGTCGGCGACTCCACACCGGCCAACGCCGGCCCGCTCACCAGCGCCGACCGGTCCGCGCCGAGCGCCAGCGCCATGAGTGAACTCATGCAGACCGCCCCCGACCTGTACGGGGACGACCCGTTGCCCGACTTCGCCACCAGCCTGCTCAGCCGGGTCGCCGAGATGGTGGGCGCGGCCGGCGGCACGATCCGCCTGGACCGGGGCGACGGGCAGGGCCGCCAGGTGCTGGCCCGCTTCGGTCGGCCGCCCCGCCCCGGCAGCGAGTTGCTCCGGGTGCCGCTGACGGTGCACCGCCCGTACGCCGGGGAGTTGGAGCTGGACGCCGCCCCGTCGGCGTACGCCCGACCGCTGGCGGTGCTCACCGCCGAGCGGCTGTCGCTGCACCTGGAGAACGACCGGCTACGCCGGACCGACGTACGCCGGCAGGTGTGGCTGACGTTCCTGGCCGAGGCGAGCGAGCTGCTGGCCCAGTCGTTGGACGTCGACCTGACCATGGCGCTGGTGCCGCAGTTGGTGGTGCCGCGACTTGGTCAGTGGTGCGCGGTGCACACCACCGACGAATGGGGCCGGCTCCGGTTGGCGGCGGCCAGCCACGCCGACGAGTCGATGCTTCCGCAGTTGCACAAGGTGCTGGCGGAGACCGGTCCGGATTCGATCCAGGCCCGCCTGCGCGAGGCGTCCCGCAGCGCGGCGCAGATTCCGCTGGGCGGGCCGATGGAGGGCTTCGCGGTCCCGCTGATCGCCCGCGGGCAGCGGCTCGGGACCCTGGCGGTCGGGCGGCACCAGCGGCACCGGCACGACCCGGACGAGGTGGCCGTGCTGGAGGACGTGGCCCGGCGGGCCGCGCTGGCCATCGAGAACGCCCGGATCCACGCCGAGCGCCGCCGCGTGGCGCAGACGCTCCAACAGTCTCTGCTGCCGCCGGTGCTGCCGGTGGTGGACGGGATCGGTTTCGCTGCCGAGTACGTCCCGACCGGCGACGACGCCGAGGTGGGGGGCGACTTCTACGACGTGGTGCCGTTGCCCGACGGGCGCTGGCTGGTGGTGATCGGTGACGTCTCGGGCAAGGGTGTGCAGGCCGCCGCGGTGACCGGGCTGGTCCGGGACGTGATCCGGGTGCTGGTCGGCGACGGCAAGCCGTTGCCGGAGGCGTTGGCCCGGCTCAACGAGACGCTTGTCGAACGCGGCGGTGGCCGTTACTGCACGTTGGCGTTGGCGGCGGTCGGGCCGGGCGAGGGCGACCAGTTGGCCGTGTCGCTGCACCTCGCCGGGCACGATCGACCGGTGTTGCTGGCGGGGACGGGCGGTGCCGAGTTCGTCGGCACCGGCGGCACGGCGCTCGGCCTGCTCGACACGATCACCTCACCCACGGCGGAGATCACGCTCGCCCCGGGCGACTCGCTGATCTTCTACACCGATGGCGTCACCGAGCGGCGGCGCGGCCGGGAGCTGTTCGGCACCGACCGGCTACGGGACGCCGCCGCCCCACTGGCCGGATATTCCGCCGATGTGGTGGCCGCCCGGCTGCGCGCCGCGGCGATCAACTTCTCGGTGGAGCCACCCCGGGACGACATCGCCGTGCTGGTGCTCCGCAACGACGCGAGCTGACCGCCGCGCGGCCCCGGATTTCGGCTCTGCTCGGTAGATTGACGGCTATGTCGAGCGTCGCGCAGGTCTCGTCGTACTCTCGGCCGGCGGTCCGGGCCCTGATCGTCGCGCAGCTCGCGGCCATCGGCGCGTTCCTCGCCGTGCTGCTGCTCTACCTCGGTCGGATGGTGACCGCTGGCGTCGGCCCGGCCGAGATGCTGACCGGCGCGTACGACCCGAAGGACCTGATTCCGTTCGGGATGGATGGGCTGAACCCGTTCCTCTGGCTCTATGCCGTGGTCGGGATGCTCTATGTGGCGGGTGCGTTGCTCGGGCTGCCGTTGGCGATCGTCGCGCTGGCGCTGGCCGCCCGGGAGCGCGAGGCCATGCCCCGGATGACCCGAGCGCTGCTGCTGACCGGTGCGGTGGGCGGTCTGCTGGTGCTGGTCGCCCGCTTCACCCCGCCACTGCTCGACATGCACCGGTGGTGGCTGGACTGACCAACCCGGCCGGACGGGACCGCGCCGGCCCTACAGGCCGCCGGGGAGCCGTCCGGGCGCGAGCCGGTGCTCCGGATCCAGGTGTCTCTTCGCGGCTCGCAGCTGGGCCAGGCCGGCCAGATCGCCCCAGAGGTCGACGGCCTGCCGGACCGCCGCCGGAGCGGAGACCACCAGGCAGCGGCCCTGCCGAGCCAGCAGCACCCCTCGGACGGCGGCCAGAATGGACGCCACCCGGGCGGGCGCCAACGTTCCGGGTAGTGCCGCGTGCACCACGCCCAGCCCGGCGGACCCGCGCACCGGCACCGGCGTGCCGGCCGCGTCGCGGAGCGCGTAGACGGCGGCGTGCAGATCGCCGATCGGCACCTCCAGGCGCAGCGCCGTGTCACCGGGCGCGAACGGGTAGCGGCGCCACCACGTCGGCGCGGAGTGGGCGATGGTGGCCTCCCCGTGCAGCAGGCCGACCAGCCGCTCGGCCCGCTCGGTGACGTCGGCGGGGCCACCCTCCAAAAGCACCACCAGGCTGCCGGCCCGGGACGGGGCACCGGCCCGGCCGGACATCGAGGGGTGGCGTTCCCGGGCGGTGGCCGCCGGGTGACCGGGCGGGTACGGCGTACGTGGCCGCGGGGTGCCGCTGGGCAGGTCCAGCTCGATGGCCGACGGCTCCAGCCGAGCGGCGAGGATCGTCCGGACCAGGTCGTGCACCTCCAGCGGGGTCCACACCGGACGGGACACCCAGAGCCTGCTCGCCGGCACCGGCTGCACCCGCAGGCTCGCCGAGACCAGCACGCCGAGCGCGCCCTGCGAGCCGCAGAGCAGGCGGGCCAGGTCGAGCGCGGGCGCGGCGCCGCCGACGCTGACCAGCTCACCGTCGGCGGCGAGGTAGCGCACGCCGAGTAGTTGGTCGCAGGGGCTGCCGTGACGGTGTGACAGCGGGCCGGCCTCGCCGGCGGCGAGCACCCCACCCAGGGTCGCGCCCGGTGACGGGGCGTCCATCGCGAGCCGCTGGCCGGTGCGCTCCAGGGTGGCCTGCACCGCCCGCAGCGGGGTGCCGGCACCCACGTCGGCCACCAACGCGTCGGCCGGCTCGTGACCGATGCCGGCCAGCCGGCCGGTGTCGAGCAGGATGTCGACCTGGACGGGGGTGGCACCCCAGTCGATCTTCGTGCCCGCACCTCGGGGCACCACCGTCAGGTCGTGCACGGCGGCCAGCCGCAGCACCTCGGCGGCGGCGTGCGGGCCGCCCGGAACGGCCACCCAGCGCGCCGGCCGCCCCGCCACCTCGTCGGCGGGACCGGCCAGCCGGGAGAACGGTGGACCGCAGATCGCCGCCAACCGCCGGGTGATCTCGAGGGCTCCGGACCGACCGAGGGAACTCGCTGCTGCCGCCATGCCGGTCATCGTACATGTGTTCGAAAAGCGTGGTGGCGAGTATCGGGATGCCGCTGGTCCGGCGCGCTGCGGCCACCGGCCGGTAACGTGGCCGCCGTGACCACCGAGACTGCCCCGCCCGCGGCGAAGCGGGTGCCCAGCGAGCGCACCCACCACGGCGACACGGTCGTCGACGAGTACGCCTGGCTCGCCGCCAAGGACGACCCGGAGACGATCGCCTACCTGACCGCCGAGAACGACTACACCGACGCGCGTACGGCACACCTGGCCGGGTTGCGCGCCGACCTGTTCGAGGAGACCCGTCGGCGTACCCAGGAGACCGACCTGTCCGTGCCGACCCGCAAGGGCGGGCACTGGTACTACACCCGGACGGTCGAGGGGCAGCAGTACGGGGTGCAGTGCCGCCGGGCGGTCCGCGACGGCGAGACCGACCCGCCGGTCAGCGCGGACGGCGCCCCGCTCGACGGCGAGGAGGTGCTGCTCGACGGCAACCTGCTGGCCGAGGGGCACGACTTCTTCTCGCTCGGCGCGTTCGACGTCAGCCCGGACGGTCGCTGGCTGGCCTACTCCACCGATTTTTCCGGTGACGAGCGATTCACCCTGCGCGTGAAGGACCTGACGACCGGCGAGCTGCTGCCGGACGAAATCCCGGACACGTTCTACGGCACCGCCTGGTCGACCGACGCCTCGGTGCTGTTCTACGTGACGGTGGACGACGCCTGGCGGCCGAACCGGGTCTGGCGGCACACCGTCGGCTCCGCAGCCGCCGACGACGTGGTGGTCCACCAGGAGGACGACGAGCGGTTCTGGGTGGGCGTGGAGCTGACCCGGTCGGAGAAGTTCATCCTCATCGACATCCACAGCAAGGTGACCAGCGAGGTGCTGGTGATCCCCGCCGGCAACCCGACCGGCGCGCCGGCCGTGATCGCCCCGCGCCGACAGGGCGTCGAATACGCGGTGGAGCACCACGGCCACCGTTTCCTGATCCTGCACAACGACGGCGCGGAGGACTTCGCGCTGGCGTTCACCTCGGCGGACGCGCCGGGCGACTGGGTGCCGCTGATCGAGCACACCCCCGGCACCCGGCTGGAGGCCGTCGACGCCTTCGCCAACCACCTGGTGGTGTCGCTGCGCACCGATGGGCTCACCGGGCTGCGGGTGCTGCCGGTGGGCAGCGACGACGGGTACGACATCGACTTCCCCGAGCCGCTGTACAGCGTCGGGTTGGACGCCAACCCGGAGTACCGCACCGGGCAGGTCCGGCTGCGCTACTCCTCGCTGATCACCCCCGACTCCGTGTACGACTACGACCTGGTCACCCGGCAGATGGTGCTGCTCAAGCAGAAGCCCGTGCTGCCCGGGCCGGACGGGCGGCCGTACGACCCGGCCGAGTACGAGCAGCACCGGGACTGGGCGCTCGCCGACGACGGCACCCGGGTGCCGATCTCACTGGTCTGCCGCGTCGGCACCCCCCGGGACGGCTCGGCGCCCTGCGAGCTGTACGGCTACGGCTCATACGAGGCCAGCATGGACCCGTGGTTCTCGGTGGCCCGACTGTCCCTGTTGGACCGCGGCGTGGTCTTCGCGGTGGCGCACATCCGGGGCGGTGGTGAGCTGGGTCGCCGGTGGTACGACCAGGGCAAGCTGCTGGCCAAGAAGAACACCTTCACCGACTTCGTGGCCTGCGCCCGGCACCTCGTCAAGGCCGGCTGGACGGCCAGCGACCGGCTGGTCGCCCGGGGCGCCTCGGCCGGCGGCCTGCTGATGGGCGCGGTGGCCAACCTCGCGCCGGACGCGTTCACCGGGATCGTGGCGCAGGTGCCGTTCGTGGACGCGCTCACGTCGATCCTCGACCCGTCGCTGCCGCTTACCGTCACCGAGTGGGAGGAGTGGGGCAACCCGCTCGACGACCCCGAGGTGTACGCGTACATGAAGTCCTACACCCCGTACGAGAACGTGGCCGCCGTGGACTATCCCGCGATCCTCGCGGTGACCAGCCTGAACGACACCCGGGTGCTCTACTCGGAGCCGGCGAAGTGGATCGCCCGGCTGCGGGCGGTCGCCCCGGGCGGCGACTATCTGCTGAAGACCGAGATGGGTGCCGGGCACGGCGGCCCGAGTGGTCGCTACGACTCCTGGCGCGAGGAGGCGTTCATCAACGCCTGGATCCTGGACCGCATCGGCCGCGCCTGACGACGGGGGCGGCGGCGATGACCGACGAGGACGGGCAGGGGTCGGCGCCCCGGCGTGCCTCCGCGTGGATGATCCTCGCCGTGGTCGCCGCCGCCCTGCTCGTCTGCTGCTGCTCCGCCGCCGTGGGCCTGCTGATCTCCTGGTCGGCAGGGCTCTTCCACAACCCGGCCTGACCGGCCGACGGCTGACGCCATCCCGCTTCAGCCGCGGCCGGCGCCGATCAGCGCCGCCGCCTCGCCGGTGCGCACCATCCGCTGCCAGCGCAGCCGGTTGCCGATCAGCGCGGTGACCACCGACTGCACCACCACCAGGTACATGAGCTGCCGATAGACCAGTTGTTGGAACGGCAGCGCCCAGAGCGGCCCGTACCGCTCCCGGTCCAGTCGCAGCGCGTACGCGGCGGTGGCCGCCTGGAGCAGCAGCAGTCCCGCCCAGGCCAGGGCGAGGGTCGACCAGGGCAGGAAGAGCAGGCCGTACACGGCGAACACGTCGACCGCCGGCGCGGTGAGCGGCAAGACGATCTGGAACACCGTGAGGTACGGCAGGCCGCGTCGGCCCAGCTTGCCGCCGGCACCCGACTCGCGCAGCGCGTGCCGGTGCTTCCACATCGCCTGCATGGTGCCGTAGCACCACCGGTAGCGCTGCCGCCAGAGCTGGCGCAACGACGACGGGGCTTCGGTCCAGGCGATGGCCGACTCCTCGTAGACGACCCGCCAGCCGGCCCGGAGCACCTTCATGGTCAGGTCGGTGTCCTCGGCCAGCGTGTCCGACGGCACCCCACCCACCCGCAGCAGCACCTCGCGGCGGAACGCACCGATCGCGCCGGGGATGGTCGGCATGCACTCCAACACGTCGTACATCCGTCGGTCCAGGTTGAAGCCGATCACGTACTCCAGGTGCTGCCACCGGCCGAGCAGCCGACGCCGGTTGGCGACCTTGGTGTTGCCGCTGATCGCGCCCACCGACGGGTCGGCGAAGCCCTGGACCAGCCGGTGCACGGTGTCCGGTTGGAAGACGGTGTCCCCGTCCACCAGGACCAGCAGACTAGCCCGGGCGGCCCGGATGCCGGTGTTCAGCGCCGCCGGCTTGCCGGCGTTGGCCTGCCGGATCACGCGTACCCCGCGCAGTCGCATCCGCTCGACGATGTCGGCGGTGCCGTCGTCCGACCCGTCGTCGACCACGATCACCTCCAGCGCCGGGTAGGCGCTGGCCAGCAGGGACCGGACCGTGGCGGCGATGTTGGCCGCCTCGTTGTACGCGGGCACGATCACCGAGACGGGTGCCCGCACCTCCGGCCGGTCCCGGCGGGGACGGCGGACCCGGCGCACGTGCCGCTGGGCGCAGAACACCTGCACCGCGAGACGGGCGACCCCGAGCACGAGTGCGGTGGCGAGCAGGACGTTCATCACGTCGGCCGACCAGCGGGCACCGGTCTGGGTCCAGCGCAGCGCGGTGCCGCTCAGCCGGGCACCCACACCGGCCGGGACCATCGACGGCGAGGCGTCGATGCCGGCGGAGACGGTGGTGAACCGGTAGCCCTGATCGCCCAGCGCGGGCAGCAGCCGGTCCAGCGCGGCGAGCGTCTGCGCCCGGTCACCGCCGCCGTCGTGCATCAGCACCACCGCTCCCCGACCCCGTTTCGGGGTGGCCGCCCGCACGATCTGGTCGGCGCCGGGGCGCTGCCAGTCCTTGGTGTCCAGGTCGCTGAGCACCGCGACGTGCCCGGCACCGGCGGCGGCGCGCAACGCGGCGTACTCGGGCCCGGTCAGCGCCGTCGGCAGCGACGAGAACGGCGGCCGGAACAGGGTCACCTCCCGGCCGGTGGCCGACGCGATGGCCTTGCGGGTCAGCGACAGTTCGAGGTCACGACGCCATGACGACACCTCGGCGAGGTTGGCGTGGGTGAACGTGTGCGACCCGATCTCGTGCCCCTCGGCGAGGATCCGCCGGACCAGTTCGGGATGCTCGTTGACCCGGGCACCCACCACGAAGAAGGTGGCGTGCGCGCCGTGCCGGCGCAGCACGTCGAGGACCTGCGGCGTCCAGCGCGGGTCCGGCCCGTCGTCGAAGGTCAGCGCGATGGTGCGGTCCGGTAGCGCCCGGCTGGCCGGTTCGGCGCGGTCCAGCCGCAGCACCGGGCCGCCCGAGCCGACGGCGGCCGGAACGTCCGGCGCGGGCCGTGCGGTGGCGTTTCCCGAGCCACCGGCGAGGCCGCTCACCAGGCCGTTGACGGTCAGCGCCGCGAGCAGCAGGAGCAGCCCGAGCAGGAGCAGCAGCCAGTGCGCCCGAGGGTCACGCCGGGCCACGTGTTTCGCCATCGTCACTGCGGCTTACCGGGCGACTTGCTCGGCTTGGCGGTGTTGCGGTGCTCGTCGCCACGACCCGGTTGATCGGTGACGGACGGCGCTCCGGTGGCCGTGGCGGTCGGACCGGCCGTGGTGGGTCGGTTTCCGGTGGTCGGGGTGGCGCGCGGCAGCGGCGCCGACGTGCGGGTCGCCGACGACGGCGACGGCGACGTGGCCACCCGGGGCTGGTTGATCCCGTCCACGCCGGCCTCCACCGGGCGCGTCCCCCGGGAGTCGTCCGACCAGCCGGGCAGCGGCACCGAGGTGTCCAGGAAGAGCCCCGCGGCGATCAGGGCGAGGCTGGTGAGCAGGCCAAGGCCCATGGCGGTGCCCGCGATGACGGTCAGCCGTCGACGACGTCCGGTGCCGTCGACGAACACCGGCGGGGCGGAGCCCGGTTGGTTGTGCATCTGGCGAACTCCCACGGTTACCGTGCCGGGACCGTCCGGTCCGACACCGCAGACCCGATCGTCCGGGCCTCCGGTGCACACAGCGGCACCGCCACCAGCGGTGTTACATCGGCTCAGGCCGTGCGCAGCTCGTCCAGCGCCGTGCTGACGCGCAGGAAGAGCAGACCGACACCGACCGTCACCAGCACCGCGGCCAGCGCGCCGACGCCGAGCCAGGCCAGGTGCTCCAGCGGTACGGGAACGGCTCGCCGCACCTCGGGAACGTGCACGATCCGGGTGTACTGCTC
This sequence comes from Micromonospora sp. NPDC050276, assembly GCF_044459545.1. NCBI lineage: Bacteria > Bacillati > Actinomycetota > Actinomycetes > Micromonosporales > Micromonosporaceae > Micromonospora > Micromonospora sp. NPDC050276. Next base: position 43,550 of record NZ_JBITJA010000010.1, on the reverse strand, counting down.
GCGGGTGGCAGGGTCGTCGCAGAGCGCCACCGCGGCCTCGCAGATCGTCGTCGACCAACCGCCCGTTGACACCTCCCCGACGAGCCCTCGACCGAGCAGCGTGCCCACGGTGAGCGCGAGCAGGATCGCCGGCACGGCCGGTGCCAACGCCTGCCAGGCCACCGAACGGCTCAGCGTGGCGCGGGGCACCCCGGTGGCGACCAGGGCGGCGTACGCGCGGCGACGGGCGACGATCCCCTCGACCAGCGCCACGATCAGCCCGCCCGTCGCGATCAGGACGGCCACGGCGACCGCGCCGTCGACAAAATCCATCGTCGACAGGTAGAAGGGGTTGGCGCCACCGTCCGCCCCGACGAGCCGGCTCTGCTCACGGTCGAGCTGGTCCTTGGTGGCGAAGTAGGCCCGCTGGGCGGCTGCGCCCCCGCCGAAGATCAGGGCGGCCAGCAGCGCGGCGAACGTGCGGCTGCCCGCCCACGGATCGGCCATCAAACGGCCCGCCGCGAGCAGGGCCGGGGCGCGGCGGGCGTACCGACGCAGCAACAGTCCGCAGTGGTACGAGATCCAGCCGGTGCCGATCACCACCCCGATCATCGCCGCGATCGCACCCGCCGCGAACAACAGCGGCGCCAGCCAGGCCCACTCTTCGTTGTCGTCGACCCGATGCGCCACCGGATGGATCACCGCGAACGAGACCACACCGAACCCGATCAGGAGCCCGGCCCACGGGCCCGGACCGCGCTCGCGGGCCGCCTTGCGGCTCACCCCGAGCGGGCTGGTGGTGACCATACGCAGCAGCACGGCGGTGGCCAGCGCAGCGACGATCGGCAGACCGAGCACCACACCGGCCACCGCGCCGACCGACGGCAGCACGTCGGTCGGCAGGGCCAGTTGACCTCGCGCGTCCGGTCGGTGCAGCAGATCGCGGCCGATCAGATAGACAGCCAGCCCGATCAGCGAGCCGAGCAGGGCGGCCACCCCGGTCTCCAGCACCACCAGTCGGGTGACCTGCCCGGGAGTGGCGCCGGCCAGCCGGAGGGCGGCCAGCCGGCGGTCCCGTGCCGGCGCGCCGAGCCGGGCGCACTGACCGGCCAGCGCCAGCACCGGGATCGTCAGCATCAGCAGCGCGAACGCCGTCCCGCCGCGCAAGCCCGGCTCCACCAGCAGCGCGTTGTGGTACTGCTCCGACCACCTGTTCGGGTTCTCCTCCGTCGCCGCTGGCGTGGGGATGGCCAACACGGTGAACGCCGAGAGCCCGGCCAGGGTCGCCAGCAGGGCGCTGAGCGCGGTGAGCACCACCCGGGCGGTGTCGGTGCCGGTGCCGGCCAGCGCGAGGCGGACCAGCGTCGTCGGTCTCACCGGGCACCGCCGGCCAGCGGCACGTCGAGCCCCAGGCCGGTATGGTCCACCAGGCCGTCCCGCAGCACGATCTCCCGATCGGCGTACGCGGCGATCCGCGGCTCGTGGGTCACCAGCACGACGGCGGTGCGCTGCTCACGGGCGAGCCGGACCAGTTGGGTGAGGACCTGCTCGCCGGCGAGCGTGTCCAGTGCGCCGGTCGGCTCGTCGGCGAAGAGCACCCGAGGCTCGGTGACCAACGCCCGCGCCGTGGCGCAACGTTGCTGCTGACCGCCGGACATCTCACCCGGCCGGACGTCGGCCACCTCGGCCACCCCGAACCGTTCCAGCCAGGTGAGCGCCGCCGTCCGCGCCTCTCGCCGCCCCGTGCCGGCGAGGAGCAGGGGCAGGGCGACGTTTTCGGCTGCGGTCAGCTCGGCGACCAGCTGACCGAACTGGAACAGCACCCCGAACTCGGTGCGCCGCAGCCGGGACCGGGCCGCCTCCGACCAGGTGTCGATGCGGTGCCCACGCCAGGTGACCTCGCCGGCGTCCGGTCGGAGGATCCCGGCCAGGCAGTGCAGCAGGGTCGACTTGCCGCAGCCACTCGGCCCGGTGACGGCGACTACCTCGCCCTCAGCCACGTCGAGCGTCACGCCGCGCAGCGCGGGTGTCGGGCCGTACGCCCGAACCACACCGCGAGCCTGGAGTTGCGTCACGGATGCACCTCCCGGTGCCAGTCGGCGACCCGGCCCAGGGTGGCGTGCAGCCACCGCAGGTCCGCGTCGAGGTGGGCGATCGCGAAGTCGGCCGCGACCACATCGCTGAGGGTGGCGGCCCGGTCGGCCTTGACTGCGGTCAGCTCACGCAGCCGTGCGGTGTGCGCGGCACGCTGGGCGATCAGGTACGACCGTGCCCGGTCGACGTCGGCGACCAGGAGCGCCACCACGACCTTGGCGAAGAGCGTGCTCGCCACATACGGCATGGGCGGCTCCACCGTGGACAGCCACCGATCCAGCGCGTCCCGCCCCTGGTCGGTCAGCGCGTACGCCGTGCGCTCCGGCCCCGCCACCCGGTCCTGCCCGGCGGCCGCCACCAGGCCATCGCGTTCGAGGCGGCCGAGAGTGGCGTAGACCTGCCCGAAGGCAAGCGGCCGAGCCCGCGGCAGCCGCTCGTCGTGCGCACGCTTCAGCTCATAGCCGTGCCTGCTGCCCCCAGCAAGCAACCCAAGCAGAACATGCGGCGTAGACACCCCGCCCACTATTCACCCAGCGAATACCAGAGTCAACAACCCCCACCCCACCCACCCCACCTCCCACCCCCACCTGGTTGATCAAGAGGTTTGCGTCACTAAATCGCCGAAATCTGACGCAAACTTCTTGATCAACCAGGTGGGGTGGGAGGCCCGCCAGGTGGGGGTGGGAGGCCCGCCAGGTGGGGTGGGAGGCCCGCCAGGTGGGGGTGGGAGGCCCGCCAGGTGGGGGTGGGAGGCCCGCCAGGTGGGGGTGGGAGGCCCGCCAGGTGGGGTGGGAGGCCCGCCAGGGGGGGTGGGGTGGGGTTGGGGGTGGGTGGGGCGGTTAGGGGGTTTGGGGCCAGGTGGGGGTGCGGCCGGTTTGGGCCAGGAGGTGGGCCAGGTCGGGGGTGGGCCCGGTGGTGGGGGTGGTGGAGGTCGGGGTGGGGATTGGGTCGGCGAAGACGCCCATCTTGCGGGCGGTGGGCCCCAACTGCTCGACCAGCCCGTGCAGCTCGGCCACCGCCTCCGGGGCCGGGTGGTACGGCTGGCCGGTGGCGACCGCGAGGTCCCAGCCGTGCACGGTCAGGTCCAGCAGGGCCATACCGCCGATGACGGACTGCGGCAGGCCCATGCCCGGCGACACGCCCTCCAGCGTGGACGGATCCGACCATGCGGCGATCAACCGTTCGGTCTCCGCCTCGAACCGGTCCCGCCAGCCGTCGCCCAGGTGGTCGGGCTTCTCGGCCCACTCCACCTGCCGCTTCTCGGCCAGGTCCTGAAAGTTGACCACCACCTGGAAGAGGTGGTTGAGCAGGTCGCGGACCAGATAGTCGTGGCAGGGCGTGGGCAGGTCGAGTTGGTCGTCGGAGATGCGGCGCACCACGTCAACGGTTCGCGGCGCGGCGGCGGCCAGCAGATCGCTAGTCTGAGTGGTCATAGGGCCAGCGTATGAGGGTGGTCTTGAACAAATGCGACAGCGACCGCGCGGTGACAGCCGGGGAATTCTCGACCCGGTACGCCTGCTGCGCGAGGTCGACTTCCGCCGACACCTGCCGGCGGAGTCGCTGCGCCCGTGGGTCGAGCACTACTGGCTGATCGACTGGACGCTGACCACACCGTTCGAGCAGCGGGTCGTGCCACACCCGGCGGTCAACGTGGTGTTCCGACGTGACGACGGCAGCGACCGCAGCGGGCCCGAGTCCGGCGAGGTGGCCGGGGTGGGCCGCCACCTGTTCCGGATCACACTGACCGGGGTCGGCCGGGTCTGCGGCGTCCAGTTCCGCCCCGGCGGGTTCCGCCCGTTCTGGCAGCGGTCGGTCGCCGAGTTGACCGGACGCCGGATCCCGCTGCCCGTCGGCCGGCTGAGCCGCCCCGACGGACCGGTGTGTGCTGGCACCGACGACGAACGCTGCCGGGCGCTGGACGCCCTCCTCGCCGCCTGGCAGCCGGAGCGGGACCCGATGACCGAGGAGGCTGTCCGGCTGGCCGAGGCGATCCGTACCGACCGGACGGTACTGCGCGTCGACGACTTCGCCAGGCGACACGACGTTCCCGTCCGCCGGCTGCAGCGGCTGTTCACCGAGCACGTGGGGGTCGGCCCGAAGTGGGTGATCCGCCGCTACCGGCTCCAGGAGGCCGTCGAACAGGCCGCCGGTGGCCCGCAGAACTGGGCGGAGCTCGCCGCCGACCTCGGGTACAGCGACCAGGCGCACCTGGTCCGCGACTTCACCGCCGTGGCCGGCGTGTCACCCGCCGCGTACGCCCGCTCGGTGCGCTGACACGCTCAGCGTCGGCGCAGGACGACCACGGCCACGTCGTCCTGGATCTCCGGTGGTGCCAGCTCGACCAGCAGCCGCTCGCAGAACCGCTCCAGGTCCTCGTCGACGGTGCCGGTCAGCGCGGCGAGCGCCGCCAACCCCTCGTCGATGGTGGCGTCCCGACGCTCGATCAGCCCGTCGGTGTAGAACACCAGCGTGGCCCCGGCCGGCAGCACGAACTCCAGGTCGGCCGGGCGAGGGGCACGGACGCCGAGCAGCGGAGCGGAGTGCTGCACGAACTCGACCTTGCCGTCCATGCTGAGCAGCGGCGGAAGATGCCCGGCACTGGCCAGCCGGACCCGGCCGCTCGGTGGATGCAGCAGCAGTACGCAGAGCGTCGCCAGCTCGTTCGGCAACAACGTCCGCATCAGCTCGTTGACCCGGTGCAGGATCTCGCCGGGCTGGTGGCCCTCGACCGCGTACGCCCGCACCGCGTGCCGAAGCTCGGCCATCACGGTGGCCGCGTGCAGCGAGTGGCCGGCGACGTCCCCGATCGCCAGCAGCAGGTGCCCGTCGAGCATGACCAGCTCGTAGAAGTCGCCACCCACCTCGGTCTGTGCGCTGGCCGGCTCGTAGCGCACCGCGAGGTCCAGGCCGGCCACTGTGGGCAGCCCACGCGGGAGCAGGCTGCGTTGGAGGGTGACCGCGATGCGGTGCTCCTCGTCGAACGAGCGTTGCGCCTCCACGGCCGCCGCCACCGCCTGCGCCAACTGCTTGAGCACCGGCGTCCGAGCGGTCTGGGTGGCGGTCGGCACCACCACGTACAGCGGGGCGCGGTCCTCGCGCAGCCGGGCGGCGGCGACCGTCACCGTGTCGTCCGCCGGCCAGTCGACCAGCGACCAGTTCGCCGGGGTCTGCACCCGGACCGTGGCCCCGGTCGGCACCCCGGTGTCGTCGACGACCCATGGCACCACGGCGGCCGACGCGCCGGGACCCGTGCAGATCCCCGCGAGGCAGTCGCCGTCGAACGTCTCGGCGATCACCGCAGCCGGGCTCTTGAAGATCTCGGCGGCCCCCTCGGCGGCGGCCTCCAGCAGGCGCGCGAAGGTCGGCGCGGCGTGCACGGCCACGGTCGTGTCGGCCAACCCGAGCAACCGCTCGGCGAGCAGTTCGGCGCGCTGCCGTGCCTGGTAGTAGCGCAGCACCGCCCGGGTGGTGGCGATCAGCTCCTCCGGCTCGATGGGCTCGGTGAGGTACGCGTCCGCACCCCGGGTCAGCCCCTGGGCGCGGTCGGCGACGTCCACGGCGTGCGCCGACACGTGGACCACCGGCATCGCCGGATGCCGCGCTTTGATCTGTTCGCAGACCTCGTAGCCGCTCAGGTCGGGCAGCCGGACGTCGAGCACCACCAGGTCGATCCGGTCCACCTCGACCCGAGCCAGCGCCTCGGCACCGTTCTCGGCCTCCAGCACGGCGAAACCGGCCCGGGTCAGCCAACTGACCAACAGGTAGCGCTTGGTGCGACTGTCATCGACCACCAGGATGGTCGCCGGCATGGCGTCCACGCCGTCACGCTCCCCCGACGGGCAGGGACACCGTGAATGTGCTGCCCCGACCCGGCGCGCTGGTCAACTCCAGCGTCCCGCCGAGCAGCGTCACCAACCGCCGGGCGTACGGCAGCCCGAGGCCGGTGCCGCCGACCCGGGTGGCGCCGGGCACCTGGTAGAACTCCTCGAAGATCCGGTCGTGCAGCTCGGGAGCGATGCCCGGCCCGGTGTCGCTGACCTCGAACTGCCAACGGTCGTCGTGCTGGCGGGCCCGCAGTCGCACCTCACCGCGCTCGGTGAACTTCAATCCGTTGTGCAGCAGATTGCGCAGCACCTGGCCGAGCAGCACCTCGTCGGTGCGCAGCACGGCCGGCGCGGTCGGCTCCTCCACGACCAGCTCCACCTCCGGGCGGGTGGCCAGTGCGCGCAGGGTGCCGCGCAGTTGACCGAAGACCGGTCGCAGGTCGACGTCGGCCAGGTCCGGCTCGATCCGGCCGGATTCCGCCTTGGCCAGGTCGAGGAGTTCGTTGACCAGGCCGAGCAGGTCCGCGGCGGACGAGCGGATCAGGTCGACCTGGCGGCCCTGCTCGTCGGTGAGCGGGTCGGAGGCCGAATCGGTGAGCAGCCGGCCCAGGCCGATGATCGCGGTGACCGGGGCGCGCAGCTCGTGGCTCACGTTGGCCAGGAACCGGCTCTTCGACTCGCTCGCCGCGCGGAGCTGGGCCGACTTCTCGTCCAGCTCGGCGTAGAGGGCGACGACACCGCGGTTGGTCTCCTCCAACTCCTCGGTGAGCTGGTTGTAGAGCGCCAGCACACCCCGGTTGGTCTCGGCCAGCTCCTCGTTCAGCACGGCCAGCTCGTCGCGCTGGCTGCGCACCTCGTCGAGTGCGGCGACGAGCTGCCCGTTCTGCACGGTCAGCTCATCCAGCGCACTGGCCGGTGCGATACGGCCGAGTTCGGTACGGAACTCGGCGAGCCGCTCCGGGGTTGGCGTCGGCGCGTTGGCCGGGACTCGTCGGGACATCCTCACGACCGTAACCCCCTCGACGGTCGACACGCTCAGTGTGTCGACCAGTCGGGACACCGCGCCGGACTGCGGCTCGTAGCGGCCGTCCGGGAGTGGGGACACCGGGGCCAGATCGGCGCGCAGGTGGAACCGACCGTCGGCACCCGCGTCGACGTGGAAGGAGACGTCCGCGCCGCCGGTCGTCCGCAGCAGGTCCCGGGCCACCTCACTGAGCGCGGTGGCGATCCGTACCTGGTCCTGGTGTTCGAGGCCGACCACGGCGGCCACCTCGCGCCCCCGCTGACGGATCACGAAGATGTCCTGCTCGACCCGCAGCGCCATCTGCAGCAGCGGCAGCGCAGCCGGCTCGCCGGTCATGCCCACGCCCTCGCGACCAGTACGCAGGCGTCATCACGTCGTGTGCCGGCGTCGCGCAGCAGGGTCGCCGCCATGACCAGTGGGGATCGCTCGGCCAGGCCGGGGTAGTCGGCCGACCGCCACCGGTCGACCACCCCGTCGCTGTGCATCACCAGTCGGGCACCCGGACCGAACGGGTAGTCGTACTCCCGGATCGCCGGCCGTTGGTGGCCGGCGATGCCGGGCAGCGACACCAGCCCTCGACGGTGGCCGTCGCCCTCGACGATGGCGCCGGAGATGTTGCCCAGGCCGGCGTAGTGCAGCACACCGGCCGCCGGCACCAACTCGGCGACCGCGAGCGCGGCGCCACGGGTATGCGACATGCTCCGGTGCAGGTGACCGACCACCGTCGCCGGTGGGCCGGCGGGAGCGTCGCGGAACGCGGCCAGTGCCGCGTCGGTGGCGGCCCCGGCCAGCGGACCGTGCCCCAACCCGTCGCTGACCAGCACCTGGTGCCGCCCGTCGGCGACCCGGACGGCGTAACCGTCGCCGCTGACCGTCTCGCCGGTGAGCGGTCGGGCGAGGGCACCGGCCCAGGACGGCCGCGCCGCCTCCGCCGGCCAGACCTGCACGGCGAGGACCGTGCCCCGGCCGGGCAGCGAGTATCCGTCGAACCAGCTGGCCTGGCGGACGATGGCACCCAGACCGATGCCGAGCGTGCCGGTGGTGGAGTGCCCGTCCTGGAACGAGACGGTCAGGTCGGCCATGCCGGGCCCGGAGTCGATGGCCACCAACTCCACACCGGCCTGCCCCGCGCGGCGTACCGGCCGGAGCAACAGGACGCCGTCATCGGCGTGCTTGACCAGGTTGCTGGTCAGCTCGGCCACGACGATGGCCAGGTCGGCGATGCGCGCCGCCCCCATCTCCACCTGCGCGCCGAGGCGCTCCGCGGCACGCCGGACGGCGCTCGCCGCGCTGCTGGCCTCGACCCGAAACCAGATGCCACTGTCGGTGACCGCGTCGCCGTTCACCTTGACCACTTGGTGACCGTGATCCGCGTACCACTCTCCGCTGACGTCTCGATCTGGAACTCGTCGACCAGGCGTCGGGCGCCACTGAGCCCGAGGCCGAGCCCGCCGCCGGTGGTGTAGCCGTCGGTGAGAGCCAGGTCCAGGTCCGGGATGCCCGGCCCGGAGTCGGCGAAGATGATCTGTACGCCCTTGCGTCGACCGTTGTCCACGGTCGTCACCTCGACCGCCCCGCCGCCGCCGTACACCAGGGTGTTGCGGGCCAGCTCGCTCGCGGCGGTGACCACCTTGGTCTGGTCGACGAGGGACAGCTTGACGGCCACTGCGACGGCGCGGACCAACTGCCGGACGCGCACCACGTCCTCATCGCTGCGAACCGACTGCGCCTGTGGCTGGCCCAGGTCGATGCCCGCGGTCACGGCGTGGCCGTCTCGGCGTCCGGATCGTCGTCGAGCTGGTAGTCGAGCTCGTCGGCGTGGGCCGCCGCGATCAGCTCCATGCCGCGCTCGACGTTCAGCGCGGTGCGGATGCCGTTCAGCGACAGCCCGAGTTCGACAAGGGTGATGGCGACGGCCGGACGCATTCCGACGACGACCGTCTCCGCGTCGAGCACCTTGGAGATCGACGCGATGGTGGAGAGCATCCGACCGACGAAGGAGTCGACGATGTCGAGTGCGGTGATGTCGATGATGACGCCGTGGCAGCCGGTGGCGACGATCCGTTCGGCCAGGTCCTCCTGAAGCTGGACCGCCGTCTGGTCGGACATGTCCAGCTGGATGGAGACGAGCAGGATGTCCCCGATCTTGAGGATCGGCACCCGTTCCATCAGGCGTCCCGGCGCGGCGGGCGGCGGGCGGTCTCCACCCCGTTGAGTCGCAGCACGTGGCGCAGCGCGTCGGCGAGGCTCGCCTTGGTGGCGATGTCACCGAACTCGATGCCCAGCGCCACGATGGTCTGCGCGATCTGCGGGCGGATGCCGGAGATGATGCAGTCGGCACCCATCAGCCGGGCGGCCACCACGGTCTTCAGGATGTGCTGGGCGACCTGGGTGTCCACCGCCGGAACGCCGGTGATGTCGATGATCGCGTACGGCGAGCTGGTGTCGACCAGGGTCTGCAACAGCCGCTCCATGACGACCTGAGCGCGGGCCGAGTCCAGGGTGCCGACCAGCGGAACGGCGACCACACCCTCCCAGAGCTTGACCACCGGCGTGGAGAGCTCGAGCAGCTGCTCGGCCTGGTCGGCGATCAGGCTCTCCCGGGTGCGCACGAAGCTCTCGAAGGTGAACAGGCCCATCTCGTCGACCAGCTTGGCGAAGGCGATGTAGTCGTGCAGCGCGTTCGTGCCGCCGGCCTCCTGCACCAGCTCGGCCAGCACGTCCTTCAGCGCGAAGATGCTGATCGTGGTCTCGGTCGCGGAGAAGCCCTGCCGGGCTCGGCCACGGGACAGCTCGGCCAGCGCGGCGCGCAGCTCGGCGGCGTTCTCGGCGGACAGGTCGATGTCGCCCTGCTCGCCGGTGGCGACGATGGCGCGGTGCAGGTCCTGGACCTGTCGGCGCAGCTCGGCCTGGCTCAACCGGCCCCGCAACGAACTGGTGACGATCTCGGTCCACCGAGACGTGACGCGTTCGTCCTGCCCGCTGAGCAGCGCGGCGAGCCGACCACTTTCTTCGGTGCTCAACGCCATTTCGAACCCCCTTGACCTGGACCGGGCGGACTCTATCACCGGGGGCTGACCAACTACTTGCCCCGTAGCAACGGAATGACGATGGCCACCGGATCACGGCTCCCCTTCTGCGTTCGACCCCGGTCGTGGGATACCGTTCCCCCGATAACAGGAGGTCTGGCGATGTCGTTGACGGTGCACACGGAACAACGCGGCGATGTGGTCGTCGTGTCGGTCGCGGGCGAGCTGGACATGGCGACTGCACCGCAGCTGCAGGACCAGATCACCGACCTGCTCGACAAGGGCCGCAACCGGCTGGTGTTCGACCTGGCGGACGTCTCGTTCTGCGACTCGACCGGTCTGTCGGTCTTCGTCCGCGCCAAGAACAGCTGCGACGAGGCCGGCGGCGTGGTCCGGCTGGCCGCCCCGCAGCGCGGGGTGCTGCGCATCCTTGAGGTGAGCGGGCTGGTCGAGGTGCTGCACACCTACCCGACGGTGGATGAGGCGGTCGCCGGCGAACCGACGCCGGCCTCCTCCTGACCGTCGGCGTTCGTCACTCGTCCTCGACGTAACGGGGACGAGCGATAGCCATGCCCGCCGTCGTCTGCACGGCGAGGGCACCCAGCAGGAACCCGATCGGCGCGGTCCAGCCGCCGGTGGCCTCGTAGAGGATGCCGACCAGCAGCGGGCCGAGGGCGGCGATCACATATCCGGTGCTCTGCGCGAACGCGGAGAGCGCGACCGTCCCCTCGGCGGTGCGGGCGCGCAGGCCGATGGCGGTCAGGATCATCGGGAACGCGCCCTGACCGATGGCCAACAGGGTGACCCAGAGCAGTGCGGCACCGTGCGGAGCGAGCGCCAACCCCAGGTAGGCCAGCGCCGACGCGGTGGTCAGCCCGAGCACCAGCGGACGCAGGCTGCCCAGCCGACCGGCCAGGGTGGGCATCAGCAACGCGATCGGCACGCCGAGCGCGGTCACCCCGGCGAGCAGCAGCCCGGCCGACTCCGGCTGGTAACCGGCGTCGCGGAACAGCTGGGCCAGCCAGCCCATGATCGCGTACCCGCTGAGCGACTGCGCCCCGAAGTAGACGGCCATCGCCCAGCCGAGCCGGGTCCGCGCCGGCCGCACCCGCGTCGGCGCGGCGACGGCCGCCGTCGGGGTCGCCCGCCGCGCGGCGGCGCGGGTTCGCAGCGCCAGCGGCACCCACGGGAGTACGGCCACCGCGGCCATCGCTGCCCAGACGCCGAGCCCGGCCCGCCAGGACCCGAAGGCGTGCGCGATCGGCACCGCGGAGGCGGCGGCCACCGTCGTGCCCACCGTCAACGCCATCGTGTACGCCCCGGTGACCAGGCCCGTACGGTGCGGGAAGTGCTGCTTGACGAGCATCGGCAGCAGGATGTTGGCGACCGCGATGCCGGACAGCGCCAGCGCGCTGGTGAGCACGAAGATCAGGGCCGAGTCGGTGGCGACCCGGAGCACCTGGCCGACGGCGAGGGCGAGCATGGCGACCACCAGCACCCGGGCCGGCGCCACCCGGCGGACGAGCCACGGGGTGAGCGCGCCGAGGCCGGCGAACGCGATGGTCGGCAGGGTGGTGACCAGACCGGCGGTGACGCCGGACAGGCCCAGCCCGTAGCGAACCTCGTCGAGCAGTGCGCCGAGGCTGGTCACCACGGCACGCAGGTTGAGCGCGACCAGCAGCATCCCGACCAGCACCAGCGCGCCGCCGGTCGCCGGGTGCGTCCGCCGGCCGGCACCGGGGTCCCGCGTCGGGCGAGGGTCGACGGCGACGGGAGCGGGCGGTGCCGGGGCGGCGGTTGGTGGCGGGGTCATAACCGCTAACCTACAATCATGGGATGAATTTGGGACCGGTGATGTAACCAGTGCCACCGTCAGTCAATTCCGCCCCGCCGGTGCCGCCCCGCGGTCACCGGGTCCGGCAGACCACCGAGCAACTCCGCGCCCGGATCCTCGGCGGCGAATGGCCCGTCGGCGGGCGCATCCCCACCGAGCCGCAACTGGTCGCCGCACTGGGCGTCGGGCGCAACACGGTCCGCGAGGCGGTCCGCGCCCTGGTGCACGCCGGGGTGCTGGAGTGCCGCCAGGGCTCCGGCACCTACGTGGTGTCCACCGACGAACTGGCGCCGGTTGTCGCCCGGCGACTCGGCGACGACCGGATGACCGAGGTCATCGAGGTGCGCCGCGCCTTCGAGGTGGAGGCCGCCCGGCTCGCCGCGCTGAGGCGTACCCCGGAGGACCTGGCGGCGCTCGACGGCGCGCTCGCCCGGCGGGAGGCCGCCTGGCACGGCGGCCGGGTCGACGCGTTCGTCGAGGCCGACGCGGCGCTGCACACGGCGGTGGTCGCCGCCGCGCACAACACCATGCTCGCCGAGCTGTACGGCTCGGTCGGCACCGCCCTGCGCAGCACGGTCGCCCAGGCCACGGGCGGGGCGCTCACCCCCGAGCGCTACGTCGACCACACCCGGTTGGTCGAGGCGATCCGGGCCGGCGATCCCGGTCGGGCGGCGCTCGAGGCCGGCGCTTTTCTGGAACCCGCCGAGCGGGCATAGGTTGTGCCGGACAGAAAAGCGGACACCTCGGGAGTACGAATGCTCAAGGGCTTCAAAGACTTCATCATGCGCGGCAACGTCGTCGACCTGGCGGTCGGCATCGTGATTGGCGCTGCTTTCACCGGCGTGGTCACCCAGCTCACCAAGTCGTTCCTTGAACCACTGATCAAGGCGCTGGGTGGCGGCACTGCCCTCTCGGCCGGGAAGTGGAAGATCAGCGACGGCAACTACGTGGACTGGGCAGCGTTCATCAACGCCGTGATCACCTTCCTGCTCACCGCCGCAGTGCTCTACTTCTTCGTGGTGTTCCCGATGAACAAGCTGGCCGAGCGGCGGCAGCGGGGCGAGGAGCCGCCGCCCTCGGCGCCGAGCGAGGAGGTCAAGCTGCTCACCGAGATCCGGGACGCGCTGGTCTCCGCCGGCCACGCCACCCCGGGCCAGCAGCGCGGGGCGCTGGACGACGTGCTGGGCCGTCGCACCGAGCCGCCGACGCAGCGCTGACCCGAACGGATGCACATCGGCCCCTGTGGGATTCCCGCAGGGGCCGCATCTTCTCGTACGTGTGTTCGATAGAGTCCCGCCATGGAGCAGCGAAAGCACTGGTGGAACGGGAAGTGGGGGCGGCTGGCCCGACGGGACGTCTTCCTGCGAGTGGACGCCGACCGGTGGCACGTCGAGCAACGGGCCGGCGGCGCCGAGGGCATCTCCCGTTTCTACGAGTACGGCAGTGCGGACGAGGCCGAGGACACCGTCCGGGCGCTGCTCGACGGCCCGGACACCTGGCGGGAGTTGTCCCCCCGTCCGCCCGGCAGCTGGACCCTCCCGAACGGTTGAGCGGGCGGGGCTGCCGGTGTGCGGGGCGGGCGGCGGCGTTTAGCGGCTCACCGCCCCGGGAACCGCGGTGAGATGGACCAGCAGGACGAGCAGCAGGCGACCATCTCGCGGATCACCACCGGGATGCCGGTGATCGACTCAGCCGGCACCGAGGTCGGCACCGTGGACCTCGTCCAGCGGGGCGACCCGAACGCGGTGACCGTCCAGACACCGACCGCCGACCCCGGCAGCAGTCTGGACGAGCTGATCGAGGCGACTGCGCTCGAGGAGCCGGACGTCCCGGCCGATCTGGCGGCGCGGCTGCTGCACAGCGGCTACCTGAAGGTCTCGACCGAACTGACCCGCACCGGCGCGGTCTACGTACCGGCCGACCGGATCGGGTCGGTGGCCGACGGCCGGGTCCTGCTGGCCGTCGGGGTGGCGGACCTGCCGCCCGAGGAGTGACCCCACCGCACTGATCGACTCGGGTTCAAGGAAATCGGGGCGTCCGGAGCCTTGGGATGGCCCGACTTCATGAAACCCGAGTGGATCTATCCGGCGCGGCGAGGGCGGGCTGCTCAGGCGCGGCGGGGGCGGGCGCATCCGGCGGGGCGGGTGGGCGGCGGCGGAAGAGCAGCAGCATCAGGCAGCCCGCGACCAGGCCCCAGAACGCGCCGCCCACACCGATCAGCGTCACCCCGGACGCGGTCACCACGAAGGTGACCACGGCGGCCTCGCGGGTCGCCGGGTCGGTCACCGCCGAGGCGAGCGCGGTGGCGAGGGCGCCCAGTAGCGCCAGCCCGGCGACGGCCTCGATGAGGATCGGCGGGGCCACCGCGACCAGCGTGGTGGCCACGCCAGCGCCCAGGCCGAGCACGGCCAGCCCGGCGCCGGCGGTCACCGAGGCGATCCACCGGCGCTCCGGGTCCGGGTGCGCGTCGGGGCCGGCGGCCAGCGCGGCGGTGATCGCCGCGAGGTTCACCGCGTGCCCGCCGGCCGGGGCGGCGAGCAGACTGGCCAGGCCGGTGGTCCGCAGCGCCGCACCGAACGGCGGACGGTAGCCGTAGCCGACCAGCACCGCCATGCCGGGTACGTTCTGCGCGGCCATGGTGACCAGAAACAGCGGCAGGGCCAGCCCCACCAGGGCGGACGCGTTCCAGGCCGGCGCGGTCAGCGTGACCGACGGGATCAGCGCGGCACCGGTCAGGCCGGCCGGCGGTGTGGTCAGCGCGATCGCCGCCACCGCCACCACCAGCGCGCCGGGTACTGCCCAGCGGCGGGCGAACCGGTGCAGCAGCAGCCAGCCGACCACCACCGGCCCGGCCACCATCGGCAGCTCGACCAGCGCGCGGACCGGCGCGGTGCACAGCGGCAGCAGCACCCCGGCGAGCATGGCGCCGGCCACCGGCTTGGGGATGGCGGCCACCGCCCGGCCAAGCGGCGGAAACAGCCCGGCCGCGACGATCAGCGCGCCGGAGACGAGGAAGGCACCCACCGCCACCCGCCATCCACCCGGCGGCGGCCCGGTCGCCACGAGCAGCGCCGCGCCCGGCGTGGACCAGGCCGCGCTCATCGGTATCCGGTACCGCCAGCCCAGCCAGGCGGCGACGAGCCCGCTCGCCACGCAGAGAGCGAGCAGACCGGAGGCGGCCTGCGCGTCCGACGCGCCCGCCGCTCGGAGCCCGGCCAGCACGACGGTGAACGAACTGGCGAAGCCGACGAGCGCGGTCACCGCACCCGCCAGCACCGGTTGCACGCGTCCGGCCACCCCACCCTCCCAACTGTTCCGTTTACGGAACGGAAGTGTGTAGCACGATAGCCGGGTGCCGCACCCACCACCAGACCCGCGTCCGGGCCTCGACGTGGACCCCGCCGTCGTCGGCCGCCGGGTCCGTGCCCTACGCGAGGAGCGAGGGCTCTCGCTGTCCACACTGGCCCGGCTCGCCGGCGTCGGAAAGGCCACTCTCTCCGGCCTGGAGCACGGCACCCGCAACCCGACCCTGGAGACGCTCTGGGCGGTGACCGCGCAGCTCGGCGTGCCGTTCACCGCCCTGCTGGCCGAACCAACGGCCGAGCCCACCGTGCACGGCACCGCGGTCACCGCCACCCTGCTGGAGGTGTTCACCGACACCG
The DNA here is from genome assembly GCF_044459545.1 of Micromonospora sp. NPDC050276. Lineage (NCBI taxonomy): Bacteria > Bacillati > Actinomycetota > Actinomycetes > Micromonosporales > Micromonosporaceae > Micromonospora > Micromonospora sp. NPDC050276. The sequence continues at coordinate 28,104 of NZ_JBITJA010000010.1, read as the reverse complement.
ACGCGACCTACGAGCTGTACCGGATGCGGGTCGTGCCCGGCGTCACCCAACTCTCCCCCGCGCACGCGCCGGGGGTCACCGAGCACGTCACCGTCTTCGCCGGGGTGCTGCGCGCCGGGCCGGTCGACGCACCGCTGACCGCGCCGGCCGGTGGTCACCTCCGCTGGGTGTCGGACGTGCCACACAGCTACGCGGCGGTGGGTGACGAGGAGGTTTCCGCCAGCTTGCTCCTGCGCTACCCGCGCCGCTGAGGCCGGCCGAGCGGGCGCGCATCGTCGGAAATCGCAATCATTTCTCGACCTACGCAGGAGGCGTAGAGACGAATGCGGGTTGTTCTTGGCAAGCTTGACCCCATGACGCTGATCCTCCGCTCGGTCATCCTCAACGACATCGGCTTGGTTCGCACCAACAACGAGGACTCCGCCCTCGCCGGTGACCGCCTGATCGCCGTCGCCGACGGCATGGGTGGGCTGCCTGCGGGCGAGGTGGCGAGCGAGATCGTGATCCGGATCCTGGACGAGCTGGCTCCGCCCACCGACCCCGACAGCGCCGCCGACGCGCTACGCGCCGTGGTCAGCACCGCCAACCAGCGCATCCACGCCGCGATCACCGTCGACCCGAGCCGGGACGGCATGGGTACGACGCTCACCGCGGCGCTGCTGGCCGGGGAGACGCTGGTGCTGGCCCAGGTGGGTGACTCCCGCTGCTATCTGCTGCGCGACGGGGAGCTGACCCAGCTCACCCGGGACGACACGTTCGTGCAGGCACTCGTCGATCAGGGCACCCTCTCGCCGGAGCAGGCCCGCCACCACCCGCAGCGGTCCCTGGTGACCCGGGCCGTGCAGGGCGCCGACACTCCGCCTGCGGTCGGTGTGCTCACCGTGGTCCCCGGCGACCGGCTGCTGCTGTGCAGCGACGGGCTCTCCGACTACGTCGAGGACGAGGCCATCGCGGCGGCGCTGGGCATGTACGCCGACCGTCAGCAGTGCGGTGAGCAGTTGGTGAAGCTCGCCCATCACGCCGGCGCGCCGGACAACGTCACCGTCGTGGTCTCCGACGTCGTCGCCCGCTGACCCGCGGCGGCGCGGCCCGGACGGCCCGCACGGTCACCTGGCTCGGTTGATCCGTGGATCCCGCCAATCCGGTTGCCCCGACCATCCGGGCGGGTTGAGATGGGCGAATGACCATCCGCCGGGTGACCGACGACGACCGTCTCACCACCAGCTTTCCGCTGGCCGCGTACGCCTTCGAGTCCTCGCCGCTCAGTGCTGCCCGGACCGCGGAGTTCCGCGACTACCTGCCCTACAACCAGGGCAACCGGACGCTGATCGCTGAGGAGGACGGCACCACGCTGGCCGCCGTGTCGGCCATTCCGATGCGGCAGAACCTGCGCGGCGTGGTGCTGCCGATGGCGGGTGTCGCCGGGGTGGCAACCCATCCGCTGGCCCGCCGGCAGGGTCACGTCCGCACGTTGCTGCACCAGCTGCTCGACGAGATGCGCGACGAGGGGCATCCGGTCAGCGCGCTCTATCCGTTCCGGCCCAGCTTCTACGCCCGGTTCGGCTACGTCGGGCTGCCCAAGCCACGCCGGGTCACCTTCACCCCGGCCAACCTGGGCTCGCTGCTCACGGTGGACCTGCCCGGCGAGGTGGGCTGGGAACGCATCGCCGCCGGCTATCCGGCGTGGCGGGCGTTCACCGAGCGCAACCTCCAGGAACGACACGGCTTCGCGATCTTCCCGGACTACCGGGCGATCGGAATGCGCGACCGGGACGAGCACTGGCTGCTCACCGCGCGAGTGGCCGGGGAGGTCACCGGCGCGGTGACGTACCGGATCGACGAACACGGCGGCACGCTGCACGGCAACGAACTGCTGGTCACCGACCCGCTCGCGCGGGCGTTGCTGTTGCAGTTCTTCGCCCGGCACGTCGACCAGATCGAGCGGGTCACCGTCCAGGTCCCGCCGGACGAGTTGCCCGAGCTGTGGTTGACCGACCTGGACGTACACGTCGAGGCCCGAACGGCCGTGCCGGGTTCGTCCGCGCCGATGGCCCGACTGCTGTCGCTGGACGCGTTGCGTGGGCTGCCCGCCGGCCCGGGCCGGGTACGAATCGAGCTGACCGGGGACCGCTGGCTGGCCGGAACCCACCTGCTCGACGGCACGACCGGTGCGTTGGAGCTGGTCGACGACACCTCCGGCCCCGCGCCGACCGCCACGCTCACCGCCGCCGGGCTCTCCGCCCTCGCGTACGGGGTGCTGGACCCGGCCGAACTGCCCCTGCGCGGTCTGGGTGAGGTGCCGGTGGACGCCGCCACGGAGCTACGCGGCATCTTCCCCCGTCGGGTGCCGTACCTCTTCGCTGACTTCTGAGCGCGGTTTGCCGCCTCTGCCGCACCGGGCGGCGGGCGGCGGGCGCGGCTTAGCTGTGCCTTAAACCGGCTCGGTGGATTCGTCGCGACGCCGTCGCGGCTCCTAGCATCACGGGGTGCGCATGACGTCGCTTGCCGCTCTCCTCGTCCTCGGTGTCGCCACCGCGACCCTGCCCGCCTGCGCGCCCAACGACCCGGCCCCCGCCTTCGAAGCCGGCTCGTCCGCCTCGCCGACGCCGACCGGCGGTCAGAGCGAAGCGCCGGGGGCCCGCGACGGCCTCGGTGGCCCCGGGGCCAGCACGAGCCCGAAGCCCGCGAACAAGGTGCTCGCGGCCGGCAACCCGAACGGCAAGGCCACCGTGCCCGCCGAGGCGCGGGCGGTGGACACCTCGAAGCCGACCCGGACGATCGGCACCGGCACCCCGGCGAGCTGCACCTCCGCGGCGGTCGTGAAGGCCGTCGCGGCCGGCGGTGTCATCACGTTCAACTGTGGACCGGCCCCGGTGACCATCAAAATGGCCGCCACCGCGAAGGTCCGAAACGCCAACGGGCCGAAGGTGGTGCTGGACGGCGGCGGCACTGTCACGTTGAGCGGCCAGGGGCAGCGCCGCATCCTCTACATGAACACCTGCGACGAGGCCCAGGGCTACACCACCTCGCACTGCCAGAACCAGGATCACCCGCAGCTCACCGTGCAGAACCTGACCTTCGCCGACGGCAACTCCACCGGTGAGAAGGCCGAGGGCGGCGGCGGTGGGGCGATCTTCGTACGCGGCGGGCGGCTGAAGGTGGTCAACTCGCGCTTCGTCCGCAACCGCTGCGACCGCACCGGCCCCGACCTGGGTGGCGCGGCCATCCGGGTGCTGAGCCAATACGAGAACAAGCCGGTGTACGTGGTGGGCAGCACCTTCGGCGGCGCGTCCGGCCAGGGCGGTTCCTGCTCGAACGGGGGCGCGCTGAGCAGCATCGGCGTCTCCTGGGTGGTGCTGAACAGCGTCCTCAGCCACAACGAGGCGATCGGCAGCGGCGCCAACCCGGCGAAGTCCGGCACGCCCGGCGGCGGCAGCGGCGGCGCGATCTACTGCGACGGCAACGAGTTCACCGTACGGATCGCCGGCACGATCATCGAGAACAACAAGGCCAACGAGGGCGGCGGCGCGATCTTCTTCGTAAGCAACAACCGCACCGGCACCATGAAGATCGAAAACTCGACCCTGCGCCGCAACCCCAGCGCCCAGTTCGAGACCCGCGGCTTCCCCGGCATCTTCTTCCTCGGCGCCCGCAACCCCACGCTGTCCAACTCCAAGCTCTCCTAACGCTGCCCCCTGCCCCCCGGCCCCCGGGTGGCTCCCCCGGTGATCAAGAGGTTTCGGTCACCGGGGCGGCGTTTGCTGACCGAAAGCTCTTGATCAACGAACCGGGGGTGGGGGTCAGTAGGGATTTCCTTGGCCTGGGGGGCGGGCGTGCAGGAGAGCGGCGGGGCGGCCGGGGAGGTCCCGGGCGCCGGACATGGGTGGGCTCGCGGTGTGAGCGCCGTCGGCCATTCCGGCGAAGAGTTCCTTGAGCGCCGTCAGCGCACTGATCTTGGGCTGCCAGCCCAGCTCGGTCTCGGCGCGCTCGCTGGACATCAGCGGGGCGTTCAGACCCAGCTCCACCCAGCCCGCGTCGACCGGTTGCAGCCGCGCCCGCCAGGTCAGCGCCGCCGCCGCCCGCAGCACCGGCGCGGCGACCGGCACCGTCCAACCATGAAAGTGCCGGGCCACCAGCTCCGGAGTGAGCACCGGGTCCGCAGCGACATTGAAGGCACCGCGCGCATCACCCAACACCGCTCGGGCGTACGCATCGGCCACGTCGTCGGCGTGCACCGCCTGCATCCGTAACCGGCGGTTCGTCGGCACCAGCGGGATCCGACCGAAGCGCAGCAGCCGCACCGGCGCCAGCGGGCCGAGGAAGTAACGCGTGATCTCCGCACCGGCGGCCCGCTGGAAGATCAACCCGGGTCGCGTCCGCACCACCCGCAGCGTCGGGTGATCCCGTTCGACCCCGTCCAGCAGCGCCTCCACCTCGGCCTTGTGCTCGCTGTACGACGAGCCGGGGACGCCGGTGGCCGGCCACCGCTCGCTGATCGGGTGGTCCTTCGGGCCGGGCGCGTAGGTGCCGACCGACGAGGCGTACACCAGGGCGGGCACACCGGCCCGGACCACCGCGTCGATCACCGCCCGGCTGCCCTCGACGTTGGTCCGGCGCAGCACCCGCTGGTCGTGGCTGGGCTGGATCTGCCAGGCCAGGTGCACCACCGCGTCCGCACCCGCGAACACCTCGGCCAACTGTCCGGCCGCGCCCGGTGCGCCGATGTCGCAGGAGTGCCACTCCACCTGGTCGTACGGCTCGCCCGCATCCGGGCCGGGCAACCGTCGGACGACCCCGGCCAGTTCCACTCCCCGCTCCCGGCGCAGCCGCCGCAGCAGCGCCGTACCGACGTTGCCGCTCGCCCCCACCACCACGATCCGCATGCCCGACCCCGTACCCGCCCAGCCGCAGCTCAACCACCCACGCCGGCCCGCGGCTCGTGGCTCGCGGATCGAGGCCCGCGGCCCGCGGCACGCGACTCGAGGCCCGCGGCCCGCGGCCCGCGGCCCGCGGCACGCGGCACGCGGCACGCGGCACGCGGCTTGATCCACTCGACTTCCTGAAGGTCGGGGCATCCGACCTGGCAGGACAGCCCGACTTCCACAAACCCGAGTCGATCAAGGGCGAGGGGAGTCCCGTACCCAGCCGTGCTTCTCCTTCCCCCGCCGGCCGGTGGTGGCAGCCAGGCAGCGCGGACAGATCCAGCCCACCGCGTCCGCCTCAGTGAACACATCAGTGCCCGAGTAGTCGAAGCGCACATGCGGGAAGCGACGCAACCGGGTCCGGCTCAGTGCCAGCCCGCAGACCGTCTGGTTCTGGCCGGGCAGCCAGGCGTGCACTTCCCCACCCGGCTGACGTACGCCATCCCGCCCGACCTCCTCCCCGGAGGCCGCCACCGCCGGCGGGCTACTCGATCTCATGCCGGTCCTGATTCCCCACCGGCCCACACCCATGCGCCGCCCGGCGACACGACCAGTCGCAGCCATCGACGGCCGGCCGGAAGCCGAGAGTCGTCGGCGCTCACCGTCGGGTAACCTGAGCGCGCGGGCCGCTAGCTCAATGGCAGAGCTGTGGACTTTTAATCCATAGGTCACGAGGCATCGGATTGATAGATGCCCACGGAATGAATGCGCTTACCTGCAGAGTTCCGATCGCTTTCGTGGTGGGCACCGTCCTGTGTGGACCCGGGTCGCTCGACGGGTGCTCCTCAGGTTTCAACCACCCGCGATCAACCGATCCAGACCTGGCGCCTGCCCACCGGTGCGCTTCCCTACAGCGAAGGCCTCCTGGATAGTCCCGGCCGCCCCGGCCTTAGATGTGGCGCGCCATCCGATCGGGGCATACCTTGTGAGTAGCGAGTACTGGTGAGCAAAGTAGAGAAGGTACGCCCTTCAGTGCTGCAGGTCGGTCGTCGCGGCGTAGGTCGCGCGCGCCGCGCGCCGTCGTCTTCACACCCTAGACGCAGCGTAGTCGAAATAATTCGATCACGCGGCCAATCGCAGTGTCCGCAGACATTAGCGGGACTGCAGGAAAGACGACGCAGCAAAGTGCCTTTCGGCCCGCTTCTTCCAATCACCTTCCAGCGTCCCCACCTGAAGGAACACGTCAGCCACGGTCTTCAGGAAGGCAGCTTCATCGCTGGTAGCGAGCGACCCAGGGGCATGTTGTTTTAGTTCGACGGAAGTCGCGGGCACCAAATCGAGGATGAGGTCGAGAGTGCAGGCGCGCACACCCCGCTTCGCTTGATCCGTCTCATTCTCGCTGTGCACGATTTCGCACCCTGCGGCACGGAATCCGGCTGCTTGCAATGCAGAGAAGAGAGCTATCCATGCTGAGGGGCTACGGTTGGCGTAGCTAAATATGAGACGACCGTTAACTGAAAGCGTCCTGCGCGCCTCTCTAAAGATTCGGGCGAGCAGGGCCTCGTAGGAACCATCATTAGTGAGTTGCCCGACGGCCGCGTTTACAACAGCTTCACCTAGAAGAGAGCCGTCTGTTAACTGCGCCCAGGCGCGGAACGGCAGCGATAGTTCCGAATACTGCACGTCGTCGTGATAGGGAGGATCCGTGAGTACGAGGTCGACGCAGCCGTCGGGCAGTAGCACCGCCTCCGACGAGCCCTCGACAACACGAACGTCGGCGCTGAAGACCCCACCAGGGGCCTCGCTCAACTCAGACACCGGACCTTCGACTACGAGCTGTTTCTCGATCCGGGAATGGATCCACGCCGCAGCTTTTACGAGCTGATTCAGGCGCCGCAGAACTGTTCCGCGTCCGCTGTTAGCTGTGCCCCAGGCATTGGGCTCCACAGCCAAGGTAGTAAGGTTGAATCGATGGCCAGCCATCGATTCGTAGCTCTTAAGGTAGAAACGGTCCCATCTCGACATGTGGCCGGCCATCTCAGCGGATCCAACGACAGCAATCTCGATGGCTCGACTCACCGCATCGTCAGTAGAGCAATCTTTTGCGGCGCAAAGTAGCCGCTCAAGCATCACACGTTGACGCACAGGGTACAACTGTTCCCAGCGCGAGAACCCATGACGGGTAAGAACCTTCGTTTCCTGCCCGTCGGGAATAAATCCTAAGTCCCTTCTAGGCGTTCCATGAGAGGCGTTCGCCGCGTCTAGTTCGCCGGTGGTAGGCTCCGCGATTTCCCGAAGACCAGGTCGGCTTCGCTCGACAAGCACGACCTCCCATTCCCAGGTTCCGGCCCGCGCGTCGAGGCGGTCAACGTGTCCGCAAGCACAGCCGATCTTGCGTCTTGCAGTGTAGTTCGCGGCCGGATCGGTGACGGATCGGCATTGTGGGCAGGGTGATGGTGCCGTGCAGAGCCCGCGAAATAGGTGTCCGTTGGAACACGCGAGGAAGGCTTCGGGGCGCTTGCGCTCGCGCCGGGCGAGGAGAGTTACGAGCGCATGCGGAAACATGCGGCTACGTCTTCCGCAGGCGGTGCACTGAGCGGTCGCCACTCTGATGGTATGCGAGACGAGTCCCGGAGTGCTGTCAGACAGAGTCGTGCCGTAAGCCGCTTGAACTTGAGTTTCAACGCGCTGCCAGAGAGCAGCCTGCGCTTCCTTGAGCTTCTCGGCAGTCGGCATTCCCAACATTGCAGCGAGTCCAGTCGCGGCCCAAGGGTTGAGATCTTGCGCGTAGACTTTATGACCGCGGATGGCCGCTGCGAGGGGAATAACACCACCACCTGCGAAAATATCGGCGACGAGCATCCGGCCCGGCACATCTCGGGATGTCGCTTCAATCAGTGCGCCGTTAACGGCCTCGGTTCGCCGAGCCCACCAGCGATACGTACTAATTGGGGGCAAGTGTACTTCCCGATTGCGGCTCTCCGCTTTGGCCCTGGCGCTGACGGCAGAAGGCGTGAGGTGACGCAGGGGGCTCTCGATGTGACCAGCGCCGGGTAGTGCGTGTGGCTCGACGGGAACGATGTCCGCGTCACGGTGCGTCACGGCGTTCATCGTCATCCTCCTCATCGTGCCTCGTCAGCGGTACGCGCTCGCAACGTCACGCCAACTTGTGTCTTCGACCTCATCGCTCGCATTACACGGACATCGTGCGGTGATCATAATGGCTGATCAACGGAGGTAGCGAGTCGCGGCCGATAACGGCAGGGTGTAGCTAGTCTCGGTCCAAGGGCAGCCCCGGTCGGAGGAGGTCGTCCGGCACCGTGATGCGTGCGCTCGCCCAGCGACCATGCAGGTGTCCCCCGAGCGCGGCGTCATGCGGCAAGGCGGGGACGATGTCGGCGTAGCAGAGCCAACCGATGACGCGCATGGCGAGAACTCCGTCGGGCGGGTGGATTTCCTGCCGGGCGATCACGATTGACCAAGACACATCGTTGGCACCGACAGTGGCCTCGTTGCGACTGATGTAGAACTCAACACGCGGACCGATCGACCGAGTCGCTTTGACTTCCAGATGATGTCGACGGCCGCGACAGTCAGGACTTGTGACGTCGTAACCGAGCGTGTCGTCATGGATACTCAGGCGAGCGACTTGGTCTGCAAGGTCGCTCCGATCCTTGGACAACAGATATTCGCGGCATGCCAATGCCACAGCCTCTTCGCCGTCATCGCCAATTTCAGCTAGGAGTGCCGCGTCAACCTTACGCGCGGTCGATATGACGAATGCAGCGCGTCGGCTCGGGTCCTCAAAGACCGACCGCAGAAGGTGTGCTGCATCAGCCGGCACACGTTCCCAGTAGACGTCGTCGGCCGATGTAAAAGCGGACAGCCACATGTCATGCCGTTGTCCGAAAATCCTCTGTAAGACTGCCTCAACGAACGCATCGAGCGGGAGAGGCCGCAGGCTCAAGAGGTCCATCCCTGGTGTAACCACCTCTTCGCGCTCGACGAGAAGTCCGAGTTCCGTGAGAAGGCGCTGCCCTGCAATCAGGGATTTACGATCGTGTAGGCCTCCAGTGGGAACGTGGAGGAAACTCCGGCTAAGTTCGACGTTCGAGATGCCGTCTTCGCTCACACACCTGGTCACCCAGAAGGCCGCTTGCAGCTGCAGCATGGTGGGCAACTTTGGCGCCACCACCGCGAATCCCCTACGTTCGCGCTCCACTACGGTTCACCCCGTAGGTGAGAAAATAAGGCTTGCAGATCGTCGGCATCGTCCAGCGCGTACCCGTAGCCCTCTTCGTCTTCTTGCGGCAATGCCATCGTCACGAGATCGGGGTCATCGAGCATGTTACCCAGGGCCGTCGCCTTGACTCGGATCCGCTCGTCGACGACGTCATCGATCGTCCCTTGACTGGTGAGGAACGTCAGGGTCGTCTCGGTACCTTGCAGCAGGCCCAGCCGGTGAATTCTGTCGATACTCTGCAAGTACTGTCCGGCGTTGAAGGTGCGGTCGAGATATACAGCGTCATGGCACACCTGGTGGAGGCTTACACCCTCGCTCATAGCAGCTGGGTTCGCGAGTAATATCATGCAGTCGGAGTCTTCGCGGAACCGTTGCAGTTCAGATTCTCGAGTCAGCACGGCCGTTGGGCTGCTAGCCGACGATGGCACACCACCGTAGATAAGAGCCGGTTGGTATCGGCCAAACATGCGTCGGAGGGAATGCAGGTTGCGAACGAAGTTGGACCAGATCAGCGTCTTCCGCCCGGCTTCGGCGTTTCGGCTCACCAGCCGCGCGAGGTGCTGGAACTTTGCCGGTGTCTCGTATTGGTTGTAACGCTGGATAAGGTCCCACAACCGGCTCCCTGGCTCGACGGGCAGAGGAGGGTGCCGAAATATGGGCGGATCAGCGGTACTAGATCCAGCTGCCAGCAGATGCGGGTTCGTGGCCGCTTCGAGCAAATACATCACAATCGTGCCCATTTTTCCGAGTTCAGCACGGTCGTTCATGCTGACGGAAAGTAGTCCAGCATATCGGTTTCGAAGCGCCATGTAAATGTCTCGGTGCAGACCCTCGAGCGGTACGGGCTCTACATGTAACTTCGGTGGCGTCAGTCCGAGTTCCTCTTTGCGTGTCCGCACAAACAGAGGTCGTATCGCGGAGGCCAAGTCGTGCGCCACTTCCGGCGCCGGCCGGCTGGCCAGTGCAGTTTGCGGAAGGATGCGCTGCGCCTGCCCGGGCCACAGGAAGTCGAGCAATGCAACGAAGTCGTTCGGCGCCTGGGGTGCCGGCGTACCGGTTAAAATATCTCGGCGGTCAGCGCTGAAGGCGAGGTCGAGGCACGCGCTGCCGTGTGTGCCACTTCTCCCGGCCTTCATGCGGTGTGCCTCGTCGAGTAAAACCAGTGTGGGCATTTTGCTCACCCAGTTCGCAAGCTCGTCATAGTTGGAAGCGAGGCGGTGATAGTTGACGAGTAGGACTTCCGCGTCGCTCGGGGCGTAGTCGCCAAAGACTTCGACGCGAGGGCGGTCGTCCGGGGCGAAGCACGCCTCGGCTTCCGTCTTCCACGCCTCGAACGCAGATAGCGGAGCCACCACCAGTAGTCGAGCGACGCGGCCCGCGGTCCGTTCCGCCTCGTATACCGCGTAGGCGACCGTGGTCTTTCCCGCACCGGGTACGGAGAAATTGGCACCGTGAGGGAGAGCAAGCAGGCGCCCGGCGTCCCGTATTTGGAACGGCTTCAAGTCTCGACGAAACCGGCTGGCGGCAAGACGCGTCCGCAGTTCATCGGCGGACACCATTGGCTCATCGGCGATCACTGAATCGAGCTGTCGTCGCTCTTCGCTGACCTGGCGGATGACATCGGCCACCCGAGGACCCCAGTCCAGGGTAACTCGGTAGGCATTACAGGCCGGTCTAAGCCACGCTAGGTTGCTACGAAATCGGGGCAGTGGCACGCGAACGGCCTGGCTCGGATCGCCGGCGTAGCCCCATTCGACGCGCAGTTGTCCCCAAAAAACGTCCGGGACTCCTTCACCGCGCTCGGCAATAATCGCCGGAGGGTTCCCGGGACCCAAACGTAAACGAAGTATCCCAGCAGGTGCCATCAGGTGTTGTCGTATTCGGTCAGTCGGACACCGACGTTCTCAAGAACCATCATCAACTCGTCGTGCGAGCGCATATAGTCTTCATACGCAGTCTGCAGCTTATTCACGTCGAACGACTGATGCCGCGCTACATTCGATAGTGAATCCCGCGCGCGGTCACATGACGCTGCAGCATTCAGCAAATGTCGCATTGGTGAACGTAATTCATCATTACCCTTGCTGTCTTGCTCCTTCACATCGATAGCGACGGTCAGTGCTTTATTGACAGCTGCGGTGAAGACCCTCTTTGACATGGTAATCGGCGCGGCGTCACCACTCCCCGGGAGCATGATCTCGTCATCGTCGTCGACACTCGCCAACATACGATAGATAGGCAGCAGCGTAACCTTCTTCGCGCCGATGTCGCCGTCGTGAACTTCGTCGAGAATGTCAAGTCCGTCAAGATCGGAGTCGTCGACCGGCCCTGCTCCTGTGGCAAGCTCTATAGCTACCGCCTTGAGAGCTTCTTCTTCCTCAAGCGCCGGGAGTACATAATCATTGAGCAGCTTGTCGTCAATTTCGCGAACCTTACGATAATCGAGACCTGCGAGCATGCCCGCGATCTTGGCGTCTCGGACTCGAATGGCCCCTTGGGGATCTTTCTTCCGTTGAGTCTCGTACGCGCTGTCGATGTCCTTGACGTTTTGAATCTCGCCGTCAAAATACTCGTAGGTGAGTTGACCCCCGCTCGTAGCGATAATAGTTTCGATCAGCTGCAGCAGCCGAGCGTTCGCCTCCACCTGCAGAGCCGCTCGTTTGCGGTCGCCCTCCTTGTTGCCGTCGAGGGCGCGGTCCATCTCCAGTCCGATGCGCTCAGGGGTCCAACTCTCGTCGAGCAGGTCTTTGATGAATATCAGTTCGTTCGTGAACGAGTAGGCCTGGCGGACGTCTGGCCGCATCTGAAAGCCAAGCTCTAGCTCCGTCAGCTCCGCTGGTCTCGCGTCCGGCGGGAGCACTTGGACCTTGATGTACTGCACCCCGAGCTCGCGTAGTGCGACAAGGCGAGTGTTCGCGTTGATCAACACACCTTTGTGTGTCATGACGCCCGGATCCTGCTGCTTATCGCGCGCTAGAGTCGCCTTTATCCGCGCGTAAAGTGGCGTGCGGCGGATGATTTCGGCGATGAGCTGCTGCGCCTCATCGCCGAACGGATCCTCAGAGAGGATCTTTTCCGTGGCGCCGAGCGAGCCGACCTGCGCCTTGATCCGGTGGCTGTAGGGGTTTAGAAGCGCGTGCGACACAGGCATCTGGACCACCGGCCAGGACACGTCCTCGCCGCGCCACCTCAGAGGACGCCGGTCCGAGTGGTCGGCGGCAACCGCGTTGACGGTCTCCTGGATGAGGTTAATTCGGGTCTGGCCGCTGATCACGTAAATCTCCCACGTCTTTGCCTGCCGGCGTAGGTCAACCGGGCGTTTCTGAGTCTGCACGCTAGGTACGACATTCTTGCGACCGACCCTCGCGGGCAACCCGACCGCGGAGGCCCCGAGACTCAACCCTCGGCGTCGGGCAACATGTCCCTCACTAGCTGGTTAAGCGTCCGCTCTGTATAAGTGCGGCCTTCAAAGGCGTGGATCAGGTCTGCCGACTCCCCCCGCTTCGCCCAGCCGGGTCCGATCAACACCACGGAGACAGGAACCCGGAACTTCGGCGGCAACTGCACCAACTTTCCGCCGCTCTTGTTCGCGGTGCCACCGTTGGTGGCCACCGAGACCACGATCGCGTGGGTCTGCCCAGCCGGCGGTTCAGCGATCACGGTGACCGCGGCAGACACGCCCTTGCCGTCATGGGGGTCCTCCTCCTCGATGTCTTCTCGGGTGACCGCCGCCAGCGCGGCGAGCGCTTCACCTGCAGCCTTACCGCGCTTAAGTCGTCGATGCGGGACCCCGTGTTGTTCAAGCAACTGGCACAAGTCGTCAGTCACCTGTGCTTGGACGATGGAGGAAGTGCTGTTTCGGTGTCCTCCCCAGGACGTTCCTACCACCCGCTGCGCCAGGAGCACCTCGTACGGCGCGCCTCCGGTCCGCATCTGCTCCACGAGATGCCAGCCCAGCGGGGCACCGTCGTCGGCGAAGAGCATCTCTACCGGCCGCCGAGCGACGGCCGCAGGATTGCGAGGGAGGGCAGCGCCGCGAACCACACGATCGATCACTTCAAAGGCCGCGGAAACCTGCGACACGGACCAAACGCCTGCCGGATTCCCGGGCAGGCGCTCCTCTGAGCGGTCTCGTAGCTCGTTGAACGTCATGCCGGCCACAGCGCAGAGGGTGGGCACAACACTCGAATCCTGCTTCTGAGCATGGAAGACAGCGGTCACATTGATGTCTTGAAGCGTGCCCGAGGCGGTTGATGTCGCCAAGGAATCTAACGCCTTCCGGTAGGCACCCGGAGGCATGACGGTGTCGATGTCCAACAGCTCCGCCGAGGGATCGATCTGAGAGTGCAAGTGCACTCTGCGTGCCGCCTGCAGTGCCTGTCCGCCGAGACGTGCCGTCTCCACATTAGGGTGTCGAGCGAGGGCGGCAAGAGCCGCAAAAAGCTCACGAGTGCGCGTCGCAGTTGTCTGACGGCCTTCCTGAACCCACTTCAACGCGTCACGCGTAGAACCTCGCCTGGTAACACGCCGTAAGTACGACTCCGCTTCCGCGAACTCCACTCGGACCCCCTAACAGTTGCGTACAGCGTAGTTGCGTCGCCGAGTTGCCGACAGGCCTCCATCTGGCTGCACTTCTAGGAACGTTGATGGTGATCCAGTTTCGGCGAAGACCAACTCCGCCGGGATCGGTTGGGCGGACGGGACGATGAACTGTGGGTGATAGGTGGTCAACATGGGTCAGGTGGCGCTGGTAGCGCGGGGGCTCGGGGTCCGAGCGGACGGTGTGGCGGTGGGCGGCGGTTACTGCGGGCCGGATTGAGCCGACAGTGCGGCCGCGGCTGACTCTCGATGCCGGGCTGCGGGAGCCGTTGGCGTTCTGGCGGGGCAACGTCGCTGCGGTGCATCGGGAACTGGTCGATGCTGCGGCGGCGGGTGGTCCGCCGGCGCCGGGTCTGACGACACTGCGGCGGGCGGTGCGTGAGGCGCTGGCGCCGGGTGACCTGGCGGGGCTCCGCAAGGGCGAGCAAGCGGCCCGGTCGCACGATGTGTTCCTTCAGCGGCCGGCGACGTACCGCAACGCCGCCTGGGAAGGTGATCACGTTGAGGCGTCGGTGGAAGTCGACGTCGACGGGCGGTTGGTCAAGCCGTGGGTAACCTGTTCGTCGACCTGGCCGCCGCCGTGGTCGACCTGGACCTGGCCCGGCCCGGCCCGGCCCGGGACCGGACTGCGCGGCGGCGGTACGCCGACCTGCCTCGCCGGCTGCCGGTCGGCCAGGTCATGCACTACCGCGCTGACATCTGCCGCCAACACGCCGGGGAGACGTTCGCCCGCGTCGACGACCTGCACGGCGGCGGCCTGGACGCCTCCTGCCAGTGGCTGCGCGACCGGCCCGCCCACAGACAGGCACTGCCGTCGATGAGCGGCTCCACCGGTTCCTCACCGATCAACCCACAGACGTTCCTGCCCGCCTGCTGCGCGCGTACCTCGACGGCACCGAGCCGACCCTGCGCGGGTTTCGAGAGCACGAAGCCACGTCGCCGTACGCCTCCGGGTACACCGCCGACCACCGGCGTCGCGGCCTCGTCTAGCAGCACCTGGCCGTCCGTGCCGCGCCAGCCGACAACACAACGGCCGGGCGGATCACCGTGCACCCGGACATCACGTTCGCGATGCGCTGGACCGCCCCGCCCCGCCCCGCCCGACAACTGATCTTGTTCGAAGTACCGGGAGCGAACATCGATGCACCGCTGAATTGGACGCCGTTTCTGTCGTACGTCTGGCGTACCCTCGCGCGCGGAGGTTTGATATGCCACGAAAGGTCACCCCGGCCCAGTACAACCGTATGGTCAACGACTACAACCGCAAGGTGAAGCAGGCCGTCGACAAGCACAACCGCGAGGTCACGGCGCACAACCGCAAGGTGAAGCGCGACATCGACGACTACAACCGCGAGGTGCGCGCGCACAACGCGCGCGTGCGTTCTAATCGACAGCGGCTCAACGCCGAGATCGCGCGGCTCAACCGCCAGCGCTCAACGACCCGCTACGTCACAGTTCAGACCTCCACCATCGCGCTGCACACCGCGTACTCCCACGTCGACGAGCAGTCCGAGCTGTGGAACGAGCGCGGGCAAGAGCTGGCCGACCTGGCGGAAACCGAGACCGCCAACAGCGCGCACGTCGCCAACACACTTCTGAGCGAGACGGCCGCCGACGCGGAGGAGGCCGAGGAAACGTCGCTCACCGACGAGCTGTCCGCCCTGTCACTAGACCTGCACAACCGTTGGGAGGGCGCGCGCTTCGCGATCAATCCGCGGAACCCTGACGCCGCGCGGCACTTCTGCACCAGCGCCCGCGAGGTCATCGTGGAGCTGATCAACATGAAGGCGCCCGACGCCGTGGTGCTGCAAGCCAAGCCGAACTGCGAGCGAGGACCGGACGGCAAGGCCGTCGCGCGGCGGGAGAAGATCGGTTATCTGCTCGAGCTGAACGGCGCCGGCTACGAGGCTCTGGGCGACTTCGTGGAGACAAACGTCAACGACGTGTTGAACCTGTTCTCCCAGTTCAACAAGGGTACGCACGGCATTGCAGGACGCTTCGACATCCCCACCCTTCGCACGATCAAGCACCGTGTCGAGGACTCCATTCGATTTCTATCCACCCTGGTCCGAGGCTCCAGCCGCTGATCTAAAGACGGAACTGCCCCCGGTTCGGTTGACACCTTCGTGCATGGCTGCACCGCTACGCCAACCACGGCGGCGGGCACGCCTTCCTCATCGAGGACTAGCAGACGGCACCAGATCCGGCCCGCCGACCAACCAGGGTCGGCGGGCCGGATTCGCACGTCAGGCAGCGCCCTACCAGCCGCGCCGGGTCTGGTAGGGCGGCAACTGGTCCCGCAGCACCCCCGCGAACTCCTTCCGCAGGGCCGCTAGGTCGACCAGCCGTCCGCCCATCCGCTGGCCCAACTCGGCGAGGGGCCACGCGGCGAGGTAGCCGAACCGCACCGCGTACACCCCGACGGTGTGCAGGCCGTACCGGTCCGAGTAGTCCATCAACGCGTACCCGAGCAACTGGTCCAGGTCCGTCCGTCCCAGCGACGCCGCCCGCGTGCCGTCCGCGCGGGGCTTGCCACCCTGACCGGCCTTGAAGTCGACCAGCATCCCACCGGCGACCAGGTCCGCGTCGGCGGCGAGGTCGGCGCTGCCATCGAATGTCATCCCGGTCGTCACGGGCCCGGCCGGCAACGCCGGCAGCAGCCGCTCGACCGCCAGGTCCCGCATCGCGACCAGGTCAGCCACCTCCACGTCGTTGGCCAGCGCGAGCAGGTCCCCCGAACCGCTCGACTCGTTCAGGCGCATCAGCCGGGAATTCTCCACCGACGCCGCCCGGTACAGCTCCACCAGCAGCGCCAGGGCGTAGCAGACCCGCGCCCACCACTCGTCGCCACGATCGGCGAACCCGGCTGTACGCATCCGCAGTTCCACCTCACCGCCCGCCGTCTTGTGAGGCGATTCCCCGGCCGCGAGTTCGTGGAGCAACTCCCGGCCCGCCCGCAGACACGGCGCCCGTCCCGACACCAACCCGACCAGCGGCAGCGCGATCGACGGTTGCGGGTCGACGAGCATCCGCAGCCAGAAGTCGATCGCCGCACCCTGCGTACCCGGCGCCACCCCGGCCGGCATCACCACCCGCTGCGGACCCGCCGCGACGCGGAACTCCGCCTGAATCTCCTTGTGCTGCGCAAACGTGACCCCTAGCCACGCCGCCACCGGGCTCTGCCGGTCCTTCACTTCGTACGTCAAAGCAGACATACCGGTACGCTACCGAGAGCTACCGACAAGAAACGTTAAGCGATCCACGCTCCAAGCCGGTCCCTCCCCGGCCGGCCCGGTACGGCGTCACCGCTGACAACGAAGTGGCCGCCGCGCTGACGGCGAAACAGCCGATGAGCGCTGACATCGACGCGGCACCTCGCAGCCGGACAGTCGCGCGAACGTCGGCACCCTTCGGCCGTTCGTAGCGAACCGATCGATGCCGATTCAGCTACAGATCGCCACCAAGTGCGGTGGATCGCCCGACGCCGGTCTTGCGGGCCCCGACGGAGCTTACGGCGGTCTGGGTCCGGTATTGTACCGGCCGCTGGAACTTCCTCGCCCTCAAAACGCCGTTTGTCAGCTCTGGCGAACGCCCCCCTGGTCTGACAAACTCTGACACCGCTCGCACACAGCCGTTAGCAAGGCTGACAGAGCAGCTCAGCCGGCATGCGCCCCCGGTTGGCGGAGGGATGCCGCCGGCCGAGGTGTCTGCCCTTCCCGTCCCTGCTGGTGTCTCACGTCAAGATCGGGGATCAGCCGGCAAAGCTCTGACAGTCAGCAGTGCTGCCCGTCGAGAGGTGGATCCGGCGTGCGAGGGCGGGTAGGCCCGTGACCAGGACTGTCAGGCCAACCAGCTGCGCTGTCAGAGTCCTGACAAACCCCGTTTTGAGGGTGTCGGAGCAACACGCCCGCGACGGCGGACTCGATCAACGCTCATCTTCGCCTGAGCGTCAAGCGGTCCGCCGCGCTCGTGGTCACGGATGGTCGGTGAGGTCTGCCCCTCGGCCGGACCATCGGACCGGCCACGGGTCAGCCGGTCGGGTGAGATGACAGATTCGTCGTACGGGCGGTCGGGGTCATAGATGAGGGGTGAGGCTCGCGGCAGCACGCCAGCGAAGATTACAGCCGCTGCTCGCAGACGCACGGGCGGTCGGTCGGTCGGTCGGGGGTCAGGCGGTCAGTTCCGCCGATCGGTCGCTAGATCGGCGCTCCCACACTCAAACCGTCGTTTGTGTGCTCTGGCGAACGCCCGCGGTATTCGAGTCCCGGCGTGTTGTCCGCTTGATTTCCGCAACTTCAACTGTGGCGTCGGCTAGATTTCCCGGCATGAACCTGTTGGACAACGCGGCCGCGGTACTGGATGAGCGGGGCGTGCTTGAGCCGCTAGGCGGGTTGATCCGGCAGGTGTACCGGCGTGCCGCGGACCGGCATGAGCCGGAGCTCGGCGACGATGCGATGAGTTTCGGCACCACCGTGTGGCGCAACTTGACCAACCTGGGCAAGGCGACGTTCGCCGGTGTCGACGGGGTGCGGGTGCGGCTGGAGGACAACTCCCTGGAGGTCCTTTGCGCCGGGTACGTGGTGCGGCTCTACTCGCTGCAGGGTGGGATCGAGTCGATCCGGTGGGAGGGTAGCGAGGCCCGGCTGGGCGGGGCGGTGGAGAACAGCCACGACGGCCAGTTGGCTTTCGACGACGACGAGCAGTTCCCGGAGGTCTTCGCCGGTATGGTGCCGCCCAAGCGGCATCTGCGCGTCGCGCACACCGGAGACATCACGACCGGCGAGGCGACGGCGTACCTCGGACTGCCCCGGGACAACCGTGAGGGCGGATCGCCGTGGTTCGAGGTGATGCTGTGGTTCGGCGAGGCGGTGACGGTGGGGACGCCACTCCCGGTCGTCGGCGACCCGACTGGCGTGCCGGGGCAGCGGCACGATGAGCTGCCGATCCCCGAGCTGCCGATTGAGACGCTGCGGTCCGGCCGCACCGCCGGCCGTAGTTTCGGTGCTTCCGCCGGCCGCTCGGCGTGACCGGGGGGACTCGTCCGCCGGTTCCGGCCACTGCGGTCGTCGCGGCGTTTGAGCCGCACGCCCTCGGGTTGGCGCGCCGGTGGCGGCGGATGCGCAAGAACGAGCTGGCTCGGCAGATCGGGGTCACGGCGGCGGCGGTCAGTCAGTACGAGCTAGGGCAGGCCCGCCCCTCGGCGGCGGTGCTGGCCCGGTTGGCGTTGGCGTTGATGATGCCGGTCGAGTTCTTCGCCGCCGGCATTCCGGCTCCCACGTCGGCGGGGCGCGCGCACTTTCGTAGCCTGCGGACCACCAGTCAGGCTGAGCGCGACCAGGCGGAGGCTTTCGGTGAGGTCGCCTGGCGGGTGGTCGAGGTGTTGAGCCGGCAGCTGCGGCTGCCCGAGCTGCGGCTGCCCCAGCTCGACCTGCCGGAACCGGCGCGTGCCGAGGATATCCGCGCTGCCGCCGCGGCGGGGCGCCGGGAGTTCGGGCTCGACGACGGGCCGGTGCCGCACACGGTACGGCTGCTGGAGGCGCACGGGGTGATCGTGCTGTCGTTGCCGGATGCCTCGGAGCGGGTCGACGCCTTCTCGCACTGGTACGGGCAGCGGCCATTCGTCTTCCTGAACCCGGGCAAGAATGACAGGGCTCGCTCCCGGATGGACACCGCCCACGAACTGGGTCATCTGTTGCTGCATCACGACGCGGAGCCCGGCAGTCAGATCCTTGAGCGGGAGGCCACGGCCTTCGCTTCCGAGTTCCTCGCCCCCAGTCCGGCGTTGGCCGCGGAACTGCCGACCCGCCTGGACTTTGACCGGCTGCACGAGTTGAAACGCCGCTGGGGCATCAGCCTGAAGGCGCTCGTGTATCGGGGTCACGACCTGGGCGTGTACCGGGACCACACTTACCGGCGGGGCATGACCCTGCTCGCCCAGTGGGGGCATCCCGAACCGGGTGACCTGGGCCCTCGCGAGCAGCCCTCCCTGCTCGGCCGGGCTGTGGCACTCCTCGGGCCGCAGCGGGTAACGATAGAGAGTTTGGCAGCGCAGGCCGGCCTTCCGGCAGCCCTGGCTCGTTCAGTGATCGACGCCGCCAGCGAACAGTTGCCCGAACTGCGGCTGACTACAGGGGGCTCCTGATGCGACGGAGGGTGCGTCGGACCTGCTGGGTCGGCCGACGATCGGGATGATCCTTCGAGGTTGCGGCACTCCGCCCCTGGGCGGGGCGGTCACTCCGGTGTCCTGCGGGTGGGGACGGCTGGTTGGGTGGCTATCCCAGGCCCACTGTTCGTCACCGACGGCCCGCCAGTTGCGCTGGCGGAAGCGGTGGGTTCCGGGCGGATGTAGCGCCGGCGAGTGATCGAACCGGCGGGGCCGGCGCAGCATTATTGCGAGAGCTTCCAGGTGCAGGCGGGGGCCGGAGGTAGCTCAGGGCTGCGGAAGTGTCACCCCTCTGCTGTTGCTTCCGGCCGGTGTCCGCAGGTCGCGCAGGCGTTGTCCAGCACTCGTCGGCGTACGGCCCGGTGTCGTGCGGCCTGACACGCGAGGGCAGCTGTGAGCAGCGCCGCGCCGGCGAGAAGAATCAATGATCCAGTGGTGACGACGAGGCCCGCAGGGGTGTGTCCGCCGCCGCTGGTCCCCCAGATCGCCTGGCTGAGTTGATCGGTGCCGAACAGACCGGCGGGGGTGGTGAGGAGCAGTGTCGCCCAGAGTCCGGTGTCATCGGCGCGCAGGGCGCGGCCGAGTCCGACGAGTAGGACCAGGGCGAACAGAAGCCCGCCGGCCATCGCCATGAGTTCGGGGGTCGAGCTGTACGAGACGAACCAATTCCCGCCGTTCTCGGCGGAGCTGAAAGCCGCGGACACGGCTGTTCCGAAGCCGGCCGCGAGGAGCGGCAGGCCTCGTGCGATCCAGCTGGGATGAGAGGGCAGCGCGAGGGTGGCGAGGCCAAGGGCGATGGTGGGGAGCAGCACGGACAGCGGCGGTCGGGGTTGTCCGATGAGAGCGGCCACGAGTGGCAGTGCGACGGTTAGCAGGAGGCAGCCGGCCGCAGCGGTTCGTGCCCAAGACCCGGGCAGCGCCGTCGCGGTGAGGCCGACGACCAGCCAGCCCAGCCAGATGACGGCGCCGATGGTCTGGAACGGACCCGCCGGGTCCAGCCCGCTGACGCGGGGGTCGTTCAGCTCGACCTGCAGGAGCAGGAAGGTCGCGACCGCGACGAGGGTGTTCAGCGCGGCGGTCGCGGCCAGTGGCAAGGCGGCGGCCAGCCCGAGGGCGCCGTACCCGCGCAGTCTCTCCCGGAGTCCGGCACCGAGGAGGTCGAGGGCGTCGTGGGGGGAGGGCCAGCGTCGCCCCGGTCTGATCGTGTCGAGGTACGTTCCGACGATCTCGTCGCCTCGCTCGGCCTGGTAGTCACCCGGGTAGGCCCGCAGCAGTCGCCGGTAGCGGGACTCCAGCGGTGACCCGGCCTGCTCCGGCGCGGGGTTGGGCTGGTTCATGCCAAGCCTCCGCTCGGTCGAAGGGTGGGGCGGGCGATCGCCCCCGGGAGGTTGACAGGGGCGCGTGAGGTGCCGCCTGCGGCGGCGGTGCCCGCGGGCCGAATCCGTAGCCGCTGACTGGCGGCCTCGACGTTGCGGCGCAGTCGTTCGGTCTCCGCGGTGAGCACGGACCGGCCCACATCGGTGAGCCGGTAGTAGCGGCGCAGCCGTCCCTCGACGACCTCCTCGTGGTCCCGTTCGACCAGCCCTTCGTCGCTGAGGCGATCAAGCGCGCCGTAGAGGGTGCCGGGCCGCAGCGCCAGCCGACCGCCGGAGAGCGCGGCGACGTCGCCGATGATGCCGTAGCCGTGCATGGGCTCCCGCGCAAGGGCGGTAAGGATGAGGAAGGTGGGCTCCCGCAGCGGCGTGGGTGTGGCCATGGCCTCAATATATCGGTGATGAAGCTATACCGGTGGCCAGACGCTGAGAAACGCTGGCCCGGTCCTAGGTAAGGGCAATCGCTGGCGGATCTTGCCGATCAGGTCGGGTGTCGTCCTATGCGGCCGTCGGTGCCGACAAGGATGGCCGAGGAGATCGCGGCAGGCGCCTGTCCGCCGCCGGCTCTGCCGGCGAAGTGGTGAACCAACCACGAAACGGCACCGGCCGGGAGGCGGCCACGGTCGCGCGCCGGTGCGGTCGCCGGGTTGTGGGCGGGGTGGCGGCTGGCCGTGCTGGCCGGGCGAGGTTCATGGCTCGGCGGGCGGCGCGGGCGGCAGCGCACATGCCGCGCTGGCCGGCGCACTGCAGGTTGCGGCAGTTGCCGTGGTTGTCGGGTTGGTGGGCGGCGGCGACATCGAGGGCGAGCCGCCATAGGAGTGGGTCGATCACATCACCGGGGATCACGGCGAGCAAGCTGAGGCGTTCACGAGGCATAGTGAAGTCCCTTTCGTCGACGGTCACGTCGTCCGGCACGGACTACCGGACGGTGGACACGATCGACGCTCACCTTTGCCCAGAGATCAAGTCGTCCGGTCTCTTCGGCTTCCGGCTGGCGGCGCGAAGGTTGTTGTGACGGTCAGCTACAACTGTTACTTTCAGCGATGGTTGTCACCGCAGCTGATCCGCCGCTCCGGGCGGTGGTAGGGCGGGCGCGGGCGCTGTCGCCGGACAGCGTGGCTGACAGACTCTGACAGTTCCCGATCGGGGCGCAGTTCGCTTCCGGTCGCCTCGGTGCGCGCCCGTACGGACGGGTGACGGTTACGGGGCCGGCGAGCTGGCGGGTGGGGGTGGTTCGGCGGCGTGTGCCGCCTGCAGGCCGCCGCACGCCGCCGCGTGTTCCGCTCCCCCTCATTAGTCGGCCCGCTCGTCCGGGGTGGGCTGGTCGTGGGTGAGGTATTGGTCGTCGTGGTGGGCGTCGGTGTAGGGCAGGTCGATGAGGCGGTGACGGCCGGTACGGCCGGGTAGTTGCCAGATCTGGTGGGCGGGGCTGGCGGCGAGTGCGGTGCGTAGTTCGGCGGTGGTGGTGGCGATGACCGCCTTCGGGTCGGTGCCGGCGAGGCGGTGGTGCAGGTTCGCCTCGCGTCGTGCGGAGGGTAGGTGGAACAGCACCGGCCATGCCCAGGTGCTCAGGAGGTAGAGCCGCTCGTATTTGATGATTTTGTCGATGAGGACCTGCAGGTTCTCACCGTTGGTGTCGTACTCGAGGAAGAACGGCACGGACCGTTCGTGCTCGGTCCATATCCCGGCGCCGTCTGGGCGGGGGAGGCCGGTCGCTCCGGCGAGGATGATGTGTGGGTCGCCGCCTTCGCGGTAGAGGGTGCCGGGTTCGTGGTAGGCCGACGCGGGCTGCCAGCGGACGAGGTCGCTGTCGGGGTGGGTGCGGGCGTGGGCGGCGAGGTCGATGAAGACCTGGTTCCCGCCGAGCAGGTGCGGCAGGTCCGGTCGGTTGGTCAGGGAGTGTTTGCGGCGGCGTGCCTGGTCCCGGCGGCTTCGTGGGAGTCCGCGTTGGGCGTGGACGTGGTCGTAGCCGAGTTGGTCCAGGACGTAGTGGTAGGGGTGGGAGCCTCCGTCGGCTTTGTTGGGTCGGAACCGGTCGACCGCTCGCAGGGCGGTGAGGCGGCGTAGCCGGCGTTGGGTGAAGTCCAGGGATGGGAACAGGGCGGCGGCGATCTGGTCGGTGGTGAGCACGCCGTGGTCGTAGAGCCAGCCCAGGAGCCGGTCGTCGCGGGCGGTGATGCTGGCCTGCAGGCGCAGCAGCGGATCCGCGGTCGGTAGGTGTTTACCCATGGGCACAAGCCCGGGGGGAGAGACCCGAGACTGGAGGGTCTGTCTGGAGCGGTCCCCGACTGCTGACAGCGGGGCTGACCTGGGCTGTGAGCGGCCGTGAGGGGTCAGGTTGGGGGTCAGGATCAAGACGGACGGTAGAACGGAGATCGGCACTGACCGCTGAAGCGCCGGGCACAACGGGTTCGGCCAGACGGTGCGGCGAGGGTGGGTGTGAGTCGGGCCGGTGACGCCGGTGAGGTTCGCGGTGCGGGGTGATCATCGTTGGTGCTCCAAGGTCAGAGGTGCGAGTGGGTGTGAGGTTGGTGCGCCCCGCGGTCGCCAGCGGGCGGAAGCAGCCGGAGGTCCCCAGGCGCTGTCCGCAAGCCTGGCTGGACATGCCAACCTGTCTGGTCTCGCGCGTGTGACGAACTTCCGGTGACAGTCGCCTGTCGATCGAAGTTGGTCACAGCGGCTGCGGCCTGCGGTGTGAGAGCCGTCGGCGTTGCCGTTCGGGTTCGAAGCGAACGGCAACCTCCGGTAGTCCTCCTGACAGTGACCGGGTGGTCGCTTCCGTGGGTCGCCCTGGCCTGCTCCTCGACCGGCCCGGGTGGGCCGGTCGAGGAGCAGTGGTCGGTTGGTCAGGGGCGCGGCGGGTAGTGGTACTCGCCGTTGGCCACGGATTCTTCGTAGGGGCGTTCGGGGTCGTAGATGGGGTGTGGGGCTCGGGGCCGTACCTCCTTGAAGGTCACGGTGTCGGGCGGCCACTGCTCGGGGGTGTGGGGAAGGTCGGTCAGGGCGAGGCGGTGTGTCTCGCCGATCGGCTGCCAGACCGGGTCGGCCGGGTGGCCGTGCTCGGGGTTGCTGGTGACGACGGTGAGGTGCCGCGTGTTGCGGCGCTCGAGGTAGCGGCGTAGTTCCTGCTCTCGCTGGGGGTCGGCGGCGTGGAACAGCAGGGTCGCCAGGCCGGTCTGTTCGGCCAGCCGCCGGTAGGCGTGGACGCGGTCGGCGAGGTCGGCGGGACGGATCTCGCCGGGGTCGGGCTGGTACCAGAACGCGTGGCGGTTGCGGTCGTGGATGTACTCGCCGTGCCAGGCGGCATGTCGCGCCGCGGTGACGTATCGGCAGGTGCGCGGTGACCACCAGGTGCGTAGGTCACTCCCGGGCTTGGTGAGCGCGTGGGTGGCCAGGTCGACGAAGAAGTCGTTGGCCCGCAGCAGGCCGGGCAGGCCCGCGTGTTCGCGGAGCCGGTCGCGGGCCCGGTACGCCTGCGCCGGGGTGACATCGTGGTCTTCGTCGAGTGGGGTGAGTTGGGTGCCGATCGGGCCGAGGCACCACCAGGTGTCGGCGATGGCCGCGGCGCCGGTGTTCCAGAGGCGGTCGATCCAGCCGCGGCGGGCGAGGATCGCCAGACGTCGGGTTGCCGACGCCGTGGTGGTGGCGAAACCGAGTGCGGTGAGCTGCGCGGTGGTCAGGACGCGGTGCTCGGCGAGCATCTCGACGGCCCACCAGTCGGGCAGGCGCATGCGGCCGCTCTCGGCCAGGAGCAGCTCCGCCGGGATCGGTCGGGTGGACGGGACAGTGAACTGGGGATGGTAGGTGGTCGACATGACCGGTACCTCCAAGATGGCGCCACCCCGGCAGGGGGTGGCAGGGGTGGATGATTGCCCGTGTGACCGCGTCGGTGCGGCGCACCTCGGGCGGATCACCCACCGCGGTCGTGCGTCGCGGTGGGTGACAGGGCAACGGCTCGCCGGTTCCGTGCCGGGACGGCCGCCCGGGCACGGAACCGGCCGGTCCGCGCGGCCGGATCACCGGCCGGTACCTGCGGTACGGCGAGAATCCGAGCGCGGCTTCTGGCGCCGTCATTAAGGAACCGCCGTTTGTGTGCTCTGGCGAACGCCTGCCCCACTCACAGCCACTCACAGCCACTCACAGCGGGCGGGTTTCTCAGTCGAGGTGATCTTGTCCGTTGCCGGCGACGTTGAACTTCTTGCCATCGAATTTGGTTCGGATCGAGTTTCTGCCATCGAAGATGACCCGCCCCTGTTCGCGGGGGCGGACGAGATTCGACTTCGCTGTCAACGGACAGATCCAGCCCAGGCTCAGCCGAACCCCCAAGGAAGTGACGGCGTCACGAGGGGGTCTCCGGGAGCGGACCTACGCGACTGCCGTCGACGTGGCGGCAGTGGTGGAGAGGCGACGGCAGCTGGCGGCGCGCAGACTGGCCCGGCGTTCGGCTCGCGCCGCCAACGCCTCGGCGGCCTGCGGGGACGCCGCGCCGGTCAGCATGCCGCTGGCGAGGGCTTCGGCGAGGCGGGTGTCGATGCGACCCAACCGCATGCGCAGGGCGTCGGTGCTGATGCCCATCCGGGCCGCGATCGGATCCATGGCCCGCCGGCCCAGCCGCACGTCGACGTAGGGCTGCTCGTCGTCGGCGTCGAGGATCCCCAGGCGCACCGCGCGGCGTACCAGCACGTCCGGATGCCCGTAGGGCACCCTCGGGGTCCGCGGTCCCGTGACGCGCTCCACGTCCTCAACCAAAACGAACTCGCTGGCCTGCCGGCGCAGCGCGTGCCCGGCGCGCCACCCGGCCCGGCACAACGACGCGTACGGCGCCCGGCGGGCCACGTCCACGTGGTCACGCAGCGCCGCCAGGAAACCCGCGAGGATCTCCGCGCCCATGTCGTCGGGGTCACCGCGGTAGCCATCGGACAACCGCCTCGCGTAGCGGCGCAGCGCCGGCATCGCCATGCCGACCGCGGCGATGACCCACTGCGGCCCGTCCAGGCGGGCACGACGGATCAACTCCCGCCACACCGCGTCGCGGGCCGTGTAGGCGCGCGGGTTCGCCAGCAGCCAGTCCCGCAGCGCCGGCAGCGCCACGACACCCCTTAGCAGGCCGTCATCCGGACCGAACATCTCGAGGTCGAGGGACAGGGGCGCCGGGTCGCTGGTCAGCGCCGCGAACGCCACGTCGACGGCGTCCAGGGGCGCGGCAGGGAAGGTCGTGTCGGACACACTCATGATCAGTACTCCTAGGCCAGAGAGACCATCGGGCGTCGCCGCCGTGTTCTGGCGACGCTGGAATGCCGATTACGCCACGGCCGACTCACAGGCACTCACAGCGCAGGTCAAGCCGGCTTTCGCGCCCAGCGGGCCGCTGCGGTGCCTCGCCCGAACTCCGGACCCGGGGCCGGCACCAGGCGGGCGATGCGGGACGGGCCGCGGTACGGCTGAGCAGGGCTGTGAGCCACCGACGCACGCCAAGCGCGGCACCCAGACGGCTCCGCGACGAGGCCGCGATCGTCGGGCCGCGCCCACCGCTCACAGTCACTCACAGCGACTCACAGGCGCTCACAGCCGCTGACACAGCCCGTCCGGTCTGGCGCTGAGCTGGCGTTCGCGCCGGCGTCCCCTCGTACGAGGGTTCTGAGCAGGGCTGTGAGAGAGCAGAGGGCCGTGCGAGAAGTGCCCGACAAGATGCCTCCGGGGCCGTACACCCTCTCACTCACAGCGACTCACAGCCGATCACAGAGACTCACAGCGGCGTGGCATCCGCTGCCGGCACGCCCGAAATGCCGGCGACGACGCCGGTGGTGGTGGCGCGCATCCTGACCACCTGCCGCGTCCCCCGGGCCGGGCATCGTGCCTGGCGCCTCGCCCGTGTCGGTCGCCGGTGGACGCACCAGTGATGGGGAACCCTCCGTACCGGCTGCCTTGCCCGGGAACGCGCGAACCGGTGTCAACGAGGATGATCGATTGACATCTTGTCCGTACAGGCAGCGGCGGGCCGCGCCCGAGAGGACAGGAACGTCGGCAGGGGTGCTGTGTCACCTTGTCCGGGCATGGGATCGGCGGCGGTCACACGACGTCGAGACATGTCGATTGCGTCCGTGCGCGCGGCCATGGCCTCGAGGTGGGCAGAAGGTGTCCTCCGCGTCCGGCCGAGTGTCCGCGGCATCGCACATGTCATCGATGTTCGTCGTTGACAAAGTGTCCGGCGCGGTCGCTGAGCAGGGCCGGGACAGCGCAGTCACGCGCGTGTTCCTGACCTGGAGTGACACTGGCTTCGATCGGCGACAGCCCTTCCCGTGGTGGCGGTGGTCAAACCGACATGACATCCCCGCGCCGCATGGACGGGCGTGTCAACCGCACGCAGGCCGTGTCCGCGCCTGTCGGGTAAGGACATGTCCGCGGACACCATGTCATCGACCTGCATGAGTGCCTGACCGGTCGTCGCCGCTGCGGCGTGTGACACGTTGGCACTGCGGCCGAGCCGTCGGCGGACACGCTGTCGCAGTATTCGTGAACCGTCACCCACCCACCGTGTCATCGACTTCTGCCACTGTCCGGGTGGTTGGCGCCGAGGCGGTGGCGCATCCGCGTCGGATCGGCTGGCCCGGGTGTCCGTTCTCAGCGAAGTTGCTCCGGGTGGGGCGCGCTGAGCTGGGCGGAGCAGTTCGATTGAGAAGGCCAACTCGGCTTGATTCTCAGTCAATCTGCCCCGCAGCCACGTTCTGCGGCGGGTCGCTCAGTCTGGCCGCGTCTGCGAGTGGGACCTGTGTCGGCTCCGCCTGAAAACTGACCATGTGGTTCCGGCTGAATCGGGACCACCTCCTGAAGCATCGGGAGGTGCTGAGCGTGGAGGACTGGGCG